>JACVCL010000153.1 GCA_016742075.1 Phycisphaerales bacterium
GCCCCCCCCACCGCCTGACGCCTCACCGCATTCCCTTCCCTTCGCGGTTCACACCCCACGCTCGGATCTCGCCCCCGGAGACATGCCTCCCGGCGGCTCGGCGGGGTGCCGGGCCAGCAGACCCCGCAGCCGGGCCTCGACAGCCGGCCACTCCGAGTCGATCACGCTGAACACCGCCGCGTCGCGGATGAACCCGTCCCAGCAGATGCGCTGGTTGCGGAGCGTGCCCTCGCGGACGGCGCCGATGCGCTCGACGGCCGCGATCGACCGGGCGTTGCGGGTATCGACCAGCAGGCTCACCCGCACGCACCGCATCACCGCGAAGGCGTGGCCCATCAGGGCCAGCTTGCACTCGGTATTGAGGAACGTCCGCTGCCACGCCGGGCTGTAGGCGGTGGCGCCGATCTCCAGCGAGCGGCGGTCGGGCATCAGGTCGAGGTAGCCCGTGGTGCCCACGATCTCGCCCGCCGGGCCCGCCCGCACCGTGAACGCCCAGCGCAAGCCGCGGGACATGTCCGCGAGAATGCCCGACACGCGGTCGCGGTAGTCGGCAGCGCTCGCCGGGCGCGGGTCGGGCCTCACCCGCCACACCTCGTCGTGGTCGAGCGCGCGGAACAGCCACTCGGCGTCCTGCTCCTGCAGGCGCGTCAGCCGGGCCCGTCCCGAGACCGTCACAAGCTCGTCAGGAAGCGTCCACATACCAGAACAAAGGGCCCGGGCGTCGCGGCCCGGGCCCCGAGGAAAGGCGCAGAAACCGGCCGGCCCCAAGGGCTATTCGTCGTCGTCATCGTCGTGACGGCCGCCGTTGTGATACCCGTTCAGGTAGCCGTTCTTGCCGGGGCGGCGGTGATCCTTCGGCCGCAGCGGCATGAACACCGAGGTGATCGCGTGCAGCTCAGTACCCGGCTCCCGCTTGTGCCGCGTGAAGAGCTGGACGATGTCGGCGATCTTCGTGTTGACCTCGGCCACCTCTTCCTTGGTCAGCCAGCCCTTCAGCCGTCCCACCCACGTGTTGCGCGACTTGCCGTCGATGATCACGTCGCCCGCGTCGACCGACCGCTTGAAGTTCCGGTCGGTGATCCGCAGCATCGCGCTCGTCGACTCGATCATCGCGATGATGTTGCTGTCCTTGCGGGTGTCGAACACCAGCCGCAGCGGCCGGGCCGTGAGGTCGAACACCGCCTCATCGCGCCGCTTGCTCTTCCGCGAGCCCTTCTGCACCAACAGGCCCACATCCACCAGCTTCCGGACGTGGTAGTACAGCGAGTCCGGCGGCCGGCCGATCAGCTCCGCCAGCTCCGCGATCGAGCACGGCCCGATCGCCTGAACGCCGTCCAGTACCTCCTGGCGGGCCGGCGACGTCAGAGCCATCAGTTGGTCGTCGCGGTCCACGGCCACAGCTCCCGTTCGTCCACGCAGCATGGGTCAACCTCCGAAACGCAACCGAAAGTTCCGAGGGCACGAGCCCTCCACTGAAAACTCTCGCGTTCACCAAACCGTACCCGCGCAACGTGTTCAATGTTGAAAAATCCGCTCTGGCACATGTCCCGTGCATGTCCCACCCGAGAATTGCAGCGTTCTTCCTACCCTTTGCCGAAAAGATTCGCAATTTGTACGGGTCTCTGCGCGGATCTCTTCAACAACCCGGGAGAGCCCGGATCCACCCAAATTGGTTGTTCTCGCCGTGGCGCGCGTCAGTCCAGCCGCTCGACCTTGGTCGACGACGAGCGGTGGGTTTCGACGCCGAAGCCCTGCAGGTCCAGCGAGGTGCGGAATCGCAGCTCCCGCGTCGAGTTTCGGAGCAGCCCGGCCGTGAGATCCCAGACGATCGACCCCTTGTGCGTCGATTCCTTGAGCTCGGCCTTGCCGCCGCGGTCGTCGGTGGGGTCCAGCGAGAGTGTGCCGACGATGTCGATCGTCGCCAGGTTGCTGCTGACCGTCTTCAGCGCGTGCTCGGCCGAGATGATCAGCCGCGGGCCGGGCGCGCCGTCGGCGCTGTCCGACACCGTCCACGTCTCGCCGAGCTTGGCGACCCCGCTGGGCTTCTGGGCCGAGAAGATCGGCGAGAACGCGTCGCGGATGACCTCGGGGGTGAGGAACCCCGCCGCGGCGGCGAGCACCTCCGGCGGCAGGTCGGCCGGCGGCTCGATGTTCGTGAGGTTGCCCAGCGGGTCGACGCCCAGCCGCACCGCCGAGCCGAGGAACTTGCGCAGCTCGGCGCTCGACGGATCGGCCTGCGGGCCGTTCGGGCTCGCCGGACCCACCGGATCCGGACGCGCGCTGTCGAACTCCACCTTGGTCTCGGCCGCCTCGGCCCTGAATTTCAGCTCCTGATACACCAGATCCACGCGGGCGTCGGCACCGGGCTTGGCCTCGGCCACCTTGATGAGCACGACGACCTCCATCCGCATCGAACTCGACTGGCGGCCCTGGCCCTCGGGCACCGCGGCGAGAAACACGCCCTGTTCGCTGCTCAGCGTCACCCGGTAGCGGGCCTGCGTGCCGGCGGACAGCCGGGGGCGCAGGTCGTACTCGGCGGCGGCCTTCGCGGGCGGGGCCGCGGGCACGGGCGCCTTCGGCGTGGCCGGCTCGGCCGCGGCGGGCACGGGCTGGCCGCGCAGGGCGGCGGTCGACGACACAACCAAGAGCAGCGCGGCAGCGGCGGAGATCGCTCGGGGCATGCGGTGGCTCGGGCAGAGGGCGGGGCGGGGCGACCGACGGCCCCGCTCGGAGCTCAAAACGTTACCCGACTTCGGGGTGTCGCGCACGGCCGGCTCAACGCCGCGGCCTCGCGGGAGAGTCGGTCTCCCCGGTCGGCTGACGCTCGATCGTGGTCGTCGCCTCGGTCACCAGCGCGAGCTTGTCGCCCTCGTCGGTCTTCTCGACCTCCTGCCGTTGGGTGATCTTCATCCGCTCAAGCCGTCCCGCCCGCGTGTCCCACCGGTAACTGCCTTCGTACACCGACCGGCGGACCACCAGCCCGCCCAGTTTCGACTCCGGCGCCGGCTCGGCGACCCCGGTCACCGTCAGTTCCGCCTGCCCGGCTCGGTGCGACACCAGGCGGTGCGTCGTCTTCATCCGCAGGTCCATCAGCGCGGTGCCCACGGTGTCGTCGAAGGTCCACGACTCGCCCACCCGGGCCTTGCCCTTGAATCCCTTGGCCGCCGACAGCGGGCCGAAGAACGATCGGGCGCCCTGATCGGCGAGGTACCGGCCGAACAGGCCGTCGCCCGTCAGGGCGTCGCCGCCCGTGACCTTTGTGACGTTGCCGCGGCTGTCGACCTCGGCGGTCAGCGTCGTGCCCACCAGTTTCCCGAGCATCCCGGCGAGCGCCGCCGCGGCGGGGTCGTCGGCCGCCGCCGGCTGGGGCCGGGTCGAGTCGAACGCCATCCTCTCGCCCCCGGCGTCGACCACCACCTTGATGCTGTCGAGCTTCAGATCAACCGTCGCGCCGCCGTCCGCGTCGGCCGATCGCACCGTGAGGCTCAGACCGATCTCCTGGCGCTGCTTGGCGTCCACCGCCCCGGCGCCGCCGCCCTTGGCCCCCGCGCCGCCCGCTGCCCTGGTCGTCGAGTCCTGGATCATCAGGTACCGCACCGACCGCCCGACCTCGAACTTCGGGCGAAGGTCGACCTCCCCCGACTGCTCGGCCGGGGCCGGCCGCGCCGGGGCTTTCCCGGGCGAAGTCGCCGGCGGCCGGGGCTCGGCCTGCCCCGCGGGGCCCCACAGGCCCGTCAGCACCATCACCACGCACGCCGGCCATTTCGAGATCCGCATGAAGGGGCTCCCTCGTGTCACAAGAACCTCCGATCGTTCGACGGCCATCGGGCCCCCGGGGTTCCGAGGCTCGGGGCTCCGGGGCCCGGGCCGGGCTCGAGCGACGCCGAATGTACCCCAAACAGGCGGCGGCCATGGTGGGGTCCGGACCACGGGTCCGGCGGCCTGAAGAGGGTGCGAGTCTGGCTGGCAACGGCTATTCTGTCGCCCCCCTCGAAGCCCCTGCCGCACCCCGAGCCCTTCGCCCGGGTCGGTCGGGCTCTCGGGTCTCTTTCAGGATCATCCGCCCATGCCCACCATCGGCACCATCACGCAGGTCATCGGCTCGACGTTCGACGCCCAGTTCCCCGAGGACGGGCTCCCCGACATCTACAACGCGGTGACCATCGACGCCCCGACCCGCGTGGGGCACCTGCGGCTGACCGGCGAGGTGCAGAAGCACCTCGGCGGTGGGCGCGTGCGGTGCGTGGCGCTGGGCTCGACCGACGGCCTGACCCGCGGCATGAAGTGCACCGACACCGGCGACTCGGTGAAGGTGCCGGTGGGCGAGCCCGTGCTGGGCCGCGTGTTCAACCTGCTGGGGCAGCCGATCGACGAGGCCGGGCCCGTGGCGGCCACCAAGATGCGGTCGATCCACCAGACCCCGCCCGAGTTCGACCAGCTCAACCCCAAGACCGAGATCCTCGTCACCGGCATCAAGGTCATCGACCTGCTGTGCCCCTTCGTCCGCGGCGGCAAGATCGGCCTCTTCGGCGGCGCCGGCGTCGGCAAGACCGTCGTGATCCAGGAGATGATCGCCCGCGTGGCCCGCGAGTTCGGCGGCTACAGCGTCTTCTGCGGCGTGGGCGAGCGCACCCGCGAGGGCAACGACCTCTGGCGCGAAATGAAGGAAGCCGAGTACACCGACGACAAGGGCAACAAGGCCCACGTCATCGAGAAGGTGGCGATGGTGTTCGGCCAGATGAACGAGCCGCCGGGCGCCCGCCTGCGGGTGGCCCTCTCGGGCCTGGCCATGGCCGAGGAGTTCCGCGACGCCTCGGGCAAGGAAACGCTGATCTTCGTCGACAACGTCTTCCGCTTCACCCAGGCGGGCTCCGAGGTTTCGGCGCTGCTGGGCCGCATGCCCAGCGCGGTGGGCTACCAGCCCACCCTCAGCACCGAGATGGGCGAGCTGCAGGAGCGCATCACCTCGACCAGCAAG
Organism: Phycisphaerales bacterium; assembly: GCA_016742075.1. Classification (GTDB taxonomy): domain Bacteria; phylum Planctomycetota; class Phycisphaerae; order Phycisphaerales; family UBA1924; genus JACVCL01. The sequence goes on from JACVCL010000153.1 coordinate 4,979, forward strand.
GGCGCCATCACCTCGGTGCAGGCCATTTACGTGCCCGCCGACGACCTCACCGACCCCGCCCCCGCCACCACCTTCAGCCACCTCGACGCCTTCGTCGTGCTGGCCCGCGGGATCGCCGAGAAGGGCATCTACCCCGCCGTCGACCCGCTGGCCTCCACCAGCCGCATCCTCGACCCGCAGATCCTCGGCGAGCGGCACTACAAGGTGTCGCGCCAGGTGCAGGCGATTCTCCAGCGCTACAAGGCCCTGCAGGACATCATCGCGATCCTCGGCGTCGACGAGCTCTCGGAAGACGACAAGCTCATCGTCCGCCGCGCCCGCAAGATCGAGCGATTCCTCAGCCAGCCCTTCTTCGTCGCCGAGCAGTTCACCGGCTTCAGCGGCATCTACACCTCGCTCGAGCAGACCATCGACAGCTTCGAGCGTCTGTGCGCCGGCGAGGGCGACGACCTGCCCGAGGGCGCCTTCATGTACGTCGGCACGCTCGACGACGCGAAGAAGAAGGCCGCCAAGATGGCCGCGGGCTGATCCCCCCCCCTCCAC
>JACVCL010000154.1 GCA_016742075.1 Phycisphaerales bacterium
CATTCGCGGCACGTTCAGCTACGTGATGCGCACGCGCGAATTCGAAGATCAGAACAAGCCCGACCGTTTCGGCGCGCGGTCGATCTCGTATCGCTATTAACGCGCGCGTGTGGCGCCCAGCACGAGGGCCGCACTCGCCAGCGTGAAGGCGAGGGCCGTGAGCACCACGGGCAACAGGCCGCACGCGAGGAACGACGCACCGGCAGGCCTGCCGGCCGCCGCAAAGCCAGCGCCCATGACCACCAGCAGATCGCCCGGGCGGCAGATGTTCTGGAGCTGCTCGACGATGGCGTCGAAGGGGTAGAGGTGCATGGCCTGCTTGCCGCGCTTGCGGAGGCGGTCGACGAGGTCGGCGGCCGAGACCTTGGTTTTCTCGATCTCCGAGTCGCGGACGAAGTAGATGTGGGGGACGATGACCACGTCGGCGTCGCCGAAGGCCTGGGCGAACTCTTCGAGGAGGAAGCGGGTGCGGGAGTGCTGGTGGGGCTGGAAGACGCAGATCAACCGGCCGCCGCCCCAGGGCTTGTGCTGCTCGGGGCGTTCGAACTCGCGCAGGGCGCGGAGGGTGACCTCGATCTCGGTGGGGTGGTGGCCGTAGTCGTCGTAAACGCGGACGGGCGGGGCGTTGCGGTCGGAGGGAGAGAGGCCGGCGACGCGTTTCTCGCCGACCATCTGCATGCGGCGGTCGACGCCGTGGAACGTGGAGAGGGCCCTGGCGACGCGGTCCATCGGGGCGCCGAGCCAGCCGGCGATGACGGCGGCGACGGCCGAGTTGAAGGCCATGTGCTGGCCGGGGACGTCGATCGTCCAGCCGGCGTGGGGCTGGGCCTTGTGCAGCAGGCCCACCTGCCGCCTGCGGGGGTCGTAGGTGACCTGCCAGTCGGCGTGGGGCGGGAAGCCGATGGTGTGGACCTCGCACTCGAGGCCGGCGGTAACCTCGCGCCGGTGGGCGTTGTCGTGGGCGATGAGCAGCTTGCCCCCCTCGGAGGCGGGCGGGATGCGCCGGGCGAACTCGCGGAAGCTCTCGACCACCGCGTCGAGCGTGCCGTAGATGTCGAGGTGGTCGGCCTCGACGCTGGTGATGGCGGCCAGGCGCGGGAAGAGGTTGTGGAACGAGCGGTTGAACTCGCAGGCCTCGGCGACGAGCACGCCCGGCTCGCCGGCGCGGGGGCCCTCGGGGATGGCCCGGGCGCCCAGCCGGAAGCCTGTGGGCGGGCCGCCGGGGCGGGCGAGGTGGCCGGTGGTGGCGCCGACGATGACGGTGGGATCGATGCCGCTCTGGATCAGCGCGTGCCCGAGCATGGCGACCGTGGTCGACTTGCCGTGGGTGCCGGCGATGGCGACGCCGGTGCGGCCGATCATGCAGCGGCCCAGGGCCTCGGCGTAGTTCATCACCGGCACGCCCCGCGAGACGGCCGCGAGCATCTCGGGGTGGTCGGGGCGGATGGCGGCGGAAGCGATGACCAGGTCGCACGCCTCGGGGAGGCGGCCGGCGTGCTGGTCGAAGCCCACGGCGACGCCCTCGGCCTGCAGGTCGGCGGTGGCGGGGGAGTGTTCCTTGTCGGACCCGCTCACGTGGGCGCCGCGGCTGGAGAGCATCCTCGCCAGGCCCGACATGCCGCACCCGCCGATGCCGATCAGGTAGCAGTGCTTGCCCGAGAGCTCGAACTCGGGGAGCGCGGGGAGACGGGCGGGAACGGCCACGGCGGGACCCTTCGAGAGGAGTGCGTCTGGCATATCCAATGTCATCGGCACTCGCCGGGCCACCGGCCAAAAACGCACGGCCCCGCGCGGTCGATCGCCGCGCGTCGGAAGCCGCGGGTTCCCGGCGCTGTCAGGATCGTGCGGGCGGACCGTCGAGCTGAATCGAGACCGACCGGCGGCGGCCCGGGCCGCGGGGCGCCGCGGGGGCGGCGCCTTCGGGGGCCTGGAGCGTGACGCCGCCGAGGTCCACCAGCCCCTGCCGGTGGGCGAAGCGGGTGAGCTCGATGCGGGTGCTGAGCCCGAGTTTGCGGCCCAGAGACGAGCGGTGCCACTCGACGGTCTTCACCGAGCGGTGGATGAGCCGACCGATCTCGCCGGAGGTGTGGCCCATGGCGATGAGCCGCAACACCCGCAGTTCGGCCTCGGTGAGGTCCTCGGTGGGCATCCGGGGGCCGCGGCGGGCGTGGACGACCTCGTAGTGCGCGTGGTCTTCGGCGGTCTCGGCCGAGGCCGGGCCCGTGTGGAAGATGCACAGCAGCAGCCCCTGACCGTCGGCGCCCGAGGCCGGCGACATCCGCCGGACCACGGTGCGGCAGGGCATGCCGGCGATCACCTCGAGAATCAGCGTCGGCCGACCGGTGTTGCCGGCCCGGCGCAGGAAGCCCTGTCGCTCGGCCTCGGCTTCGGGTCCGCCGGCGATCGGCAGCCGCCCGCCGACCAGCGAGCCGGCGGAGACGCCCAGCAGGTCGCCGGTGGCCCGGCTGGCGAAGACGATCTCGCCCGTAGTTTCGCAGACGACCAGCGGCAAGTGCGAATCGGCGAGGAGGGCGCGGGCCAGATCGGGGGCCAGGCCCGAGTCGGCGCAGAGGCTGTTGATGGCCTGGGCCTCCGAAGAGAGCGGCGGAATCACCTCCGACTCGGTGGTATTTCCGTTCGCGCCCACCGCAGCCGAGTGCCGCATGCCGTGCTGATTGCCGATCCGCAGCATCGTGTGGTCCTACCCCCTGCCTTCCCGGAGTCCACCGCCCCGGGCACCCAGCCCGGAGGCGACAAGGCTTGTTCCTCTTCTACCCCTCAACCGTTCGGAGAGGGTGCGGAGGAGTTCCCGAGTTCTGTGAAACCGGTGTTTTGCCCGGAATAACGCCAAAGTGGCCGCGGATACACCGATCGCGCCCAGGGAATAGAGACCGCGCGCCGTCTTGGCAGCCTCCCAGAATCGAGCCCGATGAACAGATAGACGCGCCGCGGGCCCGAAGCCGACAACCGGTGGCAGATACGGTGCCATTTTGGGGGGAATTGGGCGGAATTCCTACCCTGCTGATGGTCCAATCACGCCGGAAGGGGTGCCCGGTGAAGCCTGCGGCACCGCATGGATCTGGCATGCCATGAACGGGGGTTCGTGAGGATGTCCGCGGGCCAATGGGCGCTGGCGGGCGGCGGGCCGAGGCGGCGGTCAGCCGGGCCGGGGCGGATCGCGGATGATGAGCAGGGACATGAGCGACGAATTTCAACGTTCACTCGACGCGCAGCTCGCGCGGGCCGCGGACTCGTGCGGCTTGGGCGGCGGGCGCGACACCGCGCGGGCCTTGCACGGGTTGTGCGCCAACGCCGGCGATGCGCTGGAGCACCCCGACCGGGACGAGGCGGCCCGGCAGATTGCGCGGCTGAGCCCGGAGGCTCTGGGTGAGGTCATGCGGTATGTGACGGCGCGGTTCCACCTGCTGAACAAGGGGGAGCAGGTGTCGATCATCCGTGTGAACCGGGAGCGGGCGCGTCAGGCGACGGCGGAGCGGCCGAGGCCCGAGTCGCTGCCGGATGCGCTGCGGCGGCTCCGCGAGTTCGGGCTCGACGGCGCGGCGGTGCGGAGGCTCATCGAGCGGCTGGACGTGCAGCCGACGCTGACCGCGCACCCGACGGAGGCCAAGCGGCGGAGCGTGCTGGACAATCTGGTGCGGATCGCCGGCCTGCTGCTGGGCGAGGCGGAGGGGGCCCCCGAAGTCGAGCGCCGCGCCGCCGAGCGGCGGATGGAGGGACTGGTGGAGGTTCTCCTGGCCACCGACGATGTTCGGCCCAAGCGGCTGGAGGTGATCGACGAGGTGAAGAACGGGCTGTTCTTCCTGCGATCGTCGATCTGGTCGGCGGTGCCGCGGCTGATGCGCGAGCTGGCCGACGCGGCCAACGACGCGATGGGCCCGGGCACGCTGGAACTGACGGACCTGCCGGCGCTGATCCGCTACCGGTCGTGGATCGGCGGCGACCGCGACGGCAACCCGCGGGTGACGCACCAGGTGACCGGCGAGACGCTGCGGATGCTGCGCAGCGCCGCCGTGGAGCTGTGGGACCGCGAGCTGCGGGAGTTGCAGCAGGAGCTGACGCTGTCGCGCCGGCGGGTCCGGCTGCCGGGGTGGTTCGTCGAGCAGGTGGAGCGGGAGGGTGAGCGGCACATCGAGGACGCGTCGTCGCTGCCGCAGCGGCAGCACGAGCCGGTGCGGATCCGGCTCATGCAGATCCGCGGGCGGATGAAGGCCGACCCGGCGTACGACGGCGCATCGCTGCTGGCCGACCTGCTGTCGGTCCGTGACGCGGTGGCGGAGGCGGGGCTGGGTCGCGCGGCGCGGGAGGGCCGGCTGGCCGACGCGATCGTGCGGGCGCGGGTGTTCGGGCTGCACCTGGCGACGCTCGACATCCGCCAGCACAGCCGCGTGCACGAGACGGCGGTGGGCGAGCTGCTGGGGCTGGCGGGTGTGACGGGCTCGTACGCCCGCATGCCCGAGGCCGAGCGTGTGGCGCTGCTGCGGGCCGAGCTGGCGCAGCCGCGCCCGCTGCGGCCGATCGATGCGCCGCTGAGCGCCGAGACCGGCGAGCTGATGGCCACGCTGGCCGAGGTGCGGCGGGCCGTGGCGTTCGACCGGCGGAGCGTGCGGTCATACGTGATCTCGATGACGCACGGCCTCTCGGATGTGCTCGAGGTGCTGCTGCTGATGAAGGAGGCGGGGCTGTCGAGGGTCGAGCGCGGGCCGGGCGGCGAGCCGGGCCTGCGGAGCACCCTGCACGTGGCGCCGCTGCTGGAGACCATCGACGACCTGGAGACCGGCGACCGGCTGGTGGGCGAGCTGCTCGACGAGCCGCTGTACCGCTCGCACCTGGCGTCGCTGGTGCCGCCGGAGTTGGGGCGCGGCGGCCCCGCGGGCGACGGCGCGCCGGTGCAGGAGATCATGCTCGGCTACAGCGACTCGAACAAGGACGGCGGGTTCCTGATGGCCAACCTCGCCCTGAACGGTGCCCAGCAGCGGATCGCCCGCGCGGTGCGGTCGCGCGGCGTGCTGCTGCGGTTTTTCCACGGGCGCGGCGGCACGGTGGGCCGCGGCGGCGGGCGGGCGGGAAGGGCGATCCTCGCCGCGCCCCCCGAGGCCCGCACCGGCCGGATCCGCTTCACCGAGCAGGGCGAGGTGATCTCGTTCCGCTACGCCCTGCCAGCGATCGCCGAGCGGCACCTCGAGCAAATCGTGCACGCCGCCCTGGTGGCGTCGGCCGACCAGCCCGTCCCCCCCACCACCCCCGGAGTTGCCCCCGGAACCGCACCTGAAACCGCCCCCGACGAGCTGCCGGCGCTGCTCGAACGTCTGGCACGGGCCTCGATGGCGCGGTACCGCTCGCTGATCGACGATCCGGAGTTCTGGCCGTGGTTCGTGGAGGCCGGGCCCATCGCGTCGATCGCGGGGCTGCCTATTGCCAGCCGGCCGGTGATGCGAGCGGAGGGCAGCGGCACGGGCGCGGCGGGTGGGGCGGGGGGTGGGGG
>JACVCL010000155.1 GCA_016742075.1 Phycisphaerales bacterium
GGCCCGGGGTGACGGGGGGCGCCGGTGGAGGGGGTCATGGTTGAAGCGTAGGGGCTGGGGCGCGATTACGATCCGGCCGAATGTTCAGCCCGATCCCCGACATCCTCGACGACCTGCGTGCGGGGAAGATGATCGTGCTCGTCGACGACGAGCGCCGCGAGAACGAGGGCGACCTGGTGCTGGCGGCGCAGCACGCGACGCCCGAGGCGATCAACTTCATGACGCGCTTCGCCGGGGGCTACCTGTGCCTGAGCCTGACGGCGTCGGACTGCGACCGTCTGGCGCTGACGCCCCAGGCGGCCGACAACACGTCGGTGCGGGGCACGGCGTTCACGGTGTCGATCGACGGGCACCCGCGGCACGGTGTGGGCACGGGGGTCTCGGCGTCGGACCGGGCGCGGACAGTGAAACTGGCGATCGACCCCTCGACGGGCCCGGGCGACTTCGTGCGGCCGGGGCACATCAACCCGCTGCGGGCCCGCGACGGCGGCGTGCTGGTGCGCACGGGCCAGACCGAGGGGGCCGTGGACCTGGCCCGCCTGGCGGGGCTGCACCCCTCGGCGCTGATCATCGAGATCGTCCGCGAGGACGGCGAGATGGCCCGGCGCGACGACCTGGAGCGGCTGTGCGCCAAGAACGGCCTGAAGATGTGCTCGGTCGATCAGGTGATCGCCCACCGCCTGGCCCGCGAGAGCCTGGTGCGTCGGCTGGAGCCGCGGGCGGGCACGCCGATCGACACCGAGTTCGGCCGGTTCAACCTCATCGCCTACGAGAGCGTGGTGGACCCGGCGCCGCACCTGGCCCTCACGCTGGGCGGGGTGGGGGATCTCGACGCCTCGGGCTCCGCGCGCGCGCAGCCGGGCGACACGCTGGTGCGGATGCACCGGCGCGACCTGCTGGGCGACCTGTTCGGGCGGGTGGAGGGCGGCGAGGCCTCGACCGGGGCGCAGCTTCGCGCGGCGATGGCGGCGATCCGCAAGGAGGGGCGCGGGGCGGTGGTGTACCTGCGGCCGCGGGGCGTGGGCGACGACCCGGAGCAGCATCTGGCGGCGCTGCGCGGGCCCTCGGCGCTGGCCGAGGACCGCCCGGACCTGGCGAACATGCGGCGCGACCGCGACGCGGGCGGCGTGGTGCGCCGGCTCGACTACGGCATCGGGTCGCAGATCCTGCGAGACCTCGGCGTGACGCGCCTGCGCCTGCTGACCAACCACCCCAGGGGCGTGCCGGGCCTCGAGGCGTTCGGGCTCACCATCACCGGGCATGTTGCCTTGACGCCGGCGCGGGTATATTGATCTGTGTGCTCGCCGCGATGAGGTGGTGAGGCGAGACGCTCCGATTCGCCTCGCTCGGATGAGTGCGGAGCGGCGAGCACGAACGACCGATCGGCCCCTAGCGCCCGCGCGAGGGGCCGTTTTTCTTCCCGGACCCGCGGGCCGCGGTGAATCCGGAACCGGGGCGGCGGCGATGGCCAGCGGAATAGCATCCGCCGAGCACTCCCGATGATCCTGCCGCTGGGCTACGCACTGCTGATCTGGGGCACCCTGCTGTTCTACCGCCGCCGGTGGCAGGGCTTTCTGGTGCTGTTCCTGTCGGTGCTGCCGATCTTCTTCGCGGTGCGGTTCGCCGACCACTTCTTTCTGGGTGTGGGGGGAGTGGGGGGGTTGGGCGGCTCGGGCAGGGGGCTGGTGAGCATCAACACGGTGCTGGGTGGCGGCTACGGGCTGATCGTGCTGTTCATCGGCATCGTCATCGTGGTGCAGCGTCGGCGGGCCCTGGCGTACGAGTGCCGCGAGTGTCTGTACGACCTGCGCGGGGCGCCCGGCGACGTGTGCCCCGAGTGCGGCCACCGCGTGCCGCGCAAGCGGCTGGAGGCGGCGCGGGCCGCGCGCGCGGCGGGCGCCCGGCCGGCCAAGGGGCCTCGGTAGGCTGTGCCGGTGAACGACGCCGCCCAGGTCTCGGCCGGGTCGCTCGACCCGCGCGTGGCGCCGGTGCTGTCGCGGCACTGGGGCTTCGACCGCCTGCGCCCCCTGCAGGGCGAGTCGATCGCCGCCACGCTGGCCGGGCGCGACACGCTGACGGTGCTCCCCACCGGCGGGGGCAAGAGCCTGTGCTTCCAGGCGCCGCCGCTGGTGTCGGGGCGGGTGACGGTGGTGGTCTCGCCGCTGATTGCGCTGATGGAGGACCAGGTGGCCGGCCTGCGGGTGCGCGGCGTGCCGGCGGGGGCGGTGCACAGCAACCTGAGCGAGGGCGAGGCGGCCGAGCTGCGGGGGGCCGTGGCCTCGGGGGCGGTGCGGCTGCTGTACGTGGCGCCCGAGCGGCTGCTGACGCCGCGGTTCATCGAGATGGTGCGGCGGTTGGCTCCCGGGCACGTGGCGATCGACGAGGCGCACTGCATCAGCCAGTGGGGGCACGACTTCCGCCCGGAGTACCGGCGCCTGGCCGAGCTCCGCCGGCTGCTGCCGGGGGTGCCGATGGGGGCGTACACCGCCACCGCCACGCCGCGCGTGCGGCAGGACATCATCGAGCAGCTGCACCTGCGCGACCCGGCGGTGCTCGTGGGCGGGTTCGACCGGCCGAACCTCACCTACCGCGTGCTGCCGCGGGTGCGGGCGGGGGAGCAGATCGTGGAGGCCCTGGGCCGGCACGAAGGGGCCGCGGCGATCGTCTACTGCATCAGCCGGCGCGAGACCGAGCAGATCGCCGCGATGCTGGCCTCGCGGGGCGTCGACGCAGCGCCGTACCACGCCGGGCTGCCCGCCGACCGCCGGGCCCGCACCGCGGCCCTGTTCCGCGACGAGAAGCTGCGCGTGGTGGTGGCCACGGTCGCCTTCGGCATGGGCGTCGACCGGTCGGACGTGCGCTGCGTCATCCACGCCGCGATGCCGCGGAGCGTCGAGGCCTACCAGCAGGAGACCGGCCGCGCCGGGCGCGACGGGCTGCCCGCCGAGTGCGTGCTGCTGTACTCCGCGGCCGACGTGCAGCGGTGGAAAGAGCTCATCGAGCGGCCCTCGCAGGAGAACCCCGAGGCCGCGCCCGATCCGGCGGTGCTCGCGGCCCAGACCGAGCTGCTCCGCGACATGCAGCGATTCGCCAGCGCCGCCCGCTGCCGGCACGCGGCGCTCTCGGCCTACTTCGGGCAGCAGCCCGAGCGCCACGACCCCGGCGGCTGCGGCGCCTGCGACGTGTGCCTGGGAGAACTCGGCGAGATCCCCGAAGCGCAGGAGACCGCCCGGAAGATCCTTTCGTGCGTCGCCCGCTTCGAGCTGGGCGGGTCGTCGTACGGCGCCGGCTACATCGCCGATGTGCTGGCCGGCAGCCGCGCCGCCAAGGTGCTCGAGCGCGGCCACGACCGGGCCAGCACCTTCGGCCTGCTCCGCCACCTCGATCGCCGCCGCATCGCCTCGTACATCGACCAGCTCATCGATCTCGGTGCGCTCGTCCGCGAGGGCCTCGAGTATCCCGTGCTGCGTCTGGGGGAGCGCGGCCCGGCGATCCTGAAGAACCAGGAGCCGGCGCGGCTCGTCGAGGCGGCGGTCATCCGCACCGCCGGCCGGCGAGGCCGCCCCGAGCCCGGCACGGCCGAGGCGCCCCTGAGCGACGCCGAGGCGAGGCTGTTCGAGGCCCTTCGGGCCGCGCGGCGCGAGCTGGCCGAGTCGCGCGGCGTGCCGCCCTACGTGCTCTTCGACGACGCGACCCTCGCCGAACTCTGCCGCGTGCGGCCGTCGTCGCGGGCGGGCCTGCTGACCGTGCGGGGCATCGGGCAACGGCGGGCCGAGGACTTCGGCGCAGTCATCCTGGCCCGGCTGCGCGAAGCCGCCGAGGCCCAGGGGCTGGGGCTCGATGCCGCCGCGGGCTCGCGCTCGGAGCGGGCCGAGCGGGCCGACCGAGGGGGCCGGGCCGATGCCGACCGCGTCCCCCAGCCCGCCGCGGGTGCCGAGGCCGCCCGCCCGCACTTCCGGCGCGGGGCCCCGGTCGACGACGTCGCCGCGGCGGTCGGACGCCGCCCGAGCACCGTGTGGGGCTATCTCGAAGATTGGGTCCGCGAGGAGCGCCCGGCCGACATCGGCCCGTGGGTCGAGCCCAAGGTTTACGCCCGGGTCGAGGATGCACTCGGCCGGCTGGGCCCGGGGCCGCTCCGCCGCGTCTTCGATGCGCTGGAAGGCGAAGTGCCCTACGCGGCCATCCGCGTGGTGGCGGCGCACCGGGAGGGGCAGCGCGGGTGATGCCCCGGCGGGCTCGGCCGGCGTCAGCGGGGGGAAGAGGTCGGTGCTCGACTGGATCGAGTGGGCCGGCAACAAGCTGCCCGAGCCGGCGATCCTGTTCGCCTTGCTGGCGGCGCTGGTGGTGGTGTCGTCGGGCGTGGGGTCGTGGGTGGGCTGGAAGGTGCAGCCGGTCGAGCTGCGATTGGTGGTGGTCGACAAGGTGGGCGCCGACGGCCGGCCCGTGCTGGATGAGAAGGGCAAGCCGGTGCAGGTGCCCAAGGCGGGCCCCGACGGCAAGCCCGAGGTGAAGCTGCAGCCGGCGGGCGCCCCGCTCGAGCCCCGGAGCCTGATGACCGGCGAGGGTGTGTACTGGATGCTCTCGTCGATGGTGCGGAACTTCACGGGCATGCCCGCGCTGGGGCTGATCTTCGTGAGCATGCTGGGCATCGGCCTGGCCGAGAAGTTCGGGCTCTTCGGCGCGCTCATGCGCTGGCTGGCGCTGCTCACGCCGCGGGCGCTGCTCACGCCGATGATCGTGTTCATCGGGGCCAACTCGTCGGTGGCCAGCGACGCGGGGTACATCATCCTGCCGCCGCTGGCGGCGGCGCTGTTCGCGGCCGTGGGCCGGTCGCCCGTGGCCGGCATGGCCGCGGCGTTCTGCGGCGTGGCCGGCGGCTTCGGCGGCGGGCTGTTCCCCACCGCCGGCGACGGCTTCCTCGCCGGGGTGGCCACCACCTCGGCCCACATCATCGACCCCGCCTACGGCCCCGTCGACGCCACGCACAACCTGTACTTCAAGATCCTCTCGGCCGTGGTCGTCATGCTCGGCGGCTGGTACGTCACCGACCGCGTCGTCGAGCCCCGGCTGCTGCGAGAGGTGGGCAGGGTGAGCGGCGACACCGCCGCGCTCACCGACATGGCCCTCTCGCGCGGCGAGAAGGCGGGCCTGGCCTGGGCCGGCGTGGTGCTGGCCGTGGTCCTGGGCGCGTTCGCGGCGCTGGTCTTCGTGCCCGGTGCGCCGCTCCACGGCGTCGGCCAGCCGACGCTGGCCAGCGGCCGCGTGCTCATGGAGCACCCCGTCACCATCACCCCGCCGCCGGCGCTGCCCCAGGGTGTGCCGGGCCACGACATCGTGCTGCGAGACCCCCTAGCAGGCCGTTGAAGAACCGACCGAACACCCGCCGAATGGCGCAACCGGGGGAGGGTGCGGTGCGAAGAGTTGGGGATGAAGGGCACACCCGATCGTCAGACGGTCGTCTACCACACGTTCAAC
>JACVCL010000156.1 GCA_016742075.1 Phycisphaerales bacterium
CCGCCCCCCTGAGTCCATACGCCGCGCCCCGTCGGGCCGTCAGTCGGCCCCGGACGGGCCGCGGGTCTCGTGGGGTTTCACGATCGGCCCTGAGGGCCCCACGATCTCGGCGGCGCGGGCGAGCGCCTCGGCCACCGTGCCCGCCATATTCTGCTCGCCGAAGGCGTCGAGCAGGCCCGACTGCGTCATCGCGAACAGCGGCTGGGCGTGCACGCCCACGAGGATCGGCAGCGTGCCGTCTTTCCGGCAGCGCAGGCGCAGCTCATCGAGCTGGTGCAGCCCCGTGGCGTCCATCGCCGGGACGTTGGTCATGTTGAGCACGAGCACCTTCGGCGGGGCGCCCACCTCGTCGAGCACCTCGCGCAGCTTGTAGGCGGCCCCGAAGAAAAACGGCCCGTCGATGTCGTACACCTGCACGCCGGGGGCGGGGCTGAACGAGTCGCGCCCGCCGTTGTGCATGGGCCGATCTTCGCGCACGTCCTCGAGCCCGCTCCTGATGACCCCCACGTTCGTGATGCCCGCCATCTCCTTCATGAACAGCAGCGACGCCAGCACCATGCCCACGCCGACGGCGATGGTCAGATCGGCGAACACCGTGAGCAGGAACGTCACCAGCAGCACCGCCGCATCGGACCTGGGGCCCTTGAGGATCCACAGGAACCGGTGCAGCTCGCTCATGTTGTACGCCACCACCACCAGCACCGCTGCCAGCGCCGCCATGGGAATGGCCGAGGCGTACCGCCCGAAGGCCATCACCACCAGCAGCAGCGTCAGCGCGTGCAGCATGCCCGCCACGGGCGTGCGACCGCCCGACTGAATGTTCGTCGCCGTGCGCGCGATGGCCCCCGTGGCGGGGATGCCCCCGAACAGCGGCGAGGCCACGTTGGCCACCCCCTGCGCGATCAGTTCCGTGTTCGACCGGTGCCGCGACCCCAGCATGCCGTCGGCCACCACGGCGCACAGCAGGCTCTCGATGGCCGCCAGCATCGCGATGGTGAAGGCCGGCCCCGCCAGGTCGGGGATCTTCAGATGAAGGGTGCTCCAGTCCACGTCGGGCAGGCGGAAGTGGGGGAAGCCCGCCGGGATCTCGCCGAATCGCTGGCCGATGGTCTGCACCGGCAAGTGCAGCACCGCCGCCAGCACGCTGACGGCCGTGAGCACCACGATCGGCGCCGGGATCCGCTTGGTGACCAGCCGAGGCCACAGGAAGATCGCCGCCGCGCACCCCAGCCCCACCGCCGCGGTGGGCCAGTCGATGGCCTGCGCGTGCCGGACGTACCAGATGATCTTCCCAACGAACTCGGGGGGCACCGGCCCGTCGCCGGGGCCCAGGCTCCGCATCCCGAGCAGGTCCTTGATCTGGCCGGTGAAGATGATCACCGCGATGCCCGTCGTGAACCCCGTGGTGACTGGGAACGGGATGTACTTGATGAGCCCGCCCAGCCGCCCCAGCCCCATCGCCACCAGGATCAGCCCCGCCATGATCGTGGCCAGCGCCAGCCCGGTGAAGCCGTGCTTGTCGGCGATGGTGTAGATGATCACGATGAACGCCCCGGTGGGCCCGCCGATCGCCGCGCGGGTCCCGCCCAGGAACGAGATGAGAAAGCCCGCCACGATCGCCGTCACCAACCCGGCCACCGGGGGCGAGACGCCCGACTCCCGGGCCACCTGCTCGGGGATCGATGCGATCCCGAACGCCAGGGCCAGCGGCAGGGCCACGATCCCGACGGTCAGCCCGGCGACCAAGTCTCGTCCAAGCTGCCGGGCCGAGTAGCCGCGCAACGCGGTGAAGGTTTTGGGGAGGAAGACGACTTGCTTGGCCATGGCAGGGCCGATTCGGGGACCGCAGGGTCAGGTGAAACGGTTCAGCTAGAACGATTCTAAATGATCGGCTTAGCCCCGGGGCACCGTCGGCGATGGGGCTGTGGGGTCGCACAAAATCCACCGTAATGGGTGGGTGGTGCTTCGGGATCCATCCGGCATCAAGGCCGCCCCGGGGCCGGGACTGAGAATTTTTCCCCCGCGACCGAGATTTCGTTTGCCCGCAGCCGGAACCGGGTTATCTTCCTCACGTCTCGGAGTCGTTTCCGGTCCCGGCGTCCGCACAGCGTCGGGTTCTCGGCTCAGATCGTTCTGTGTGTTCTCGGCTCGCGGAGCCGTCGCGTCCCCTGTGTTCGCACGCGCGGCCCCGGTCTCCGACTTCGCTCAAAGGTGTGGCGAGCGGTTCGGCGTCCGGTTCTCCTCGAGTCTTCTGGTTCGGCCTTGCACAGGGCCGGAGGAGTCTGAAGATGAATCGTCTTTTCAAGAGTGGCGTTCTTGCCGGGGTTCTGCTCTCCGCGGCCGGTTCGGCTTTCGGCGCGATCATCCCGATCGGGCCCGAGGGCGTGCCGATGAGCCGCCTGATCGGCAATCAGTTCATCGTCGCCGACAAGCTGTTCACCATCCAGGCTTTCACGTCGGCGTCGGGCTTCAACCCGTCGACGATCACCGTGAAGACCATCGACCAGGGCCTGCCGGCCCGCGGCTTCCGTATGGAGTCGAACTTCGCGGACCAGCCCGGTGACGGCCAGTCGCTGCAGTTCCTTCTCCAGTACACCGTCGAGATCCTGCCCGATCCGCAGTGGGCCAACTTCTTCATCGTCGACAACATCCTGCGGTTCGACGGCCAGGCGACCGGCGCCGGCTCGTTCGCCAACGTCGCCGAGAGCGTGTTCAACATCAACAACGGCAGCCTGCTGGGCACCAAGCTCGTGAACGTGTCGCCCGGCCCGCCGCCGACCAACGTGACCGAGTCGCGTATCACGTTCCCGCCGCAGCGCAAGGTCCAGGTCGTCAAGGACGTCCAGTTCTTTGCCGGCGGAACCCCCGGCGCGGCCCCCGGCTCGGCCTCGGCCACCTTCATCGAGCAGACCTTCTCGCAGATCCCGACCCCCGGCACGCTGACCCTGATCGGTGTGGCCGGTCTCGTGGGCCTGCGTCGCCGTCGCTCGGCCTGATTCACCCCCGCGGGGCCGCCTCCCCGCGGTTCTGATTCATCCTCTTCCTTGCAGCCGCCGGCTTCCATGGCCGGCGGCTGTGCCTTTTGGGACCTTCGGCGATCGCTGCGCCGGCGCCGGTCCCGGGATGTTCCGATAGCCGCACCGCGCACGCGGCGCAGCCCGCACAGGCGTCTGCGCAGCGGGCGCTTGGGCCCCGGCCCGGGCCTTTGGGCTGGCTTCGCGCCGCGCACATCGCATGGTGAGGGGGTCGGCCGCCGGAGCTCACCCCTCGCCGCAGACCTTTGTGTCTCGGCGGGCGGGGCCCCCGGTTCCGCCGGCATCGCGGCACGCTCCGCACCGCCTCGGCCGGCGCCCTTCGCCGGCCCGGATCCGGCGCGTGGCCGCTTCGACCGGACCCCTCGGTGGCACAAGGCACAGGAGATCAGGCATGGCTCGCAGCGCAATCCTTCTCGGGCTCGTGGCGTCGGCCGGCATCGGCGGCGCGTCGCACGCCGCGATCGTGAACATCACGGGCGGCGTGCCCCTGAGCACCGTCGTCGGCAACCAGTTCATCGTCGAAGACAAGCTCTTCACGATCAGCAACTATTCGAGCGGAACCGGCGTCGACCCGACGACCATCACGATCTCACCGGTCAACGGCGGCCTCTCGGCCATCGGGTTCCGGATGACGGGCAACTTTTCCGACAGCCCGCTCACCCCGAGCTCGTACCAGTTTCAGCTCAACTACACCGTCGAGATTCTGAACCAGTCGCAGTGGGCGAACTTCTTCATCGTCGGCAGCGCCCTGGCCTTCAACGCCATGTCCTCCGGCGCCGGCAGCTTTGCCACCATCTCCGAGACGGTGGTGGACCCATCCAACGCCCAGCTCATCGGCAACATGAACGTGACCGTGGCGCCCGGCCCGCCGCCCACGTCGAAACTCTCCGACAGCCTGACGTTCTCGCCTCGCAAGAAGCTGTTCCTGACCAAGGACGTCCAGTTCTTCGCCTCGCCCCCCAGCGGGCAGGCGTTCGCGACCCAGATCGACCAGACCTTCAGCCAGGTGCCGGCGCCGGGCGCCGTCGGGCTGGTCGCGGCCGCGGGGCTCCTCGGAACCCGCCGCCGCCAGCGGGCCTAAGCCCTACGGCCGGCTCCCAACCCCCGCCATACACCGCGGCATTCAAGACCCCTTGAAGAAGGGATCTTGGATGCCGCGGTTGTTTGTTCTTGCGCTGCGGGCAGCCCTCGGAAGCTCGGCGATCGGCCCGACTGTGCTGCTCTGATCGGGTTTTGTGCGTAGGGATCCCGTCGAGACCGGTGCTGACGGAACATTTTGCACAGCCGTTGCTTGCGTCACGACCGTTCCGGGGTATCTTCTCCCCTGAGGGATTCGGAGTTGCCAGGGCGTCCCGCGCACACGGGTAGCCCCTCAAGTCCGCAAGCGGAAGAACGCGTCCGGCGTGGCCTCGTGGCCCGCGCCGTGGGTTTGGTTTTCAAGGCCGCGTCCCGGTGATCGGGCCGGCACGGCTGGATCAGCATGTTGTGGCGCCTTGCACAGGGCGTTCGGCACTTTCCGGATGGAGGAGCGAATCATGAAGAGTATGGCCTTTGGAATCGTGGCGTCGGGTCTGCTGGCCGTGGCCGGCGCTGCGCAGGCCGCGATCGTTCTGCCGCAGGGCGGCATCCCCCTCGGCGTCTTCGTCGGCCCCAACGCGCAGGACCGGCAGTTCATCGTGGGCGACAAGCTGTTCACGGTGACGTCGTTCGTCAACGGCTCGCAGCAGGTGATCCTGCCGCAGAACATCACGCTGACGCCGGTGGACTTCGGTCTGGACGGCATCGGCTTCCAGATGTCGGGCGCGTTCTTCGACGATCCGAACGTCCCCGGTTCGCTGCAGTTCCAGCTCAACTACACGGTTGAGATCCTGAACCTGCCGGAGTTCGCGAACTTCTTCATCAAGGACGCGATCCTGCAGTTCAACGGCAACACGGGCCCGAACTCGGTGGCCACGATCGCCGAGACGCTCACCGACGCCAACAACGGCCTGCTCGTCGGCAACATGCAGGTGCAGTCGTCGGGCGCCCTCAACGACCCGAACAACCTCCGCAAGCTCCAAGACCAGATCTTCTTCGCCAACCGCAAGAAGCTGAACGTGGTGAAGGACATCCAGTTC
The DNA here is from genome assembly GCA_016742075.1 of Phycisphaerales bacterium. Lineage (GTDB taxonomy): Bacteria > Planctomycetota > Phycisphaerae > Phycisphaerales > UBA1924 > JACVCL01. The sequence goes on from JACVCL010000156.1 coordinate 5,153, forward strand.
ATCGCGGGCCAGGGCGGCTTCGCCGAGGCCTCGTTCATCCGGCAGACCTTCAGCCAGGTGCCCACGCCGGGCACGCTGATCCTGACCGGCATCGCCGGCCTCGTCGGCCTGCGGCGCAAGCGCTGAGCGGGCGAGCGGTTCTCCGAGACGATTCCCAGGCGGCTCCCGAGGTTCGGGAGCCGCCTGTCTTTGTGGTCGCCCAAGGATCGTCCGGTTCGCGGGGTTCGGGGCTCGGATCCGGGGGCTCGGATCCGGGGGCTCGAATCCGGGGGCTCGAATCCGGGGGGGCGGATCCGGGGGAACAGGGAGTGGAGG
>JACVCL010000157.1 GCA_016742075.1 Phycisphaerales bacterium
GCGGGGCGGGGCGCGGGAGGGCGTCGCCGTTGCCGGGGGGCGGGGCGAGCGGACCCATGGGGTTCATGCCGAGGGAGGGGCGGATGCGGGCCTTGAAGATCATCTCGGCGACGCGGTCGCGGACGCGCTCGAGCATGCCGCTGTAGAGGCGGGAGCCTTCCTTTTTGTACTCGATGCGCGGGTCGAGCTGGCTGAAGGAGCGGAAGCCGATGGCGTCGCGGAGCTTGTCCATCTCGTAGAGGTGGTCTTTCCAGGCGGGGTCGAGGACGGAGAGGAGGACGAAGCGCTCGAGGCTGACGAGCTCGGCGCGGACGGCGCTCTCGACGCGGGCGCGGACGAGGCGCTCGCGCTCTTCGCCGCGGAGGCGGGCGATCCAGGGGGGCAGCTCCTGGTCGTACTTCTCGCGGAGGAGCTTGTCGAGGGCGTCGTTGTCGGTGATGGCGGCGGCCTCGTCGACGAGCTGCCGGATGCGGCCGCTCTCGAAGAACTGGCGGCTCTTGGCGATGAGCTCGCGGCGGAGCTCCTGGGGCATGCGTGTGCGGATGCTCGAGGCGTCCCACGGCAGGCCGAACTTGCGGCTGGCCCATCGGGCGAGGAAGGCCGGGGCCTCGGCGGGGTTGACGCGCATGACCTGGGAGGTGAGATCCATGGCGTAGTCGACGGGGTACTCGACCTCGCGGAGGTCGTAGGCGTCGCGGGCCTTGGCGAGGATGGCCTCGCGGACCTCGTCGTCGGTCTGCTTGGCGGCGATCTCGTCGGGGGAGATCTCGAAGCCGAGGGTCTGGCGGATCCAGCGGGAGAGCTCGCGGGCGCCGTACTGGGGCACGAGGAACTGGTCGATGCCGGAGAGGTCGGCCTGATCGACCTGGACCTCGGCGGCGTCGAGGAGCTTGCGGGAGAGCTCGCGGACGGAGAGGGACTTGACGTCGTCGGGGGAGAGGGCGACGCCGAAGCGCTTGTCGGCCCAGGCGGCGAGGCCCTTGATGTCGATGTCTTCGGGGGTGGCGCCCTCGGGGATGTACTCGCCGATGGTGACGGAGATCTCGTGGCGGGCGTCGTCCTTGGCCTCGCGGCGGATGAAGTCGATGAGGTCGTCGCGTTCCTTGTTGCGGAAGCGCGCGGGCTCGACGGAGCAGCCGAGGCGCTCGCTGACCCAGGCGGCGATGGTCTCGGCGCGGAAGTCGGGGTCGAGGTACTTGCGGACGGCGGTGTCGGAGGCGTCTTCGAGGAACTCGAAGATGAGGCCGCGGACGTCGCGGCCCTCGAGGACGCGCTGGCGTGTGCCGTAGAAGTTCTGGCGCTGGTGCTCCATCACCTCGTCGTACTCGAGGATGGTTTTGCGGATCTGGAAGTTGCGTTCCTCGACCTTGCGCTGGGCCTTGATGATGTTCTTGGTGAGGATGGGGGCTTCGATGGAGTCGCCCTCGCGCATGCCGAGGCGGGCGAGGATGCGCATGGTGGCCTCGCCGGCGAAGAGCTTCATGAGGTCGTCTTCGAGGCTGATGAAGAAGCGGGAGGAGCCGGGGTCGCCCTGGCGGCCGGAGCGGCCTCGGAGCTGGTTGTCGATGCGGCGCGACTCGTGGCGCTCGGTGCCGATGACGTGCAGGCCGCCGAGCTCGGCGATCGACTGCACCCAGCCGACGCGGTGGAGGCCGAAGCGGCTGCCCTCGTCGAGGAGGCGCCGGATGGACTCGGCGTCCATCTTGGCGGCCTTGGCGGGCTCGACGCGCCCGTAGACCTCGGCCCAGCGGCGGAGGAGGGCGAGCTCGAGCTCGGGGAAGGGCATCTCCTGGGCCTGGCGCTTCTGGAGGTCGAGCTCGCGGGAGGCGATCTTGCGGTAGATCATCTCGCGGGCCTGGTCGTCGGAGGCGTCGGCGGTGAGCTCGGCGGGGGCGATGGAGCGGCGCTTCCAGTGGTCGAGGAGCTGCTCGCGGGTGACGCGGCCGAGCTTGATGTCGGTGCCGCGGCCGGCCATGTTGGTGGCGATCATGACGGCGCCGAGCTGGCCGGCGTTCTCGACGATGTGGGCCTCGCGCTCGTGCTGCTTGGCGTTGAGGACCTCGTGGCGGATGTTGTGCCGGCTGGAGAGCATCTTGGAGAGCATCTCGCTCTTCTCGACGCTGGTGGTGCCGACGAGGACGGGGCGGCCGGCGTCGTGGAAGGCCTTGATCTCGTCGACGATGGCGGCCCACTTGTCCTTGGCGGTGAGGTAGACGGTGTCGTCGAAGTCGGCGCGGACGACGGGGAGGTTGGTGGGGATGGCGACGACGTCCATCTTGTAGATGTCGTAGAACTCCTGGGCCTCGGTGTCGGCGGTGCCGGTCATGCCGGCGAGCTTGCGGTAGGTCTTGAAGAAGTTCTGGATGGTGACCGTGGCGACGGTCTGGTTCTCCTGGCGGACGCGGAGGCCTTCCTTGGCCTGGCAGGCCTGGTGGAGGCCGTCGGACCACTGGCGGCCGACCATGGGGCGGCCGGTGTTGACGTCGACGATGACGATGTCGGGCTCTTTGCGGCCGGTGTAGGGGTCGTCGGTGGGGGCGATGACGTAGTCGACGTCGCGCTGGTAGACGACGTGGGAACGCAGCGCCTGCTGGAGGAGGTGGGGCAGGTCGATGTTGTCGCCGACATAGAAGGAGCCGAGGTCGGCCTTCTTCTGGGCCTCCTGCACGCCCCAGTGGGTGAGCTGGACCTGTTTGCGGTCGCGCTCGACCTCGTAGTACTGGGTGAAGCGGGCCCGCTCGGCCTCGAGCTGGGGGAGCTTCTTGCGGAGCTCGTCGAGCCTGGCCTGCAGGGCGGGCACCTGGGCGCGGTCGCGGGCGTTGCGGATGTCGCCCTCGGTGCCCTTGATGAGCTTCTTGCACTCGGTGACGGCGTCGTCGGCGTTCTGCCAGGGCTCGGCCATCTTGACGAGGTGGCGGGCGAGCTGGTCGGCCAGCTCGTAGCGCGGGGCGTCTTCGTGGGCGGGGCCGGAGATGATGAGCGGGGTGCGGGCCTCGTCGATGAGGGTCGAGTCGACCTCGTCGACGATGGCGAACTCGCGGGCGCGCTGCACCTGGGCGTCGGCCGACTGCTTCATGTTGTCGCGCAGGTAGTCGAAGCCGAACTCGCTGGTGGTGCCGTAGACCACGTCGCAGCGGTACATGGCCCGCTTCTCGTCCTCGTCCTGCATGTGCTGCGGGTGGATGGCGCCCACGGTGAGGCCCAGGCCGCGGAAGAAGGGGAAGGTCCAGTCGCGGTCGCGCTGCACGAGGTAGTCGTTGACGGTGACGACGTGGACCTTCATGCCCTCGATGACGGCGATGTAGGAAGCCAGGGGGGCGACGATGGTCTTGCCCTCGCCGGTCTTCATCTCGGCGATCTTGCCCTGGTGGAGCACGGTTGCGCCGATGAGCTGCACGTCGAAGGGTCGGGCCCGGAAGGGCGGGCGGCTCTCGGGGTAGAGCGCCCGCACCTCGTCGTAGATCTCGTTGGGGATGTCGGTCCACACCCAGCCGGGCTTGGGCTCGACGTTGCCCAGCAGGTCGCCCTCGGGGGGGCGTGGCTCGGCGGCGTCCATCGCGGCCCTGGTCTGGTCGTAGAGCTCGCGGGCGCGGGGCGAGAGGCGGGAGGCGTCGAACTGCTCCCGGAAGCGGGGGTCGAAGATGTTGCGGATGCCGACGTTGCGGTCCATCGACTCGCGGGCGACGGCGAGGGCCTCGGCCTTGATGGCCGGGATCGGCTCGCCGCCGGCGGCGCGGGCGCGGAGCTCCTGGGTCTTGGCGCGGAGCTGGGCGTCGGTGAGGGCGCGGATCTGGGGCTCGAGGGCGTTGACGGCGTCGACCTCGGCGATCAGCCTGCGGACGACGCGCTCGTTGCGCGTGCCGAAGATCTTGTTGATGATCGGGCCGACGAGAGGGATTTCAGAGGATGCCATGGGGGGGGTCTGCCTGCCTGGGGCCGCCGGGGGCGCGCCGGGCCGCGAGGGCGCGGGGCGCGGAAGGGCGGCGGGGGTCTGCTGGTGGGGGTGGACGGGGAACGCGCGACGGGCCGCGACGCAGGGGCCGCGGCGGAACGCATCGGGCGCACGGGATGGGACTAGGGGTGGTGGGGCGCCCGCCGCGCGGGATGCGGCGGCCGGCGGCCCCGAGCGGCCGATCAGGCGAGGGCCGGCGGCGGGAGATTCAGCAGGGCCTCGCGGATGAACGCGGCGGCGCATGGAGCGACCGGCGTGGCGGCGGGCCGCTGGGCCGTACCGGAGACCCGGTCGCGGCGGGGTGAGGAGAGGGCCGCCGAGCCGAGGATCGACGCCCGGTTGGTTGCGGTAGTTCCGGCGGCGGAGCAGTGACGGGTGCCGTCGTCGAGGCCGGTGCGCGGCGGGTTGGGCCGGATGGGCTCGCCGAGGACGGCCTCGATGGCCTGGCGGGCGTCGGGCGTGTTGATGGCCGCGGCGCTGGGGAGGACGGCGAGAAGAACCAGAACCGCGAGCACGGTGGTCGACGCGTGAGACAGCCGCCGGACCGACCGGAGCCTCGGGGGCAGAGAAAGTTCGGATTGTGATAGGGTCTCAAGCATCGCGCTGACGTGGACACAGTATCGGCGAGGGTTTGCCGGGAGCAAGGGGGATGCCCGCGATTGGGTGCTGATGGCGGCGGATCTCGGCGAGATTCGGGCGTAGATGGGCCGAGTAGCGTCGTCGGCTGGCAGGGCTGGCCGGGGCGGGTGCCGATCGGGCAGATATGGTGGCGGGATGCCTGTGCCGGCGAGCATCCCGATCTACCGGCTGGCGGAGGTGGATTCCACCAACCGTCTGGCCCGTCGGGTGGCGGAGGGGCGGGAGGGGGCCCCCGGGCTATCCCCCGGAATGTGGGTGGCTGGAGTGCAGACGGGGGGTGTTGGGACGATGGGGCGGTCGTGGGCGTCGCCGGCGGGGGGGGTGTGGGGGGCGGTGCTGGTGGCGGCGGGGGGGGGGGGGCTGTGTTGGGTGGGGGCGCGGTGGGGGGGGGTGGGGGGGGGGGGGGGGTGGGGAGGGCCAGCGTCGCCTGCACCGAGTGCACGAGAATAGATTGCAAAATCATAGATGTATTGCATGGAGATATTTCTTAGGTTGCTTCAAACCAAATTCATCTATGGATTCTTGGAGCGATCAAATCATAGAAGATAGAAAAACATACCATTTACTCAAACAACAGATATACTCCAATCATCAAGAATCAACATTAGATGTAGATCATCCATTATCTACAGAAACTAATAGCACATGGAAATCTCATTTTCAAAATGAAGAATTAAAAAAGATGATAGTATTAGATGTTGATAGAACATTTCCAGAATGTGCATTCTTTAGAGAGCAAGAAACACAAGAAGCTCTCAAAAATATCCTTTTTGTATTTTGTAAAACAAAGCTATCAGATCAATACAGACAAGGAATGCATGAACTACTCGCTTTGATATATCTTGTACTTGAACAAGAACATCAATTG
>JACVCL010000158.1 GCA_016742075.1 Phycisphaerales bacterium
CACCCCCACAGAGCCCCCCACCGAGCACCCCACCGAGCCTCCCACCGGGAACAAGGCCTAACTCGGCGCATCGCCACCCCGCCTCTCCCCAGTCCCCGCGCAGCCGTTCGCGGGCCCGCCGCGCCAGCGGTGCGCGCCCGGGGCACTCCATCCAATAACCATTCTCCACAACCCTGTGGCGGTCCCGCGCTCCCGGTGCCGAAGCACACACGGAACGGGGGCCTCGCGTAGGAAATCCGCCCATTCCTGTGGACGATCCTCGCGCGTCCGGGGGCGATTCCCGGCACGTCCGATCAAGCCCCCGACCACTCACTCCGATGCTCCCACGGGGCCAGGACGCCCCGAGAGGAGTCGGGCGTGCCTCATCCCGAGTTCGTGGCCACCATGAATCTGTCCGACGGGCAGCGCCAGGCGCTGCTCGACCGTGCCGATGCCGCCAAGCCCGGCCCCTCAGGAGCGGCCAGCCCCCGCGCCGGCCTGCCGTTCCGCGCCAAAGACCTCCGGATCGTCGTCACCCAGCCCGGCGGCGGCGTCAGCCGCTTTCTCGTCCACGCCAGGCATCTGGGCAGCCAGAGCATCACCGTTCTGCACGGCGGGTTCCTCTATCCCGGCTCCAGGGTCCAGATCGCCATCCCCCGCAAAGACGGCGGCTGCGAGGACGTCCCGGGCCGCATCGCCTGGGCCGAGCCGGCCGAGGGGCGTCTGCACTTCGTCGGCATCGACCTCGACGCCCCCATCGACGTCCGCGAGTTCATCCGCTTCAGCCAGGTCCGCCGCACCGACCCGGCCGCCGAGCAGCTGCCCACGCTCAGCGGCTGCGTCCTGCACGTCGACGACCTCAAGCTCGAGCGCGACCTCCTGAAATTCCACCTCCGCCAGACGCGGATCGACCTGCTCGGCGCCGAGTCCCACGCCCAGGCCGTCGCCGCCGTCAGGGCGCACCCCGTCGAGGTGGTCCTCTGCGACTTCCACCTCGCCGACGGCACGGGCGATGCCCTCATCGGCGCCCTCCGCGCCGCCGGCTTCACCGGCCCCATCGCCCTCCTCACCGCCGAGACCGACTCCGCCCAGGTCGCCCGCGCCCGCAACGCCGGCGCCGACCGCGTCATCGCCAAGCCCTACGAGCACGGCCAGCTCCTCGACGCCCTGGCCGACCTGCTGCAGGCCGCCCAGCGCCGGGCGCCCAAGGCGGCCTGAAAGCCTAGTTTGAGGTAGGTATTTGTCCCACACATCTGTGTGTTCACAGATGGAAGTCGGTCAACTTTGGGTCAAAACGGGCGAAAACCGCCGGTGGAACACCCAGATTTGCCGATCTCCTCCAGACGCCATCGAGCCCCTCGGGCTCGCCCCGGCGGGCCCCACAGAGCCCCAAGAGCCATCCTTGAGCTTCGTCCGAACCTTCCAACTCGCCGATCAGTCGCGGTCGAGCCTTCTGGAACGCGTCGAGGAGGTCGAGCGCCAGATGGCCTCGGCCAACCGGCGCGGCGCCCAGCGCGTCGCGTTCCGCGTCCGCGATATCCGCATGGTCGTCACCCAGCCCGGCGGCGGCGTCAGCCGATTCCTCGTCGACGGCAAAGACCTCGGCCCCTCGGGCATGTGCGTGCTCCACGGCGGCTTCATCCACCCCGGCAGCAAGGTCGGCGTCCTCCTGCCCCGCCCCAGCGGCGGCGAAGAACAGGCCCTCGGCCGGGTCGCCTGGTGCGCCGCCGCCGAGGGACGCATCCACCTCGTCGGCATCGAGTTCAACAACCCCCTCGACCTCCGCCTCTTCGCCCGCGCATCAGATTCCGCCGCCGACGCCGGCGATGCGCCCGATGTCTCCGACCTTCGCGGCTCGGTCCTGCTCGTCGACGAGCAGCCCACCGCCTGCGACCTCGTGAAGTTCCACCTCCGCCCCTCGCAGGTCCAGCTCTCGGTGGCCCACAACCGCGCCGGCGCCGTGCTCCTGGCCTCCCGCCGCGGCCCCGACGCCCTCATCGTCGAGGCCTCCGTCGGCCCCGACCGCGCCGAGGACATCGTCGCCGACATCCGCGCCGGCGGATTCTCCGGCCCGGTCGCCGTCATCACCGCCGAGACCTCCCGCGCCCGCATCGCCGAGCTCAAGGCCATCGGACCCGCCGGCGTGCTCATCAAGCCCTTCCAGCCCGCAGCGCTCACCCGCCTGCTCCGCGCCATGCTCGCGGCGCCCGGCGAGGCCCCCGCGCCGGCCCCCGTCGATCACTCATCGCCCATCCTCAGCACCCTCGCCGAAGCGCCCGACATGCGCCCGCTCGTCCGGCAGTTCGTCGAGCACGCCCGCGCCATGATGGCCACCCTCGACCCCGACGCCACATCCGACCTCCCCGACGTCCGCAAGGCCTGCCTCACGCTCCGCGGCGGCGGCACCAGCTACGGCTTCCCGGCCGTCACCGAGGCCGCCGACACCGCCGTGAAGGCCCTCGACGCCTCCGCCAGCGTCGAAGAGTCGGTCCCCGCCCTCGCGGCCCTCCGGGCCGTCATCGCCCGCATCAGGCCCCCCGAAGATTGACCCGATCGGGGGGCTTGGCCGTCGCCCGCCCCGGGGCAGGACATGCCAGCCCGCCGTCGCCCCCGCGCGCCCGAGGCACGGCGCGTTAGCCTTGAGGCATGGCACGCCGAGCCGCCGTGCTGACCGTGCTGCCGCTCATCGGCGCCGCCCGCGCCGCGGCGCAGGATTCGCCCGAGGCCCTCCGCGCCGCCGTCCGCGAGCTGCTCGCCGACGCCGACACCCGCACCAGCCTGCTCCAGGCCGCGCCACCCGTCGGCCACGACGCCGCCGGATTCTTCATCGCTGATCCCGACGCCCCCTTCCGGCTCTCGATCTTCGGCTTCGTGCAGTTCCGCTACGCCCTCTCGGCCCGCGACGGCGACTCGTCGCCCGGCTCGCCCAGGGCGGTGGGGGGGTTCCAGACCCGCCGCACCTACCTCAACGCCCGCGGCCACGTCCTCGACCCCGCCCTCACCTTCTTCCTCCAGACCACCTTCGACCCCGGCAGCGGCGTGTTCCGCGCCGAGCAGGCCTACCTCACGTACACCTTCGACGGCGGCGCGCACGCCCAGTTCCGCCTGCGGTGGGGGCAGTTCCGCCCGCCGCTGCTGCGCGAAGAGCTCATCGCCGCCAACAACCAGTTGCTCGCCGAGCGATCGCTGGCCAACTCGGTCTTCACGCAGGGGTTCTCCCGGCTGGTCGAGGCGGCGTGGCTGGGGCGCGATGCGCGCATGATGCTCGCCACCTCGGGCGGGCTCCGCGCCTCGGGCGGAGACTTCAACGCCTCCAACTCCCTGCTGCCCGGCGCGGAAACCGCGATCTTTGGCCCGCGGGCCCCCTTTGGCGCGGCCCAGCAGGGGGGCACGCAGGCCTGGGCCATCACCGCCCGGGCCGAGCTGCGCCTGGCCGGCCAGTGGAGCGCCTTCGACACGTTCTCCTCTCCGCCGGGCGCCGAGTTCGGCGCGGCCCTCGCCGCCGCCACGCACATCGAGCGCAGCCGCGACGGGCCCGGCCCACCCTCGGCCCCGGGCTCCACCGTCGCCACCACCCTCTCCCGCTCCGCCGCCGACCTCATGCTCAAGGGCGACGGCTGGAACGCCTTCGCCCAGTTCGTGCACAACTGGACGGGCACCACCGGCCTGCCGGCCTCGTTTGCCTCGGCCGCCGAGCCGGGGGCCACGCGGTTCCACGACTTCGGCCTCGTCGTGCAGGCCGGGGCGTTCATCCCCGGCACCGCCGTCGAGCCCTTCGCCCGCTACGACGCGCTGATCCCCGACCCCCGCCGCCTGCGCGATGCGCCCGCCCACACCGCCACCTTCGGGCTCAACTGGTACGTGCACGGGACGGCCGCGAAGCTCACGGTCGAGGCCTCGCGCATCTTCACCCCGCCCGATGCCCTTCTCGGGCGTGTCGCCGGGGCCGACTACCTCGCCGGCGGCATCGCGGGAGCCCGAGAGACCGTCGTCCGCGTCCAGTTCCAGGTGCAGTTCTAGCCCCCCTCCGCTCGGCCAACGGCCTTGCCCGGCTCCTTGGCCGGCGCAAAGAAAAACGGGGCACGCCCTAAGGCGTGCCCCGCAGGAGTTCGAGTGAAACTCGAGACTCGGCCCGGGTCTCAGGCGCGGCGGCGGCGGAGAGCCGCGAGGCCGGCGACGCCGAAGAGGCCCATGGCGCCGGGGGTCGGGATGACGTCAGCGATCAGGAAGAGGTCGTACTGCTTGTAGGTGACGCCGTTGAGCTGCGACGTGAAGGTCGACTGCACGGACACCACCTTGTACACCTGGCCCGCGGCGGTCTGAGCGGCCTGGTTGTTGGGGTCGAGGGCGCCCGTGCTGCGGCCGGCGCCGTCGATCGCCAGCTTGGCGATGTTCAGCGTGCCGGCGGGGGGGTTGGGGTTGTTGGTCGGGTCGACGATGAAGCCGAGCTCGCCGCTCAGGGTGGCGTTCGCATCGACCACGTAGCGGCCGAGGAAGAAGCCCCAGTAGGAGACCCCGCCGATGAGCGTGCGGGCCGACAGCAGCGGGTTGCCCGCGGCCGGGGCCATCACGAAGCGGGCGCCGGTGGAGGTGCGGATGGTGTTGCCGCCGCCGTCGGTGCCGACGGAGGAGCCCAGCCACTGCCAGCGGGCCACGATGCCGGGGGCGGCAGCGGTGCGGCGGGCGGAGGCGGTGGCGCCGGGGATGCTCGGGCCGGTGCTGTTCACCGAAGCGCCGCCGACGGCGTTCGAGAGGGCCAGGTACGTGGTGTTGTACTGGCCGAGGTCACCACCCGGGGTGCCGGCGGCCGGGGGGGTCGGGTTGCCGGAGGGGGCGATCGTCGCCACATCCTCGAACGAGTAGATGAAGCCGCCGGTGGCCTTGAGGTCGTTGCCGAACGCGCCGACCGACGGGTCGGTCGAGTCCGACGCCACAGCGCCGGTGATGCGGAACTGGAACGTGCCGGGCACCTGAGCCTGAGCAGCGCCAGCGAGGGCGATCAGAGCGCCCACGAACACAGTCTTCTTCATAAACAATCTCCGTCTCTACCTCGAATTCCCTGTACGGCGGCGGCACGTGCCGCCAACCTGTGCACCCGAAAGATACCCCGGCCTGCAGGTGAAGCAAGGAAATTCCGGCGCACCGGCGGCAAGATCTGCGATTTCGGCGCGAAATCCCCTCGTCGGGTACCGATCACCACCCCAACAAACCCGCCCCGGGGCTGGGAAATCGCCCCCTCAGCCGGTTCTTTCCGGGCTTGGCGCGGCCAGCCCTCGGCCGCGGGGGGCAAGATCGTCCGATAATCACACCCTTTAGACCGCGCCCGGCGCCCACAGCGGCACCGGCCGCCCCTGGATCACCGGGTGGACGGGCTGGGAAGGCGGCGTCGATTGGTGCGTGCTGGGTGCCCGTGGGTTGGAAATAGCCACTGCCCCCCCCACCCACCC
>JACVCL010000159.1 GCA_016742075.1 Phycisphaerales bacterium
ACCCACCATCCCTCGTCCCGGTCCCGGTTTTTTCACGATTGCCGATTCCCGGATCCCGGCTGCCTTTTGCCCATGCCCGCGGAACCGACCGGTCATCCACTTCGCACGGTAAACCCATGACCTGTATGGAGTTGACACACGACGCGGGATCGGATATCACACCCACCCGGCCCGGTGTGACCCGGTCCGGGCTGGTACGCTTGCCCCGGGTGCATCGGTCCGCCGTCCGGTTCCGCTTTGGGATTCAGGACGGCCCCGGTTTCCGGGTAGAGTGCCCGCTCAGGCCCAGGCCTGGGGATCGGTCGGTAGACAGGTGTTTGCGTGTCCGAGCGTTCGAGATCGTCGGCCTTGATCAAAACCCCGCCCGAACACAACCGGGCGTGATTCAGTGAACGAAACCGCAGGAGCAGATCGTGCACATCGTGACCAAGATTCTCATCGTCTTCGGCGCCATCCTCAGCATCCTGCTTTCGGCGCTGGTGATCGCCTTCAGCTTCAACGCCGACGCCATCCGCGACAGCGTGAAAGTGGAGCGTGACGCCCGCATCGCCGCTCAGAACGAACTGAGCGCCGAACGCGCCAGCAAGGGCACCGAGGCCGCCGCCGCACAGTCGCAGATCCAGGCGAAGGAGCAGGAACTGCAGACGATGAAGGCCTCGGCCGACGCGCTGCGTTCGCAGCTCGCCCAGGAGATCGAAACCCGCCGCGCCGCCACGACGCAGGTGGACACCCTCCGCAACCAGTTCAACGAACTGGTCGTCACCAACCAGACCCAGGCCACCGTGCTCAAGTCCCTCAAGGACGAGCTCGACGCCTCGCGCAAGCAGCAGCTCGACACCTCGCGTCAGATGGCCGAGGTGATGGAGAAGCTCAACGAGAGCGAGCGCCTGCGTCAGGTCCTTGACCAGACCGCCCGGGCCCTGCGCGAGCAGCTCGAAGAGGCCAAGATCGCCATGGAGCAGGCCAAGAGCGGCTCCACCTCCACCGCCGCCGCCAAGGCCTTCGAGAGCGCCGGCCCGCGCGTCACCGCCCGCATCACCCGCGTCTTCAAGAGCGCCGCGGGCGACGATATGGCCGCGATCAACCTGGGCTCGCAGGCCGGGCTGAAGGCCAACATGAAGATGAACATCGTCCGCGACGGCTTCGTCGCCTCCCTCGTCCTCGTTGAGGTCGACATGAACGAAGCCGTGGGCAAGATCGAAAAGCTCGGCCGCGACGTCAGCGTCCAGGCCGAGGACCTCGTCCTCTCCCGCCTCGACTAAGCCTGCCCTTCCCTGAACCCACGCGTACGACCGATCGACCTGACAAACCGACCTCTTCACGCCCACGCCTTGCCGCATGGGTGAAAAGGACCGACGACCATGAGCCAGTTCGGAATGCAAATGCCCGGCGGCATGCAACGCCGCGGCCCCAGCCTGAACGTCTACACCGGGCTGCTGCTCGGCGCCGTGGTGGCCCTCGCCGCCGCGTGCGTCACGCTGTACGTCCAAGGCGCCAAGATCGGCCCCGAGGGCAACGCCATGGGCGTCCACCCCACCGAGGGCGGGGCGAAGGCCGACAAGATCAAGTTCGGGAACTGACCCAGAGTTGCTGGCTCACGGGCTCGAAAGTCGCCCGCCAGCCCCCGGTCAGGTTGCCATCCGTCACCTCCCTCACCCACGCCGGTCGGCACCAGAAAAGCCGCTCGGGCGAGTCAAGCCCGAGGCCTGAAAAGGCGCTCGAACAACCCAGCCGAGGCCTTGACTCCGCCGTGATGAGGACTATCTTTCTTCCCGCCCCCGAGTCGACATGAAGGGGCGTCCGAGCGGCACAAGCCGAATCGGAGTTTGAGTTCCGCCGGGGCGGTAGCTCAATTGGTTAGAGTACCGGACTGTCGATCCGGTGGTTGCGGGTTCGAGTCCCGTCCGCCTCGCTTGAAAGGCCCGCTGGTTTCAGCGGGCTTTTTTTTTATGCCTTCAGTTTGCCACTTTGCTCCGCGGGTTCAACTGCAACTCTCCGCCGGTCCTTCCGCACCAGGCGTGCCTCACCCCACCCCCACCCACGCCCCCCGCCACCACCATCTCCGCCGGCCCGCTCATCGGACGCCAACGCCTGAGCCGTCGGCCACACCCGCCGGCCGACCCACACCACCGACAGCGCCACGCCATCACCCGATGCCCAACGCGCAGCCCGCCACACCAGGTGCACCAGCACCCCCAGCGGCGGCGACCACCTCCTCGACTCCGACTCCCCCGAAATCCCCTCCAGCCCCACCCACTCGTGCAACGCGCCCAGATGCAGCCCGCCGCCGGGCAGCACACCGTCGAGAGCCTCCCATCCCGTCGGCACGCCCACCGAACGCGACGATGTCCGCCGCTCAACCTCCGACACCCGCTCACGCAGCCGGTCCAACTCAGCGCCGATCGCCGCTCGCGAATCCGAAGTACGCATGATGTTAGGGTATCACGGACCCGAACAAAATCAAGACTAATCCGCGCAATCCCGTGATGATCCCACTCCGCCACCACCCCGCGGCGGGGCAGTCGGGCCAGATCGCCCGAAACACGCCATTTCTCATCACAATACCCTTAAGAGGGTATCTTCAGCACCAGCGCGCCATCGCAGCCGCCCCATCGCCCGGCTCAGGCCGGGCGAGCCGCGCGCTCCTGCCCCACCAACGCCAAGGCCCGATCGAGATCAGCCCCGCCGGCGACGCCGAGCCACGCCCAGCACGCCGAGCCCCAGCACCGCCGCCGCCGACGGCGCCGGCACCAACTGCCCCCGGATGTGCGCGCTGCTCGGCAGGACGATCGAGCCGAGCCCGTCGGTGCGCAGGCGGAGAATCGCCTGGATCTGATAAACCACCGCCGAGTTGCCCGTCACCACGGTCTGGGTCGCCGGGCCCAGCGAAAACGGCGAGCTCGTCGCCAGCAGCGGCGTGAGCGGCGTGTTGGTGACGCCGAAGTCCTGGATGCTGTTGAGCTGCACCGTGCTGAGCGCCCCGCTGGTCCACGAGCCGCTGAGCGCGTGCGAACCGAGGTACGTGCCCGAGCCGCTGGCCTGGTACGTGTGCGTCACGATCACCGACACGTCGCCGAAGCCCGAAGTGTTCGGCGCCGTGCACGTGTAGTTCAGATTCGTGATCGTCAGATCGAAGATCGTCCCGGTGGGGTCGTTGCTCACGATCACGTCGAACGCGATGCTCCCCGCGGCCGCCGTCTGCGTGAACGACTGCGTGAACGTCGAGTTGATCGCCGAAATAGGCGTGCCCGTCACCCCGCCGGGGCCGAGATCGCCGAACAGGCTGACCACCTGCGCGTGGGCGCAGCCCGAACCGATCACGACGACAACAGCACCGGCAGCCAGACGGGTAAGCACGGGTCTTCTCCTCCAGGATGTTCCCGTGCGACGCACGGGGTGACGTGTTCTGCAGGAGTGAACATACTGTGAAAAAACCGGCCCGCAAGAACGCTGGCCCAAAATCCCCGATACCGAGGCCCCCAACCGAGCAACAATCCCGAGCCGACCGCGCCCCGCGCCGCGCCCGGCCACGGCCAGCTCATCGGCACCACCCACCTTGAAACGGGCCCCGCGAGCCCGTCAGCGGCGCCGGCGCCGCCCGGCAAGCACGCCCACCCCCGCCGCCAGCGCCACGCCGCCCGGCGCCGGCACCAGCGTCACGCTGGCCGCCTTCAGGTCGAACTTCAGCCGCTCGTCGAGGTTGCCCCCGGGGCTCGACTGCCCCTGGACGTACTGGAACGAGTGCCGGAGCCGCCCGCTGAGCGTCCAGCTCGTGGTCGAGAGATCAAAGTCCGCGTACACGAACTGGCGGATCAGCCCGTTGCTGCTCACCAGGTTGGCCAGCGAACCCGTCACCGAGTGGCCGGGCGCCGAGAACGTCAGGTCGGTGGCCGACGCCACGCCCGACGCCACGTTCGACGGGAACGACGGGCCCGCCACCACGAACAGCTCCAGGCCGTTGAACGACCGGAACGGGCTCACACCGTTGAACGGCGCCGACCACGACACCGTCGACGACGGCACCGAAGGCGACCCGCCCGACACCAGCGTCATCTGGAACGCCCAGCCGTTCACCGGGCTGTAGCTCACCGAGAAATCCCACAGCGCACCGTTCACCTGGTCGTGGTTGCCCAGGTTCGCGGTCTGCACCAGCGTCGACACCGAAACGTTCGACGAGGTCGAGATCATCTGATCCCAGTTGGTGTTGCTCACCCGGTACCGCGCATCCACCACCGCCTCGCCCACGCCGGCGATCTGCGACTCATCCACGTTCAAAGCCACGGTCCCGGCCCACGCCGGCACACCCACCACCGCCGCCGCCAGGGCGGCCACGCCAACACGCATCGACATGCTTCTCACCTCCGAAAGGCGGACGGCCTTCAGAACGCATCCGGCCGCCCGCTCTTCAACCTAGCACCGCCCGGCGCGCGGTCAAACACCACCACCTTTTTTCCATCGATTCTTGGCCGAAACCCCACACCGGCTCGGTCAATCCAGGGAAACCCCCGGGGGCACCCTCACCGCCGGTACGACGCCCGGCCCCGCCCGCTCGACTTGCTCAGGCGGTTATGGACGTACAGGAACTCCAGCACCAACTCCCCCGCGCAGGCCCGCTGCTGCGGGTCGGCCGGGTCCATCTCCAGCCGCCGGCACAATTGCACCGCCGCGTTGTTCAGCTCGTTGACCGCCTTGATCGTCTCCGCCGCATCCGCCGCGCTCGTCGCGTTGTCCAGCTCCAGTTTCAGCCCCCCGCCGAACGCCTCGGCCACCGGCTCCAGCGCATCGGGCTTCGCATACCGGCCGATCACGCTCTTGAGCCCCTCGCCCAGCAGCGCATCGATGAGCTTGTCCTCCGTCGCCGAGCCGTCCGGCGAGTCCTCCGAGATCATCAGCTCGATCTTCCCCCGCAGCGCCGACCCCAGGTGCGACATGTCGCACACCCGCGGCGTCACCGCCGCCTCACCCGTGCGCAGCCCGCGCATCTCCGCCGCCGAGACCAGCGTCTCCAGCAGCGCAATCGACGCACGCACCGACACCCCCGACGCCTGGTTGATGTGCGGGCTCCGACGCGCCAACCGCACCGTCTCTTCCAGGATCTCGTGCATCACCGCCGGAACGCTCACCCTCGGCGGCGTCGGCGACGCCGGCTGCTCGTACCGCTCGGGCGCACCGTCCGGGTCGGCCCCGCCCCCCACCACCCCAC
>JACVCL010000020.1 GCA_016742075.1 Phycisphaerales bacterium
GTCGATACGGGCAGTTTCTTCGAGATGGGCGCGGGTTGGGGGCGGGCCGGCCGGGTTTACTTCACGACGATGTTGATGAGCTTGCCGGGGACGACGACCACCTTGGCGACGGATTTGCCCTCGAGATACGTCTTGACTTTCTCGTCGGCCAGCGCCGCGGCTTCGACGGCCCTGGCGTCGGCCCCGGCGGGCACGGTGACCTTGCCGCGGACTTTCCCGGCGATCTGCACGGGCATCTCGATCTCGTCGTCGGTGAGCAGCTTCGGGTCGGCCGCGGGCCAGGTCGCCGTGACCACGCTGCCGGGGTTGCCGAGCCTGTGCCAGATCTCCTCGGCCAGGTGCGGGCAGAACGGGCCCAGCACCCGCGCCAGGCGGTCGATCTGCTCGCGCGAGAGCATCTTGCCGGTGGCCTCGTTGACGAACTCGATCATCGCGGCGATGGCGGTGTTGAACGAGAGCCGGTCGATGTCGGCCGCGACCTTGGCGGTCACGCGGTGCAGGCGTTTCTCGAGCGCGGCATCGGGCGCCGGGGCGGCGCGCAGGGCGCCGGTCTCCTCGTCGACCACGACGCGCCAGAGCCGCTGCAGGAAGCGGAAGAGGCCGCCGATGTCGCGTGGGTTCCAGGGCTTGCTGGCCTCGAGCGGGCCGAGGTACATCTCGTAGAGCCGGAAGGTGTCGGCGCCGTAGAGGGCGATGACGTCGTCGGGGTTCTCGACGTTCTTGAGGCTCTTGGACATCTTGGCGATCACCTGCGTCACGGGTGCGCCGGTGGCCTTCTCGACGTACTGCCCCTCGGCTCGCTCCTCGACCTCGTCGACGGGCACCAGCGACCGGTCGGACCGCTGGTAGGCGAAGCTCAGGATCAGCCCCTGGTGGAAGAGCCGGGCGAAGGGCTCGGGGGTCGAGACGTCGCCGAGATCGAAGAGCACCTTGTGCCAGAAGCGCGCGTAGAGCAGGTGCAGCACCGCGTGCTCGGCCCCACCGATGTAGAGGTCGACGCCGCCGCCGGCCATCCAGTAGCGCTCGGCCTCGGCGCCGACGAAGCGCTCGCCGTCGCCCGGCGAGCAGTACCGCAGGTAGTACCAGCAGCTTCCGGCCCAGCCGGGCATGGTGTTGAGCTCGCGGGTCATCGGGGCGTCGGGCGCCAGCGGGGCCGAACCGTAGGGGTCGGCCACGCCCGCGTCGGCCGCGGTGGTGCGGGCCCAGTCGGCGGCCTTGGCGAGCAGCGGCGTCGGGTCGTCGCTCTCGACGGGCTTGTAGTCCGCAAGCGGGGGAAGGACCAGCGGAAGGCTCGCGGGGGCGACCGCGTAGTCGAGCCCCTCGGCGTCGTAGACGATGGGGAACGGCTCGCCCCAGTAGCGCTGGCGGCTGAAGAGCCAGTCGCGGAGCTTGTAGTTCACCTTGCCCTTGCCGAACTTGTTGGCCTCGAGCCAGCCGACGATCTTCGCCTTGGCGGCCGGCGTCGGCAGGCCGTCGATGACCGGCGAGTTCACCGCCGTGCCGTCGCCCGTGAAGCCCTTCCAGTCTTCGCCCGGCGGGGGCGCAACCACCTGCAGCACGGGGAGACCGAACACGCCGGCGAACTCGAGATCGCGCGTGTCGTGCGCCGGCACGGCCATGATGGCCCCGGTGCCGTAGCCGGTAAGGACGTAGTCGGCGATGAAGATGGGGATCCGCTCGCCGGTGAGCGGGTGCACGGCGTAGGCGCCGATGAACACGCCGGTCTTGTCCTTGGACTCCTGACGCTCGACGTCGCTCCGGGAGGCGGCGAAGCGGCGGTAGGCGGCGACGAGCTCGCCGGGGCCGGCCCCGCGGGCGATCATCTCGCCGGCGCCGGGGAAGACGCCCTTCCACCGCTCGGGCACGGTGGCCCCCCACTTCTCGGCGACCAGCGTCTCGACCATGGGGTGCTCGGGCGCCAGCACCAGGTAGGTTGCGCCGTACACCGTGTCGGGACGGGTGGTGAAGACGCGGACGCGCCGGTTGCTCGCCGGGAAGTCGATGTACGCGCCCGGGCTGCGGCCGATCCACTCCTCCTGCATCACGCGCGTGCTGGTGGGCCATGAGACCCGGCCGAGGTCCTCGATCAGGCGGTCGGCGTACGCGGTGATGCGGAACATCCATTGGCGGAGCGGGCGTCGCAGCACCGGGTGCCCGCCGCGCTCGCTCTTGCCGTCGATGACCTCCTCGTTGGCCAGAACCGTGCCGAGCTTCGGGCACCAGTTGACCGTCACGTCGGCCAGGTACGCCAGCCGGTAGCTGGCCACCACCTGGTGGCGCTCGGCCTTCGAGGCCTTCTCCCACGAGGTGGCCCTGGGCAGGGGGCGCGCTCCGGGGCCCTGGTACTCGGCGGCGCCGGGGTTCACGGCGAACGGGCGGCGGCCGGTTCGCAGTTCGTCGATGAGCTCACCGATCGGCCGGGCGCGGCCGTGGCCCGACGATGCGTCGTACCACGAGTTGTAGATGCGGAGAAAGATCCACTGCGTCCAGCGGTAGTAGGCCTCGTCGATGGTGGCGAACTCGCGCGACCAGTCGTAGGAAAAGCCGAACCGCTGAAGCTGGCGGCGGAAGGTGTCGATCGCCTTGCCGGTGGTCTGGCGCGGGTGGACGCCGGTGGCGATGGCGTACTGCTCGGCCGGCAGCCCGAAGGCGTCCCAGCCCATCGGGTGCAGCACGTTGAAGCCGGCCATGCGCTTGAAGCGGCAGATGATGTCGGTGGCGGTGTAGCCCTCGGGGTGCCCTACGTGCAGGCCCGCGCCGGAGGGATAGGGAAACATGTCGAGGCAGTAGAACTTCGGGCGCGAGGCGTCGAAGCCCGGCTCACCCGGGTTGGGCACGCGGTAGAGCCCCTGCTCGGCCCAGCGCTGCTGCCAGCGGGGCTCGAGCTCGTTGGCCATCGCCGCGGTGTAACGGAAGCGCGGCGCACGGTCGGCGTCGCTGGGCGGCTGGCTGGCTGGGGCTGGGGCGGGTGTGTTGGCCATGGCGGTCAGTCTACGAACGCCCCCCGCACCCCGGACCCTCGGAATCCAGAACCCCGGAACCCCGCACCTCCGGGACGCACGCGGGCATCGCGCACGGGCGCTTCTCGAGGGCCGTGCAGCACGGCGACGGGCACGCGGCGGGGGCTACGCCCCGGCCCGCTCGCCCTTGGGCGTGAGCAGCTTCTTGGCCTCGCCGACGAGGTAGAACGATCCGGTGACCACGATGAGATCGTCGCGACCGGCGGCCCTGCGGGCGATGGAGAGGGCCTTGTCGAGCGTGTCGGCGACCTGGCTCATTTTCTGGCTCGACTCGGCGAACCGCTTGTGAAGGTCCTGCGGGTCGGCGGCGCGGGTGTTGTTCGAGGCCTTGGTGAAGATGACCTTGTCGGCGCCGAGGGCCACGTACTTCAGGCACTCGTCGACGTCCTTGTCGGCGGCGCAGCCGAAGATCATGACCATCGAGTCGTACGGCACGTTGGCGCCGACGCACTTGACCAGGCTCTGCAGAGCGCCCGGGTTGTGGGCGCCGTCGAGCAGGATCCGCGGCTCGGAGGCGACCATCTCCATGCGGCCGGGGATCTGCGTCTTCTCGAGCCCCTCGATGACCTTGGCCTCGGGCAGCTCGAAACCGCGGGCGGCGAGCTTGTCGAGAATCGCCAGCGACAGGCCGCAGTTCCAGGCCTGATGCTCGCCGGGCAGGGGCACCGGCACGTGCTCGTAGGTGCTGCGGTCGGTCGAGAGGCCGACCCGCACCTGCGGACCCGTCTGCGGGTTGCTCTCGAAGCGGCAGGAGAACTCGATGTCGTCGCCGACGATCTCCAGCGGGGCCCCCACCTCGGCGGCCACGCGCTTGAAGGTGTTGAGCACCTTGGCGTCCTGATGGAACGACAGCGCGGGCACACCCTTCTTGAAAATGCCCGCCTTCTGTTCGGCGATCGCCTCGATGGTGTTTCCCAGGAACTGCTTGTGGTCGAAGGAGATGCTCGCCACCGCCGCCACCTCGGGCACGATGATGTTCGTCGAGTCGAGCTTGCCGCCCATGCCGACCTCGATCACCGCCGCGTCGACCGCCTGCTCGGCAAAGTGCAGCAAGCCCACAGCCGTGATGACCTCGAAGAAGGTGGCCGGGCCCAGGCGCTCGGGAAGGTTCTCGACCGCGCTGGCCACCCGGCCCATCAGGTCGGTGAAGTGCGGGTAGGCGATCATCTGGCCGTTGATCTGGATCCGCTCGCGCAGGTCCACCAGGTGCGGGCTGGTGTACATGCCCACCGTGTAGCCGCAGGCGCGCAGGCAGCTGGTGACCATGGCCACCGTCGACCCCTTGCCGTTGGTGCCGGCCACGTGCACGGTCTTGAAGTCGGCCTGCGGGTCGTGCAGCGCCTCCATGATCGCCCGCATCCGGTCGAGCTTGAAGATCTTGGGGTCGACGCGCGAAGCCCGCATCGCCTCAACGTTGGTGCGGCCGTAGAGGTACTCCACCGCCGCCGCGTAGTTCGCGAACTTCACGCGTTTCTTGCGCGGGGCCGCGGCGGGCTTCGACGTGCCCTTGGCCGGCGACGACTTGCTGGGCTTGGAAGACTTCGAGGACGCGTTGGGCATAGTCCGGCAAGTATAGCAAAACCGCGGGAAATCGGCAATTTCTGACCGCGCTCAACGATCACAAGTGCCTGCCCAAAGGGCACTTGTAGTATGATAGTAAACACTTACTTCAACGGCGCCGCTCAGCGTCCCGTCGCGCCGATCAGGGCCTTCATCTCCGCGCACGCCTGCCGCAGGCCGACGAACACCGCCCGGGCCACGATCGAGTGGCCGATGTGCAGCTCGCCGACGCCGGGCAACCCCGCCACCGGGGCGACGTTGACGTAGTTCAGTGCGTGGCCGACGTTGAATCGCATCCCCCGATCGGCAACGGCCTTCGCGGCCGAGCGGAGCGCGGCGAACTCTTTCGCCAGATCGGGATGGTGAAAATCGCCGCCGGTCTTGTGAAAGTGGTTGGCGTATCGGCCGGTGTGGATCTCGCAGGCGTCGAAGCCGGCCCTCTTCGCGGCGTCGATCTGCCGCTCGTCGGGGTCGATGAAGGCCGACGCCGTGACGTGGCCCTCGTGGAGGCCGGCGACCAGCCACTTCCATCGCTCGGGGTTGGCCGCGACGTCGAGGCCGCCCTCGGTCGTCACCTCGGCGCGGCCCTCGGGGACCAGCGTGGCCTGATGCACCCGAAGTCGCCGGGCGAGGGTGGCCATTTCGTCGGTGCCGGCCATCTCGAGATTGAACTTCACCGACACCGTCTGCCGCAGCAGCTCGATGTCGCGATCCACGACGTGGCGGCGGTCTTCGCGGAGGTGGGCGGTGATGCAGTCGGCCCCGCCGAGCTGGGCCTCGAAGGCGGCGTGGACCACGTCGGGCTCGCCGTAGCCGAGCCCTCCGCCCGGGCCCTGCCGGTAACGGGCCTGCCGAACGGTCGCGACGTGGTCGATGTTCACACCAAGAAGGGGCACGGGGCGAGTGTAGGAACAGGCCCATGGGGCGATGCGGCCCTCGATCGGTCGCCGCGAGGCCGGAAGCCGTGAGAAGGCCCCACTCCAGCTCGCTGCGGGAGAGGGAATGGATCACGGAATCCTAACGCAATACTAACACTATGCGGTTTCAGGTCGTCCCGGCCGCAGGCGGGGGCTGATCCGGACGATGGCCTTTGGGGTCGCGATTCGGCCGCGCGCTCGGGCCTCCGGTCGGGGCCTTAGACTCCCCCGCTGCGACCGGTGGAGGGATCGGAGAAGGGGCTGGAGCGACGCGATGGAACCCACGGGGTCGGCGGTCAATCAGGCGCTGGTGGAAGCGGGATTCCGGCGGAGCGGCCCGCCCGGCGGCGGGGACGGTCTGGCCTGGGCCAACGGCGCCAAGCGGGTTGATATCTCACACCTCCCCGGCCGGCTGATCGTGGTCGAGGGCACCGACGGGGCCGGCCGGTCGACGCACATCGCGCTCCTGCGCGAGTGGCTGGAGAACCGCGGCTTCGGGGTGGCGTTCTCCGCGATGACCCGTTCGCGGCTCGCGGGCGAGGGGCTGCGTCGGGCGAAGGAGGGGCACACCCTCGACACGCGGACGATGGATCTGTTCTACGCCACCGACTTCGCCGACCGGCTGGAGAACCAGATTCTGCCGGCGCTGCGGGCCGGGTTCGTGGTGCTGACCGACCGGTACATCTACTCGCTGATGGCCCGGTCGATCGTGCGCGGCGTCGACCCGGCGTGGGTGGCCGACGTGTACCGCTTCGCCCCGGCCCCGCACGCGGTGCTGTACCTGCAGATCGACGTCGAGCACCTGGCCCCGCGCGTGCTCACGACGGGTGGGTTCGACTACTGGGAGTCGGGCATGGACTTTCAGGAAGAGAGCGACCTGTTCCAGAGCTTCGTGCGGTACCAGTCGCGGCTGATCACGGTCTTCGACCAGATCGCGACCCGTGAAGGCTTTCGGATCATCGACGCCAACCGCGGCGTGCCGGAGGTCTTCGCCGATCTGAAGCAGGGGTGCATCGAGGTGGTGCGGCGGATGCAGGGCTGGGAAGAGGAGGCCGGCACCGGCGGCCGGGCGAGGGGGGCGGCGGTGTGAGCAAGCGCGCCGGCCGGAAGTGGGTGAAGGGCGTCGAGCCCTCGACGCCCTTCGCGGAGGCCGCGCGGGCCGTGCTGGCCCCGCGACTTGAGGCTGTGGCCGAGCTGCTGCCGCTCGCCTGCGGTCACGCAAACGACGACGTTGAGCACGTTCACCGGCTGCGCGTGGCGACGCGCCGGGCCGGTGCGGCGCTCGCCGCCTTCGGCGCCGGGATCCGGCGCTCGGAGGCGGAGAAGGCGCGGCGACGGCTGCGGCGGATCCGGCGTGCGGCCGGCAAGGCCCGCGAGTGCGACGTGATGGCCGATGCGTTCCGCGCGCGGCTGGCCACCGCCGAGGGAGCCGAGCGGGCGGCGTTCGAGCACCTTCTGACACAGTTGATTCACCGGCGCGCGGAAGCCCAGGCCGAGCTCGAAGCGATCGGCCGCCGCTACCGCCCGGCGAAGCTGGCGCGGCGGAACGGCCGGCTGCTCGACGCGATCCGCGCCAGGGGCCCCAAGGGGGCACGGACGTTCGCCGGCGCGGCCCGGCTGGCCATCCCGCGGGTGCAGCGGAAACTCTCGCTCGCCGCGGCCAACGACCTGAGCGACCTGACCCATCTGCACGAGCTGCGCATCCTCGGCAAGCGGCTGCGGTACGAACTCGAGATCTTCGCCCCGTGCCTTGAGGCGGGGCTGAGGGACGACATCTACGCGCGGGTCGAGGCGATGCAGGAGCGCCTGGGCTCGATCAACGACCGGTACGACATGACGCTGACGCTCGACTCGGAACTGGCCGAGCTCGGCTCGGCCGAGGGCGAGGCGGCGGCCGGTCTGCGGGCGCTGCTGGCGGTCGAGCGGGCCGAACTGGAACGGGAGCGGGCGGCGTTCGTTGCGTGGTGGCACAGCGCCGACGCCGGCTCGCTGTTCACCGATATCGACACGGCGATCGGCGCCGACCCGGTCGAGCCGGTGCGTTCGGAAGAGTCCGAGGCGCTCGGGCCGCAGCTCGACGCGGCCCTGGCCGATGCGGGCAGCAGACTCCTGACCCTCGAGGAGGGGGCGACCAACGGGCGCGCTCACGACGCCGCGAACGGTTCGGGGCGGGCCTCGGATGTGCCCCCCGGCGGCCCCGCGAGGGCCACCGGGAGCGCGGGGGGACGCGGGAAGGGAGGGCGGTCATGAGCACGCCGAACGCCGGTCCGCCGGTCTCGCTGGCGCCCCATTTCCTGCGCCGCCGGCCGGGCCCCGGCGAACATCTGCGGCTGGGGGCGATCGACGTCGGGACCAACTCGATCCGCCTGCTGGTGGCCGAGGCGATGGCCGACGGCAGCTACCGCATCCTCGATGACGAGAAGGCCATCACGCGCCTGGGCAAGGGCTTCAGCGACGAGGGCCTGCTGCAGCCCGAGCCGATGGAGCGCTCGGCGGTGGCGATCGAGCGCATGCGGTCGATCGCCGACGGCTACCACGTGCACGCCCTGCGGGTGATCGGCACCGCGGCGGTGCGCGAGGCCCGCAACGGCGCCGAGTTCGTGAAGCTGGTCCGGGCGCGGGCGGGGGTCGAGCTCGAGCCCATCAGCGAGGCCGACGAGGCCCGCTTCGCCTACCTGTCGGTCGAGCACGCGTTCAACCTCGGCGGGCTGTCGGCCGCGATCGTGGACGTGGGCGGAGGATCGACCGAGATCGTCTTCGCCAACCAGGGTCTGGTCGAGCAGGTGCACTCGATGCCGCTGGGTGCGGTGCGGCTCACCGAGCGCTTCGGCGCCTGCGAGGGCGAGAGCAACGAGTGGTTCGAGCGGCTGCGCCGCCACATCCGCCGGACGCTGCGGTCGGAGGTGGGCAAGCCGCCCTTCGCGCCCGCGGTGATCTTCGGCACCGGCGGCACGTTCACGAGCACCGCCAGCGTCTCGATGCACCGGGGGGTGTCGGCCAGCGGGTCGGACCTGCTGCCGTTCAACGTCCGCGGCTACGAGATGAACCGCTCGGAGGTCAAGCACCTGCTCGACTGGCTGCGCAAGATGCCCGTGCGGCAGCGGGCCCGCGTGCCGGGGCTCTCGCCCGACCGCGCCGAGATCATCGTCGCGGGCCTGGCGATCGTCGAGACCGTCATGAAGGAGCTCGGGGTCAACGCGCTGCGGGTGCACGACCGCGGCATCCGCGACGGCCTGATCCTGACGATGATCCGGGATCTGATCCCCGGGGCCGCGCCGGCGGCGGGGGCCTCGCGCGACAAGATCCGGGCCGCCCGGCAGTTCGGCGTCACGTGCCGGTACGAAGAGCTGCACTCGAACCACGTGGCCCGCCTGGCCCTGGAGATCTTCGACCAGGCCCGCCGGTCGCCGACCATCAACCGCGGCGGCTGGGCCAACGATGAGGCCCGCGAGCTCCTCGAGGCCGCGGCGGTGCTGCACGACGTCGGCTACTTCATCAACTACTCCAAGCACCACAAGCACTCGTACCACCTCATCATCCACTCCGACCTGGCCGGCTTCAATCAGCGCGAATTGGGCATTGTCGCCAACGTGGCCCGGTACCACCGCCGCGCCGAGCCCAAGCTCAAGCACCCCGGCTTCGCCAAGCTGGCCGAAGCCGACCGGTCGCTGGTCCGCCGGCTCGCCGCCGTCCTCCGCATCGCCGACGGCCTCGACCGCACGCACACCCAGAACATCACCTCGGTGTCGCTGCGGCTGAAATCGCGCACCGCGGTGTTCACTGTTCAGGCCCGCTCGGACCCCGCGGTCGACATCTGGGGGGCCGAGCGGAAGAGCCGGCTGTTCGCCAAGGTCTTCGGCATCGAACCGGCGATCCGCTGGGCGGCGCCGATCGTCGAGGGCCCCGGCCCGATGACCCCGCAGCCCATGCCCGAGACCGAGGGCCTGGCGCGCCTCACCGCCGAGGTGACGCCCGAAACCCTCTCCGGCGGTGGCGGCTGAACCCCCCTTACCCGTCCGCCCGCCCCACTCACGCCTCACGCTCGGCACGTCCCTCCACCACTCCAACCTCCCGCTCAGACTCTTCCCCGACGCACGATCACCCCCGCCGCTCCGCCGGCGCCTTCAGGAATCACCCGACATGGCCTCTTCCCTCTTCGAGCAGTACGCGGACCTCGGCCCGCTCCCGGGCAAGTTGTTTGTGGTCGAGGGGATCGACGGCTCGGGCAAGTCGACCCAGATGGACCTGCTGCGCAAATGGCTGGTCAGCCGCGGCTACTGCGTGTACTTCTCGGAGTGGAACAGCTCGCCGGTGGTGCGCGAGACCACGAAGTTCGGCAAGGCGAATCGGCTGCTGAGCCCGCTGACGTTCTCTCTGATACACGCCGCCGACTTCGCCGATCGCCTGGCCCGGGCCATCCTGCCGCCGCTCCGCGCCGGGGCCATCGTGCTCGCCGACCGCTACATCTACACGGCGTTCGCCCGCGACGTCGCCCGCGGCATCGACCCCGAATACGTCCGCCGCGTGTACCGCCTGGCGCCCAAGCCCACGGTGGCCTTCTACTTCAACGTGCCGCTGCAGGAGGCCCTCAACCGCATCCTGTCGGGCCGCCCCGAGCTGAAGTGGTACGAGGCGGGCATGGACCTCGGCCTTTCGGACGACCCCTACAAGAGCTTCGAGCTCTTCCAGGGCCGCATTCTCGATCAGTACGACCAGATGACGCGCGAGTTCAAGCTCAGCGTGATCGACGCCACGCAGCCGATCGCCGAGCAGCAGGCGCAGATGCGGGCCCTGGTCTCGCCGCACCTGGAAGGCGCACTCCGAGTGCCCACGAACCCCTACGGCGACGTGCTCGTCCGCGAGAGCCTCGGCGGCCGCTACCTCGAGCGGGCCGGCCGCGCCGACGACGGCCACGAGTAGCCGCTTCAGGCACCTTCGAAGACATAACCCCCGACCGGCCCGCATCGGTTGCCGGTCGGGGGTGTGTGTGTTCCGGCGCTCCGCGCCGGGGAGACGCCCGCTCGCGGCTCCGGCTCAGCGCCGGCGCCGCACGCCCACCAGGCCGGCGACGCCCAGCAGGGCCAGAGACCCCGGGGTTGGCATCGCGGTGGCCGAGAAGGACGCGTTGGACTGGAACGACGCGATGTACGGCGTCTCAAACCAGCTGGTGAGGGCGGCCTGGGTGAGCGCCGTGAGGGTCCACACCGCGTCGAACTGGGGCGCCAGCTGCGAGACGCCGACGCCGTTCAGAGCGGTCAGCAGGGCCCCGCCGGCGACCATCGAGAGCGTGGCGGGGTTGTCGCCGACAGGGTCGATCGTGGCCACCACCGAGCCCGCGTTGCGGGCCACGACGAGGGTGCCGTTCGCGAAGGTGCCCGTGAGAATCGGCTGGGCGCCCCAAGTGAAGACGAATGTGCCCGTGATCGGCGCGACGAACGTGTTCGTGCCGGCCGTGGTCGCCGAACCGACGGTCGCGCTGAGCGCCAGCCTCGTCCCGGGGAAGCTCAAGGCCGAGCCGCCGACCTGCGTCAGGTCGGCACCGAACAGGATGTCGATGCCCGCGTTGTAGCTGAGGCTCGCGACGCCCCCGTTGCCGGCCGACGGCTGCGCGTAGGTCACCTCGCGCTGGCCGGCGGGGTCGCCGAACTCGAAGCTGATGATGCCGGCGTCGGCAGGACACGCCCACGCCGTGGCGCCGGCGATGGCGCAGAGAAGCACTCCGGAAAATCTCATCTCTCTTCCTCCTGACCATCACCCTGTGCAGGGTGGAACAACCTGTGCTCACGCCGCGGGCACGGCGTGTTGAGGACACTGTGCGCCGGAACGACCGCGTCGCAAGCACATGTCGGGCAAAGACTTGCGAATATCATCTATTCGGACGATGCGCTCTCGTTATCAGGCCGCGGAGCGGTCCGAGAGTGCGGCGACCCGCTCGAGAAAGCGCTCGATTTGCCCCGGACTTGGCGAGTGCGGCTTGGAGGCTTGCAGTAAAGCGGTACAGTAAAACGGTCTACTCGGGAGTACCCTCATGCCGATCGAGCATTCCTTGGCCGCCTCGGACCCCGCCGCTCTCGCCATGACGTGGCTCGCCCAGGCCGAGCCCGCCGCTTCGCCGCAGATCGACGCTGGTTCAACGGCGTGGATGCTCGCCTCTTCGGCGCTCGTGCTGCTGATGGTGCCGGGCCTGGCACTGTTCTACGGCGGCATGGTCCGGCGGAAGAACGTGCTGAACACGATGATGTACTCGTTCGTCGCGATGGCGATCGTCGGCGTGCAGTGGGTGCTGTTCGGGTATGCCCTGGCCTTCGGCACCAGCCGCGGCGGGCTGATCGGGTGGGACTTCAAGTACCTCGGCCTGCACGGCGTCGACTTCCACGCCCTCTACGCCGACAAGAACATCCCCGAGCTGGTGTTCGTGATGTTCCAGGGCAAGTTCGCGATCATCACGCCCGCGCTCATCTCGGGCGCTGTGGCCGAGCGGATGAAGTTCTCGAGCTACTGCCTGTTCATCTTCCTCTGGGCCACGTTCGTGTATTGCCCCCTGGCCCACTGGGTGTGGAACCCCGAGGGCTGGCTGTTCAAGCTGGGCGTGCTCGACTTTGCCGGCGGGACGGTCGTGCACATTTCGGCCGGGCTTTCGGCCTTGGCGCTCGTGCTGCTGGTCGGCAACCGGCGCGACTACCGCAGGCCCACCGACAGCACGCCGGCCAGCAGCCCGATCCTGCCCAACAACCTCATGATGACCCTCACCGGGGCGGGGCTGCTCTGGTTCGGGTGGTTCGGGTTCAACGCGGGCTCGGCCGTGGCGGTCGAGAACCCCGTCGCCGGCTTCTCGGCCGCCCTCGCCTTTACCACCACACAGGCCGCGGCGGCGATGGCGGCGCTGGTGTGGATGCTGCTGGAGTGGCGCCACACCGGCAAGCCCACCACGGTGGGCATGGCCTCGGGCATCGTGGCCGGGCTCGTGGCGGTGACGCCGGCCGCCGGCCATGTCCAGCCCGTTCTCGCGATGGCCCTGGGGGCGGTGGCCAGCCTCGCCTGCTACGCGGCGGTGCAGGCCAAGAACCGCCTCGGCTACGACGACTCGCTCGACGCCTTCGGCGTGCACGGCGTCGGGGGGCTGCTGGGGGCGGTGCTTACCGGCGTCTTCTGCTTCACGCCCGTCAAGGGTGCGATCTACGGCGAGTTCGGTCAGGTGGGCAAGCAGCTCGTCGGGGCCGGTGTCGGCGTGGGACTGGCTCTGGTCGGCACGCTGGTGCTGGGTGTAGTCGTGAAAGTGCTGATGGGCCTCCGCGTCTCCGAGCAGCACGAGCGCGACGGGCTCGACGTGGCGATACACGGCGAGCGCGGGTATCACAGCGAGTTCGCCTGACCCCCCACCACCCTATCTCCCAACCACCCAACCGCCACCCCACCGCCCGAACCCCTCGATCCTCTCCCCTCAGCGGCCACGCCCCCCGGCTCCACCGGGAAGCCACTCGCACGAGACCGCAGCACCGAACACCTCTACCCGGCACCCCCATGAAACTTCTCATCGCCGTCATCCGTCCCGAGCGACTCGACGCCGTGCAGGCCGCCCTCCGGGCCGTGCTCGACGAGGGCGACAACTTCCGCCTGACGATTGACCCGGTCGAGGGTCACGGCCGCCAGCAGGGGCAGGTCGAGTATTTCCGCGGGCAGCCGGTGCAGCAGCGCATGGTGCAGCGGGTGCAGCTCACCATCGGGCTCAATGACGCGTACGTCGAGCCGGCAATCCAGGCCATCCTCTCGTCGGCCCGCACCGAGCCCAACGGTCAGGTTGGCGACGGCAAGATCTTCGTGGTGCCGCTGGAAGAGTGCGTGCGGATCCGCACGGGCGAGCGCGGCGGCAGCGCGATCTGATCGGCCCGTGGGCGAGGATGTCGGGTAGATTGCCCCGATGCCCGATCAGCCCGCTCTGAAACCGGTGCTCGTGCTCGGCGCCACCGGCGGCTTCGGCGGGGCCATGGCCGCCGAGATTCTGTCTCGCGGCTGGCCCGCCCGCTTCCTGGTGCGCGATCCGCACAAGGCCATGTCCCGCTTCGGCCAGCGGTCGACCGCCGAGATCGTCCGGGGCGACGTGCAGGAGAGCGAGGGGCTGCTCCGTGCGGCGGAGGGCTGCCGGGCGATTGTCCACGCGGTCAACTACCCGTACCCCCAGTGGAAGCCCGCGATGGAGGCGGCCACGGCGAACGTGATCGCCGCGGGCCGGGAGCACGGATCACTGGTGCTCTTTCCGGGCAACGTGTACAGCCTGGGCAAACAGCCCGGGGTGCCCCTCGACGAGCGGGCCGAGCCGCTGCCTTGCTCGGCCAAGGGACGGCTGCGGGCGATGCTCGAGAACATGCTCAAGGACGCCTCGGGCCAGCGCGCCCGGAGCGGCCAGGGGCCGGGCGGCATGTCGAGCATCGTTCTTCGGGCGGGCGACTACTTCGGCCCGACGGTGCGGAACGGGCTGGTCGATCGCATCTTCGGGGCGGCCCGCCTCGGGCGCACGATACGGGTCCTCGGCCCGCTGTCGGCAGGTCACGAGTGGGCCTTCGTTCCTGACGTGGCCCGGGCCGCCGCCGACCTGCTGGAACTGGCGACCAGCGAGGTATCGCGGAATCTGTTCAAGCCCTTCGAGGTCTTCCACTTCCCGGGCCACTGGTGGCCGTCTCAGTCGGAGTTCGGCCGGGCGGTGTGGACCGCCTCGGGGCACACCGGCGAGGGATGGGTGAAGACGACGCCGTGGTGGCTGATCCGGGCGATGGGGATGTTCGACCCGATGCTGCGCGAGCTCACCGAGCTGCGCTACCTCTGGGATGCGCCCCTGCGGCTGGAAGGAGGCAAACTTCGGCGGTTCCTGCCGGGGTTCTCCCCGACCGACCCCGAGCGGGCGCTGGCGGCGACGGCTGCTTCGTACCCAACCCGATGACCATTCCCCTCGCTGCGTTGGCGGCGACCGGAGGTTCCGGTAGCATCCGCCCCTCGTGAGTCGGCGACGCACACAACGGCGTTCGGTGGGGGCCGTGGCCCTGCTCGTGGCGGCCGGTCTGGCGGCCTCGGCGTGCCTCGCCGCCGCGCAAGATCAGCCGATCCAAGCGGGCGCCGGAACGATCGACGGACGCGACTTCGCGAACGCCACGCTTCCCGCCGCGGTGCAGCGCGGGACGCTCAGCATGGCGGCGGTCCGCGGCTGGGCTTGGCGCGATCGGCAGACCCAGCGGCTGCTGCTCGCCGGGGATGTCCGGGTGACCATCGGCGGCAACCGGTTTCACGCCGAGCGGGCGGTGGTGTGGATCGAGCCGGTGCGTAATCGCGCCGACGGCCGCGACGCCGAGCAGGTGGCCGTGTACTTCGAGAACGTGCGCGAACTGGGCGTGGCGCCGACGGTCGGTGTGGACGGCCGTGCCCTGCTGGTGACGGCGATTCTGGTGCCCGAGGCGCCGGCATCGCTGCGCGTCGACGTCATAGCCCAGGGACGCCCCCTCGAAGAGGAGGGCGGCCGGCATGCTTCGTTCGTCGGCGAGGGCGAGGCCCGACTGGCCAGGTACCTTCGCTCGCTCGCCGGCGGCGGTGATCAGCAGCCACCGCCAGCGGCCACCATCGCGGTGCCGCGGCTGAGGTGGGTGCGGCCGGCGGCAGATGAACCAAGGCCCGCGGTCCAGGGGCCGCCCCCGGCGGCGCCCCCTGCTGCGTCGTCGTCCGGCCCGCCAAGCCCCCCGCCGCAACCAACCCCCAGGCCGGCGCTTCCGGGTGCGGCGCCGTCGGGCCCCGTGGCGCCGACAGGGGCAGGGACGGGCACCGCCGCCGCGCCGCCGACCTCTCCGCGGCCCATCCCTCCGGCCCCCGAGCCACAGCCGACGCTCACCGAACTGACCAGGGACACCCGCGGGGCGATTCCGCCGGCCG
Source organism: Phycisphaerales bacterium (assembly GCA_016742075.1). GTDB lineage: Bacteria > Planctomycetota > Phycisphaerae > Phycisphaerales > UBA1924 > JACVCL01. The sequence goes on from JACVCL010000020.1 coordinate 15,410, forward strand.
AGCGTCGCCCGGTCGTCGAGCCGACGCAGGGCACCGTCTTCGTGTCGGCCCCGGAGGTTCAGGCGGTGGCCGGGGATGAGCCCGGCACAACGGCCGTGGTCGCGACCGGTGGCGTGGCGGTGCAGGCCCAGCGGGCCGACGGCGGGCGAGGCATGCAGATCTCGGCCCAGCGGGCGGTGGTATTCCTCCGAGGGGGCACCGAAGCCGGGGCCGCGGTGTACCGGACCGAGAACGTGGAGGGGGTGTACCTCGAGGGCAGCGTGGTGGCCAGCGACGGCCGCTACACCCTTCGCGGGCCGCGGATGTACTACGACGTGCGGACCGACCGCGCGGTGGTGCTCGACGCGGTGTTCTGGACCTACGACGAGGCGCGCGGGATGCCGCTTTATGTGCGGGCCGAGGCGATCCGGCAGCGCTCGCGCACCGAGTGGGCGGCCGAGAAGGTGACGCTCGCGAACACGAGCTTTGCCGAGCCGCACTTCTCGATCGGCGCGGGGAGCGTAACGATCACGCGGACCGACCCGCCGGAGGCCGAGGCGGCGCCGAAGACGCTCGTGGACGCCCGCGGCGTGAGCTTCCGAGCCGGCTCGCTGCCCCTGTTCGCCGTGCCTCGCCTGAGCGGTGAGCTTCGTCCGAGCGTGCTTCGCAAGATCGCGGTCGACAGCCAGGGCGGCGACCCCGTGCTCCGAACCGTGTGGGACGTGTACACGCTCCTGGGCGTCGACGCCCCGCCCGACAGCCGCTTCGACGCGCTGGTCGACGGTTACTTCCGGCGCGGTGTGGGGCTGGGCACCGACCTGCGCTGGAAAGACCCGCGGATCGCCGGCTCGCTCTTCGGCTACTGGATCTACGACACGGGCACCGACCGGCTGCCGTCGGGGGCCGACATCGACCGCAGCGGCGAACACCGGGGCATCATCGCGGCCGACAACATCTGGAGGCTCAACGATCGGTGGACGCTGTTCGCCGAGGGTTCCTACATCAGCGATCCGGCGTTCCTGCCGGCGTTCTTCCCGGACCTGGCCCAGACCCGGCGGGAGTTCGTCAGTTCGCTGTACGCGCGGCGGGTGGCCGACAACGAGATCTTCTCGATGGAGGCCCGGGGGACGTTCAACGACTTCGTCGCCAACGAGTGGCTGCTGCAGAGCCGCGGCTACGCCGCGCAGAAGCTCCCCGAGGTCAAGTACGCACGGATCGGCGAGAACCTCTTCAACCTGCTCTCGTACACGGGCGAGGCGTCGTACAGCCGCGTCGACCTGCGCTTCAGCGATGCCCGGCTGCGCGAGTACGGTCTCGACACGGTGGCGCGGTCGCGGGAGGCCTTCGGCCTGCTGCCGGGCGACAGCCTCGCCGACCAGCTGCGGACGGCCGGGGTGCCCGACTCGGCGGTGAACCGCTTCGACACCCGCCACGAGATCGAGATGCCGCTCTCGGCGGGCCCGCTGAACGTGGTGCCCTTCGGCGTCGGTCGGCTGACCGCCTGGGACAGCACGTTCCGCGACTTCAACCGCGAGGACCAGGACCACTACCGGTTCTGGGGCGCCGCGGGCGTGCGCACGTACACCTCGATCGTCCGGGTCGACGACGGCGTGCGGTCGGAGTTTCTCGACCTGTACCGCCTGCGGCACATCATCGAGCCGAGCGTGACCGTGTGGCAGGCCGGCAGCACCATCAACCAGTCGAAACTGCCCGTGCTCGACGACAGCGTCGAGCGGCTGCCCGGCGGCTTCACCACCCGGGCGGGCCTGCGGAACACCTGGCAGACCCAGCGCGGCGGCGAGGGCCGCTGGCGCAGCGTCGACTGGCTGGTGCTGAACACCGACTACGTGTGGTCGAACGGCGTCACCCCCGTGTCGTCGCCGTTCGGACGGTTCATCGAGGCCCGGCCCGAGGGCAGCAACCTGGGGCGGTTCTTCGACGGCGACGGCAAGCTGCAGCTCACCGACGGCCTGGCCCTCACCGGCAGCGTGCTGTACGACGAGCGCGAGCGGCGATTCGCCCGCACGACCACCGGGTTCCTCATCGACCACGGCGGGGGCTTCTCGACCTTTGTCGACTACCGCGAACTCAACCCGGTGTCGGCGCGGTTCATCGACTTCGGCGCCCGCTACGAGCTGACCCGCAAGTACGCGGTGTCGGGCTTCGGGGCCTACGACCTGTCGCGCAACACGTTCCAGTTCGTCGGGGGACGCGTCACCAGGCTGTTCCCGCAGTGGGCCGTCGAGGTGAGCGTTTCGGCCGACACGATCCGCGACACCGTGAGCGCGAGCTTCGTGCTCCGCCCCATCGGCTTCGGCGGCACCGAGCGCGTCCGAACTTTTACCCGCGAGGCCGATGTCGGACGCACCGTCGACTGGTCGCTCGAATCCCGGCCCGAACGGCTGGACGACGGGCCGTTCGCGCGGTGATTCGCTTCACCCCCCCACCACCCACCCCGCGGGCCCCACCGCCCGGTCATTTCGCGGGCTCGGTGACCAGCCGCAGCCCAACGAGTTCGAGCACGCGCGGCTGATCTCTGGGCCCCGGACCGATGAGCACGAACGGCCGCGCGGGGTCGGTGGTGGCCCGCGGCACCCACGGCTGGTCCAGCACCCGCGAGGGCGGAAGGGCGCGAAGCCCCGTTTCGTCGGTCGACAGGCGGTGCTGCACCAGACCGCCGGGGGCGGTCACCAGCACCGCCAGCCCGGAATCGTCGGGGGCCCAAGCGCCGGCGATCGATCCCTCGGCCAGATCGGTGAGCCGCCCGGTGACGGGCGAGAAAATCTGCATCCGCTTGGCCGCGGGATTATGGAACAGCAGCCCCGGCGCAGCGCCCGCGCCGACGGCCGGCGACTGCACCCCCGATACCGCCTGGTACGCGAAGATCGGCTCGCGGTTCGCGGCCAAAACCCGCCGTGCCAGCGTGCGCGGGAATCCGGCGCCCGGGTCACCCGTGTCGGCGCCCAGCGCCAGCAGCTCGGTGCCGCGCGGACCGGTCAGGAAGGCGTACAGCACCGACCCATCGCCCGAGAAGGCGGGAAACGAATAGCCGCTCTCGCCTGGCGGCGCGGGCGCGGCCGCGGAGTCGGACGACGGACCGGCCGCCAGCCCGCACGCCGTGGCGTCGACCCCGCGCGTGCAGAACACCGGCGATCGGCCACCGGCGGGCGCGAGCGTGGCCCCGGCGTTCACGCCCGTGCCCTGCACCAGCCACTCGACGGCCCCGCCGGTCCAGGGCACGCGGCCGATCCACCGCGCACCGTCCGGCCGCGGCGACTCGACCAGAAACCCGGCGTCGTCGGCCGAGCGGCCCAGGACCACGCCCACGGGAATGTCCGATGAGCCCGGCACCAGCACGGGCGGCGAGCGGGTGAGGTCGTAGATCTCGATGCGGCCGCGCTCCGGGCCCGCCTGCGGCGCCGCCAGAATCGTCGCCCAGCTTGGGGCCTCGCCCACGCTGGTCGCCAGCCGCCGGCCGTCGGGAGACACCAGCGGCAGGAGCTGCCCGTCGAACGGAACCCGTCCGATCGGCTGAACCGACAGCAGCAGCCGCGAAACCACCGTCTCGGAAGCCGGGGCCGGTGCGGCGACATTCGTGAGCGGCGCCCGCGGGGCTTGGTCGCCCGCGCCCGACACCGCGATGCCGGTCATCCCCGGGCGCGGGGCGGCGGGTGATCCGCCCGACGACTTCACGCACCCCGCGGCCGTGACCGCGAGCAGCACCCCAAACAGACCGGCGCTCGAACGGGCGCAGACCATCGGCTCAGCCCCCGGTCGCGGCGGGCTCGGCCCCCGGCTCGCGAGCGGGTGCGGGGCCGGGTGGTGGGGCGGGCGGGGGCGGCGGCACCGGCACCGCGGGCGGGGCCTCGCCGGGTGCGGGCCCGTCGGTCTTGAGCCGGGGTGCCCCGGGCTCCTCGATCGGGGTGAACCCGCCGCGCTGCTTGAGATCGCCCAGCAGCTGGTCGCGCAGCTGATCGAGCCGCTCGCGGAAGGGCTTGTTGAGCTCCCGCGACTCGGAGGGATTCTCGATGACGGTCGGGGTGATGAACGCGACCAGTTCGGTCTGCCGGCGCGACTTTTCGGTGCTCTGGAACAGCAGCCCGACCAGCGGGATGTCGCCCAGCAGCGGGATCTTCCGCTTGATGTCCGAGTCCTCGCTCCGCAGAATGCCGCTGATCACGATGGTGTTCTGGTCCTGCACGATCAGCTGCGTGGTCGTCTCGCGCCGGTCGACGACGAAGCCGCCGAAGAGCGTCTGGTTCGGCACGATCGACGACAGCTGCAGGTTCACCCGGAGGTCGACATCGCGGTTGACCGTGATCCGCGGCCGGATCCGCAGCTGGATGCCGACGGCCCGGTAGTCGAACGACTGGATGAGGTTGTTGTTCTGGCCGGTCTGCGACTGGCTGATGAACGGGATGTCCTGCCCGTCGAAGAACACCGCCTCCTGGTTGTCGGCGGTGAAGATTTTGGGCTCGGAGATGATGTTCACCTTCGAGTTCTGCGCCAGCGCCTGCAGCAGCAGGTTCAGGTTCACCGTCTGGTTGAGCACCGAGGTGTTGAAGAACGAGCCGAGGAAGTTCTGCTTCGTGCTCGTGACCGTGTTGGACGAGCCGATCGCGTTGTCGGGGTTGCTGGGGGTGATCGCCTGGTTCGAGAAGCGCAGGCCCAGGGCGGTGGCGTCCTCGATCGAGATCTCCGCCACGACGGCCGAGATCAGCACCTGCCGGCCGGGCCGGTCGAGGTTGCGGATGGTGTCGATCACCGGCTGGCGGTACTCGGCCGGGGCCAGCACCATCACCGCGTTCTGCCGCCACACCGGCACGATGCGGATCTTGCCGATCAGGTTCGATGCGCCGCGGTTGTCGGTCGGCGCGTTGCCCCGCTGCCACCAGAAGTTGATGACGCTGGTGTTGGTGCTGGCCGCGGTGCCGGCGCCCGTGCCGGTGGTGCCGCCGGTGGTGCCCGTGGCCGTGTTCGACGTGTTCGCGAACGGTGAGGCCACGGCCGTGGCGTCGGTGAGCCCGCTCTCCGACCTCGGGATCTGCGCCAGCGTGCCTTGGATCGCCAGGAGCGTGTTCAACTGCTCGGCGAGCTCTTCCGACTGGGCATGCTTGAGCTCGACCACCTCGGGGATGCCCGCGCTCTGCGGCCGGTCGATCTCACGGATGAAGTCATCGATCACCGACAGGTTGTCGGTGCTCTTGCTCAGCACCGCCAGCCGCCCGGACTCGGGCATCGCCTGGAACGAGAACTGCCCCGCCAGGCGCCCGATCCCCGAGCTGGTCCGCGACTGGGCACCGAACGCGCCCGGGGTGCCCACTTCGGCGCCGGCAGGGCCGAAGAGGCTCTCGAGCAGGTCGCGGACCTTGATCGGGTCGCTGTTCTTCAGGTCGTACACGCGCGGCACCACCGCCTCCTGAGGCAGCGGCCGGTCCCACACGTCGACGATCTGCTTGCGGATCTGCTCCATCAGGGCCGACTCGGCCAGCACCGTCACCGAGTTCTGCTGCTTGTTGGACGTCGCCCGCAGCCGAGAGGAAGTGGCCGCCCCCGTGGTGGCCGTGGACTCCCCGGCACGCGGCCGGGCCGCGCCGCCCCGAGGGGTTCCGCTCGCGCCGCCGCCGCCGCCCGCCCCGGGCTGCCGCCCCCCAGCGCCGCCGCCGCCGCCGCCCGCCCCGCCGCCGCCGGGGCCGAAGAACGCCGCGAACGGGTTCTGCTGACGGCCGCCGGTCTGCTGCCCGCCCTGAGCCCCCTGCCGGTCCTCGAAGAGGTCCTTGATGTTCTGCACCACCAGGTCGGCGTCGGCGAAGCGCAGCAGGAACGTCTCGGTCTGCAGTCCGCCGGGGTTCGGCTTGTCGAGAGCGTCGAGCAGCCGCTCGATCCGCTGCAGCAGCTTGATGTTGCCGGTCACCACCACCTGGTTCGACTCGACATCCACCGACATCTTCGAGTAGTCGGGCAGCGTGTCCTTGATGACATCGCCGATGTTCGCCGCGGTGGCGTGGCGCAGGGCGAAGACCTTCTCGGCCACCGCCCCCACGTCGGTCCGGCCGAGCGTGCTGGTGTCGGGGCCCAGCAGCGGAACGTCCTGCCGGGCGATCTCGGCGATGTCGCGGAGCACGATGGTGTCGAAGGTCTCGACCACCGAGATGCCGTTCTGGTTCAGCGCCAGGAACACGAGGTCGAGCGCCTGCACCTGCGGGAGGGGGCGGTCGTTGATGATCGTGATGCGGCGGTTGAGGATCTCGGTCTGCGGGAGCACCACCTTGCCCGTGGACTCGACGATGAACGGGATCACCCGCTCCACCGTCACGTTCCGGAACGCCAGCGTCGACGTCTGCCCGTCGACGACGCGCCGGCCCAGCGAGTCGCGCACCTCGGGCTTCGGGGGCTCGGCGGGCTTCGCGGGCGCGGCGTCGGTGGGCTTGCCCGAGGGCTCGCGGCTCTCCAGCTCGGTGGCACCGGCCGCGCCGGTCGATCCCGTCTCGCCGATGGCGCCTGTGCTCCCGGTCACGCCGGGTGCTTCGGGGGAGCCGGTGACCCCGGTGGCGCCGGTGGCCCCGCCCGTGCCGGTCGGGCCCGTGGTTCCCGTGGTGCCCGCGGGCGGGGCCGGGTCCGACTGCCGGGCAACGGCCAAAATGCCGCCCGCGGCCAGCACCAGCGCGGCGGCGACGATGGGAAGGGCGGCGGAACGCGCACGCGGGGATGCGGGGTTCTTCGGCATCACTTGTCCTTCGAGGCCGAAGCCTCGGGTTTGACCAGAAACTCGGGCGTCGTGCGCTCGAAGAGCGGCACGTCGAACTCCGCCCCGCGCCACTCCAGCCTCGCCCCCCAGGGCGGGTTGATCGACACCACCCGCAGGCCCTCGTTGGCGGCGTTGCCCTGGCGCAGCAGGCGGCCGTCCTCGAAGAGCACGCCGAAGCCGGTGATCGCGATGATCGCCGGGCCGCCGTAGCTGCTCGGCTTGGCGTCGGAGGGCGGGGCCACCGGGCCGGCCCGGCGGGGCGGGGTCGGCCGGGGCGGCAGCGCGAACAGCGAGCGGCCGCCGATGTTCTTGAGCTGACCCTCGAACGCCTCGGCGAACTGCTTGAGCCGGTCCTGCCGCTGCTCGAGCCCCGAGGGCGGCCTCACCGCGGGCGACAGCAGCGTCGGCACGAGCGTCCACAGCGCCAGCACCAGGGCCGCCAGCGCCAGACCCGCGGCGACGCCGCCGGCCACGCCAAGCGGCCCGATCTTCCGGGTCAGCGACCGCAACGCATTGGAGGACGGTGTGGGCATCGGTGGGATGTCAGCGCCGCGGCTGCTCCTTCTCGGCGATGATCCACACCTCGGGGTTAAGTGTCGCAGAGACGCGCCCGGCCCCCGCCGCCGCGCCGCCCTGCCCCGGCTGGCGGCGGATCGCGAGGTTGCCGATCGTGGTGATCTCGGGGGTTCGCTCGAGGTCGGCGATCACGCCGGCCACGGCCTCCTGCCCGCCTTCCACCGACAGATTGAAGACGATGCGCTGGACCTCCTGCCCAGGCTTGAGCGCCGAGACCATGGCGTCGCGCCCGAGCGCGATCGGCCGCTGCTGCGTCATCGACCAGTCGGCCACGCGGTGCTTGCGCATGATCTGGTCGACGCGCCCGAGCACGGCCCCCCCGCCGGACTCACCCACCGGGGGCACCCGCACGTCGCCGAAACGCCGCACGGCCAGCGCGATCTTCGCGTCGGCCGCCGAGGCGCGGTCCGACTGCTCGCGGTACCGCTCGATGTCGGTGGTCCGGAGCTCGGCGCGCCTCACCCACTCGTCGCGCAGGGCCAGGGCCGGGTCGATCGCCAGGAGATACACCGCCACGAACCCGCCGGCGGCCAGGCCCCACCGCGCCGCACGCGGGATGCGCTTCCAGCCTTTGGCCATGTCGCTCGCCATGCTCATCGCCGTTGCAGGCTCCTCGCTCGTTCGCGGAGTTTCGAGGCCTCGTCGCGCAGCCGCTGCCGCGTCTCGGCGTCGATGTCGGTGCGGCTGGCCGCGGCGTTGCGGCGCCCGACTTCGCCCATGATCGCGTTGCGGTCGGTCATCGCGTTGATGTCGGCGTCGCTGAGCGCATCGGGGATCGGCGCCGTGTTCCGCGCCCCTCCCGAGCCACCGTCGAAGACCGGACCGCCGCCGCTGCCCGCGCCCGAGCCGCCCCCCGACGCCCCACCGCCCGCCGTTGCCACGGAGTCGACCACACCCTCGCTCGCCGGGCCGGTGACGCCCGTGGCGCCCGGCTTGATCAGGTCCGGGTACAGCCGCATGAACAGCGTCCGATCGGCGAACGACTCGGGCGTGCCCCGCACAGGGTTGAACATCGTGCCGCGGGCCAGGTCGCCCGAGAGGTCGAACTCCACCGCCGAGCCCAGGTCTTCCGGCGGCGGGGGCGGCGCTCCGGTCGGCCCCGTCGAACCCGTCGCCCCGGTCCCGCCGGTGGCGCCCGTCTGCCCGGTCTGGCCGGTGGGTCCCGTGACGCCCGTCGCGCCCGTGGCACCGGTAGGGCCGGTGGCCCCGGTGCGCCCGGTCGCCCCGGTGGCGCCGGCCGCCCCCCGCGCGGCCGCGGCCTCGCGGCTGCGGTCGGCGGCCGTCTTCGTCGAGTCCAGCGACACCCGTGAGAACAGACCGGTCTTCTCGAGGGCCGACTTGAAGTCGGTCCCCAGCTTGAAGTTGTCGGCCCGGGCCCGGACCGCGAAACGGCCCGAATTCACGTCGAGCGTGAACGACTCGAGCTGCACGCCCACCGGCGTGGCGCTCGCGATGTCGGCGAGGATCTTCGTGAGCGGTGCCCGCCGACGCCCCAACTCGTCGTAGAGGGCCAGCCGCTTCTCGAGATCGCCCTGCTTCGTGAACCGCTCATCCTTCTCGATGGCGGTGAGACGCGCATCGAGCACGGCGTAGCGCACCCACGCCGAACCCCACCACAGAAGCGCGGCCGCGGCCAGGCCCGCGCCCAGAACCACCGCGGCGTTGCGCGGCCGGGCGAGCCAGTCGGTCGTCCGCTCCAGAACCGAGCGCACCACCACTGGCTCGTGCGCCAGCATCTCGACGAACGAACGCAGCCCCGACGGTGCCCGGATCGCCGCCAGCGCCGCCCCCGCCGCCACGGCGAACTCCTCGATCGGGGTCTGCGGGCCCGACAGCGTCGGCACCGTCTGCACCAGCGCCCGCCTCGACGCCTCGTCGATCAGCAGCAGGTGGCGCGGCAGCGGCTCGGGCAGGGCCACCTCGGCGGCGTCCACACCCAGCCGCCAAGCGGTCTGACCCATCGCGTCGGCGAGCACCTCGGCCCAGCCCGGGGTGCTGTCGGGGTCCTCTCTAAGGGCCCGCAGCGTCGCCTTGCTCGCCGAAGAGGCGGCGACGGCGATCGAGCCCTGATCGCGATCGGCGTAGAGAAGATCGAACGCCCGACGGGGGGAACCGAGCGCGGCCAGCGCCACCGCCTCGGAGGTGAACGACTCCGGCCCCCGCCACGCCGGCTTGCCGCCCCGAGGGGCGCCCCCGTCCTCGTGCAGGGTGGCCGGCGCCGGCCCGGGCCAGCCCACAAGCACCGCCGCGCGCGTACCGTCGGTCGCCGCCGCGGGAATCAGCCCGAAGCCGCGACGATGGGGCGCAATCGTCGAAGGCAGCTGCGCCTCGGCCATCAGCCCCAGGGCCGCGGCCATCTCATCGTCCGAACCCTCGGGCACCTCCACCGCGCGGACGATCGTGCCCGCGGCCGGCAGCACGTGCACCAGCGCCTCGGCCTTCGCCGCGGCCAGCGCCCCGTCGAGGGCGGACCAGTCGCCCGCCCGGAGCGACTGGGCGCTCAGCAGCGCGGGCGGCCCGGACGACCCGCGGTCTTCCAGCACCACCAGCCGCCAGGACGAACCCTGCGCGTGCACAGCCGCCAGGCGCTTGGGCCGGCTCGCGGCGCGGGAACGGGGTCGGGCGGACAACTGGCTCATCGCACGATCAGGTCGGAAATCACCACCGGGAGCTGGGTCTTCTGCACCACCGCGCCGATCTCGACCTCGACTCCCGTGTTCAGGTCGCGGCCGCGCGAGGATATCACATATGAGTTCGAGCGAACGTCCATGATCCGGGCCACCTGGGCCAGCCGCCCGCGGGTCATCCCCGGCACCTCCATGAGCTGCATGATGTTCGTGAAGCCCTGCGACCTCGACTGCACCGCGAAGGCCAGCGAGTCGGCGAAGCTCGCGTCGAGCTCGGCGAAGTAGTCGAACGTCTCCCGGCGGGCCAGGTTGATGTTCAGCTTGCCCGGCTGCGGGCCCTGCGCGGGGTCGGCCACCGTGCACTCGTCGTAGAGCTTGCCGAGCTGCTCATCGTCGAGGTTCTGGATCGCCTGCACCGGCACCCCCAGCCCCTGCTGCCCCTGGGCCAGCTGGCGCAGGCTCTGCGAGATGTAGTCCACCATCGAGGTGGCGCTCGCCGCGTGGTTGAGTATCACCCGCGCCTGCAGCGCGTTGAGCGGCACCGGCGACATCGCGGCGATGAGCTCGTCCTCCTTCGCCTGCTTGAGGTTCAACCGGGGTTTCCCCGAGGCCGCCAGGCCCTCGTCCACCGACGCCGCCGTGAGCACCGCTCCCCACCCCCCTTCAAGGGTGTTGTTAGCGTTGTCCGGCGGAAGCGACAGAGCCCCGTCGTTCTCGTTGGGGTCCAGCCGCCCGTTCGCGTTGGCGTCCTCGCCGAAGAGCAGGATCGGGTCGACCCCGACGACCAGCCGAAGCTCCTCAAGGCGGGGAATCGGGCCGTTGCGGGGCTTGTAGGGCGTTGGGAGCTGCGAGTAGTAGCCCACCTCGGCCCCCAGCTCGCGGGGGTCGTCGTCGGTGTCGATCCAGTCGAGGATCGCGTCGGCGACGTCCTCGGTCATCGCCGGGAGCTTCATCAAGTCGTCTTTCGTCATCAGGTTGATGTTGATCTTCGCCGACGGGTCCTCGGGCCCCTCCCTTTCGGTGGTGCCATCGGTGTGGCGGATGAGCCAGCGGGCGCCGTCGAGGCGGCCCGACGAGACTTGGACGAGGGATGACTGCTCGGCGAACGCGTCGCCGGTGGGCGGGGAGGTGATGTTCGACTCGATCCGCGCGATCGTCGCCTCCAAGCCCGCCCGGGCGGCCCAGTACGCCCGCAGACGCGCCACGGCCTCGCGTCCGGCGGCCGCCTGCCGCAGGCCCGACGCCTGCAGGGCGATCAGCACGATCGTCGCGATGGCGATCGCGAACACGACCAGCAGAATCGCGAACCCGGGCCGGGCCGAACGCCGGAACGCCGCGGTTCTTGCCCGCATCTCGCCGCCCGAGCGCTCGGATGACGGTGATCGGCGTCTCATCGGGTGGTCGTTGGGCTGGGGGTGGAATTCAGCGACTTGTACGGGAGGGGCACCCGGTCGAGAGCGACGACTTTCTGGGCGGTGGCGGTGACGCCCGGGCGGTCACCGACGGCCGTGACGGTGACCCTGAGGGCCCGGGGGTAGCCGTCGCGGTCGCTTTCCCAGCTGGAAATCCACGCCGAGCCGTCGAAGGCGTCGACCTCGAAGGCGACGATGCCGTCGACCACGGGGAAGGCGACGCCCCCGCCGTCGGGGTTTTCGTCGGGGACGGGATCGACCCGGCGCCAGAGGATGCCGGCCCCGGAGCCGGGGGCGACGGTGGGGGCGGGGGCGGGGTCGTCCTGCACGCGGTACTGGAACTCGGCCGTGCCTCCGTCGGGCTGCGAGAGGGTGGGCCGGACGGGGGTGGCGTTCCGGGCCACCACCAGCACGCCGGAGCGGCGGCGGCCGCCGGCTTCGGACCCGGTGACCCGGACCATCGATTGCTCGAGGTTGCCCGAGCGGAGGGCGTTGCCGAGGTCCACGGCGACCCGCGCGACCGCGCTGCCGGCGCGGGAGAAGGCGAGCTGCCGGGCCTCGCTGCTGGCCTTGGCCCGTAGCGCCTGCGAAACGGCGATCGACGTGGCGCCGGCGATCATGGCGATGAGGATGACCGCCACGATGAGCTCGATGAGCGAGAAGCCGCGGCGGGGGCGGCGGAGATGGGCGGCGGGAACCGGGGTGGCGCGGGTCATCGGCCAGTCCCCGATCTGGGTGTCGTGGAGGAGTTCGACCGCTGGGAGGGGGTGAGGCCGGCCTGGGAGCGGTCGACGGACTGGTCGGGCTTGCGATCGGGGTCGGGGTCGTCGCCGCGCCGGGCCGCGATCAGCGTTTCGACCGAGAGCGACCGCGGGCTGAACCGCGGCCCCCAGGTGACGGTGCAGCGGACGAAGAATGGGTCGGTGTCGCCCCGGGAGGTGATGGTGAGTTCGTAGGTGAGGTCCTCGTAGGGGGCATCTCCCGGCCCCCGGGTGGGGAAGGCTGCGCCGAACCTGTCGGGGCCGACGGCCAGGACGAGATTGAGCTTCTGGTCGGCCAGCGCGGCGGCGCGTTCCAGTTCCTCGCCGCGGGTCTGCGAGCTGATGGCCGAGGCAGAGAGGCCGACGATGGCGGCCAGCCCGAGGCCCAGCAGCACGGCGCCCACCAGGGCGTCGAGCAGGGCGAAGGCCCGCCGGCGGGATCGGCTCGGGGCGGCTACCACGGGCTGAGCCTCATGCCCTGGGCGTCGAGATCGACGGCGGTGGGGCGCGACAGGCCGCCCGAGGGCGTGGCGACCGCGGCCATGGTGCTGTACGGGAGCAGATCGACGAGCCAGCGCGAGGGGCGCTGGGCCTCGCCGGCGGCGAACACCAGCTGGATGGTCGGGCGGCCGACGCCGGGGAAGAGTTCGATCGTCCAGCCGCGGGAATCGGCCCGAGCGCCGTCGAAGAGGGCGGTCTCGAGGCGCGCGGCCTCGAAGACCACCGGGGGGAGCAGCGGGTCCGACGACCAGCGCCCGTCGGGGTTGATCGCGTCACCGGTGGAGCGGAAGACCGAGGCGGAGAGGCGTCGATCGGCGGCGTCGTACGCCAGCGAGAGACGCTGAGAGCCCAGGGCGTCGCGTTGGGCGATGGCGGAGAGCAGCAGGGCCACCGAGCGCACCTCGTTCTCGGCGCGGCGGGCCTCGGTGGATGTCAGCCTGGGCACGGTGAGCAGGAAGAGCACGCCCAGGATGACGATGACCACGATCAGTTCGACGAGGGTGAAGGCGCGTTGGCGTGGCCGGGTGGGCATGCGTGGGAGCGCCGGGATCAGGGGGCGACCAGGTCCTTGTTCTCGCCCTCGCCGCCGGGGCGGCCGTCGGACCCGTAGCTGACGATGTCGAAGTCGGCCTTGTTCCGATCGCCGGGGAAGACGAGCACGTACGGGTTGCCCCAGGGGTCGCGGAGCTGGTCGGCGTTGTTGATGTAGGGGCCCTTCCACTTGTCCTGGGCGACGTCGGCCGGGCAGGTGAGCAGAATGTCGAGGCTCATGCCTTCCTTCAGCTCGCCGCAGTCGGCGCGGAACAGGTTCACGGCCTGGGCGAGCGACTTCATGTTGGTCATGGCCACGGCCTCCTTCGACTGGCCGATGCGGCCGAGGAAGCGGGGCGCGATGATCGCGGCGAGCACGCCGAGGATCACGATGATGACGATGGCCTCGATGAGCGTGAAGCCGAGGTGTCGGCGGGTGAGGACCCGACGG
>JACVCL010000160.1 GCA_016742075.1 Phycisphaerales bacterium
GCTGGGGGGTGGGGGGTGGGGGGTTTAGACGGGCAGGCCGTGGTCGCCGGCCGGGGCGGGTGGCTCGTCTTCCCACGGCGCGTCGTCGCGCCCGCCGCCGTCGCGGAAGTTCTCGATGGGCCCGGTCTTGGCCCCCGGGGCGAAGCCCGAGTAGGGCTTGGGCTCGATGGCCGGCGCGGCCGCGGCGCCGGCGAAGGGGTTGGGCGGCATGGGCGGCGCGGCGTGGCCGCTGGCGGGCGGTGCGCCGAACGAGCCGCGGGCCGAGAGGTTCTTGAACCGCGTCGACTTGCTGTCCCAGAACAGCTCGATCACGCCGGTGGGGCCGTTGCGCTGCTTGGCGACGATGACCTCGGCGACGCCGGCCTTATCGGGGTTCTCGCGGACCCACTCGGGGTCCTGCGAGTGGTAGTACTCCTCGCGGTGCAGGAGGAGGATCACGTCGGCGTCCTGCTCGATCGAGCCCGACTCGCGCAGGTCGGCCATGCGCGGGCGGTTGCCCTCGCGCTGCTCGGCGCCGCGGTTGAGCTGGGCGAGGCAGATGATCGGGATCTCCAGCTCGCGGGCCAGCGCCTTGATGCCGCGCGACACCGCCGACACTTCGCGCTCGCGCCCGTCGCGGGCCGAGCCCGGCGCCGACATGAGCTGCAGGTAGTCGATGAACAGACACTTGACGCCGTGCTGGGCCACCATGCGCCGGGCCTTGGCCCGCAGCTGCAGCACGGTGAGCGAGGGCGAGTCGTCGATGAAGATCGGCGCCTCCGAGAGCTCCGCGACCACGCGGTACAGCCGCGCGAAGTCGTCCTTTCCGAGACGGTTGGTGCGCAGATGGTGCGAGTCGACGTTCGCGTAGGCGCACAGCAGGCGCTGCGCCACCGACTGCCGGCTCATCTCCATCGAGAAAAAGCCCACCGGCGTCCGCGGGCCGTGCTCGGAGTGCGGCTGGCCGCCGCGGGCCACCTGCTCGGCCAGGTTCAGCGCGAAGCTGGTCTTGCCCATCGAGGGTCGGCCGGCCACGATGATCAGCTCGCCCTTCTGCAGGCCGCTGGTGATCTCCGAAAGGTCGTAGAAGCCGGTGTCGAGCCCGGTGATCGCCCGGCCCTCGTTCTGCATCAGGAACGTCAGCTGCTCCTGCAGCAGCGTCGCCAGGGTGGCCGAGTCCATCCCCTGCGCTTCCTCGGCGATCTCGAAGATCTGCTTCTCGGCCTTGTCGAGCACGGCCGTCGCGGCGTCGGCGTCGGCGTCGGCCGACCCGCCGCCCACGTGGTACGCGTCCCAGAGGATCTGCCCGGCCGTCTCGATGAGCTTCCGCAGCTGCCGCTTCTGCCGCACGATCCGCGCGTAGTGCGGGGCGTTGGCCGCGCTGGGCACGCTGGCGGCCAGCTGCTCGAGGTACTCAGGACCCCCGACGGTCTCCAGCACCTCCGCGTCGCGAAGCTTCTCGACCAGCTGCACGAGGTCGCCCGAGTTCCGCGTGTCGTACAGGCTCTTGAGGGCCTCGAAGATCGCCCCGTGCGCCTCGGAGTAGAAAAACTCGCCCGAAGGCACCAGCCCAATGATCTCCGCCGTTGCCTGGTGGTCGAGGATCATCGACCCCAGCAGGCACATCTCGGCCTCGAGCGAGTGCGGCGGCATGCGGTCGAAGAGTTTCTGCATCTCGCGCGTGGCCACCACGCGCTCGCCGCGCCCGGGGCGGCCCCCGGCGCCGCGGCCGCTCCCGCCCCCGTCCCACAGGCCGCCGTTCCCCGACGTGGTGCTGATCCGCTCGCTCATGAGACGGGCATCCTTTCCCGATTCCCACGCGGCGTGCCGCCCACGCCAGCAATTCCACAATCTCTCCCGACGCCCCGCCGGCGCCCGAAACCGGCCGACTGTAGGCCCCCGCCCCGCCCACCCCGGCCGCCCGGCATCCGCCGCCCGCCGAACCGCGAAAAACCGGGCATCCCGCCCATCCCTACCATCCCCGAAATGCCCGAACGCCCCGTCATCACCGCATCCACCTTTGACGTCAACGAGGTCTTCCCCGACGTCCTGCCCAACGATCCCTTCCCCATCTTCCGGGCCTGGTACAACCGCGCCCACGCCGACCGAACCCAGCCCAACCCCAGCGCCATGACCGTCGCCACCGTCGACCCCGACGGCCGTCCCTCGGCACGAATCGTCCTGTGCCGAGGCATCGGCGATCCCGGCTACGTCGTCTTCTTCACCAACCGCCTCAGCCGCAAGGGCCGCGCGCTCCAGGCCAACCCCCGCGCCGCCATCATCTTCCACTGGGACCACGCCGACCGTCAGGTCCGCATCGAGGGTCCGGTGGTCCAGTCGCCCGACGACGAGAGCGACCAGTACTTCTTCTCGCGCCACCCCGCTTCTCGCCTCGGCGCCTGGGCCAGCGACCAGTCGAGGCCCATCGCCTCGCGCGACGACCTGCTCGCCAAGGTCATGGACACCATGCGGCGCTTCAACGTCGATCTCGACTCGGCCGACGAGGTCTCGGTCCCGCGCCCGCCGCACTGGGGCGGCTACCGCGTGTGGGCCGAGTCGGTCGAATTGTGGATCGGCTCGCCCGTCCGCGTGCACGAGCGCGCCCTGTGGACGCGCACCCTCACCCCCACACCCGGCCAGACGCACGCCTTCGCGGCCGGGCCCTGGTCCGCCACGCGCCTCCAGCCCTGACCGGCCCGCGCCGCCGCGTCAGCCCCCCAGCCAGCGCACCGCCGCCAGCACCGCTACCGCCGCGAGGGCCACCGCGGCGATCACGCTCAGCACCTCCGCCCGCCGCATCGGCGCCCGGGCCTGCGGCGCCGCCGGGGGCGGTTGGGCCGCCGGCGTGTCGGCCGCGATCTCCCCCCGCCGCGCACGGTCCTGCACCAGCGCGATGATCACGTTCGCGTCGAACGCGCGTACCCCCAGCGCGCGGGCCACGAACCGCAGCCGCTCGCGCCGCTCGGGCGTCAGGATGGCCGCCCGGCCCCCCTGCAGGGCCGCCGCCGCGGCCGAGGCGATCATCCGCCGCGCCTCCGAGGGCTCGAGCGCCGCCGCCGCGGCGTTCGCCCGGGCCACCCGACGCTGGGCTTCCTCCGCACGGCCGCCCGGCCCGGGGGCCGCCGGGCCGTCGCCCGCCAGGCGCAGCACCGTCCCCGACCCGGCCCGAGGGCTCGCACGGGGCCGGTTCGGCCGCAAAGGATCGTCGTTCCGCCTGTGCATGCGCCGGTGGTACTCTGACGCCGGAATCGCCCCCCGTCGAGCCCAGACGCCCGAACGACGCGACTTCGCCGCAGATTCCCGGTATCTACCGCCGATCTCTTCCCGAGATCCCCTGTCCCCTGTCGCCGTCACCAAAGCCCAAATCCACGTGCCCGAGTTATCCGGACCAGAAACCGAGAGCCCTCCCGTGCCGGGGGACGGTGCGCCCGAGCCCATCGACGCCGCGCTGACGGCCGAGGAGGTCCTCTCTCGCCTCGAATCGATGGCCAAACGCGGCAAGCTGCCCGGGTTCGAGCGCCGGGCCGCCGACGCGTTCCGCGTCGCCCAGTTCGGCATCATCTACGACCGGGTGCTCGACGTCCGGATCGAGCCCGGCGACCGCGGCGGCAGCAGGATCCGCTTCACCTCCACCCTGCTGCGGCGCTCCCCCGCCGTCGTCGTCATCGTCATGCTCCTGACGCTCTACCCCGGCGTGTGGCTCACGCACTCGATGCTCGGGCTGTACTTCAACTGGTACCCGTCGGCCTTCTGGGTCACGGCGGCGTGGTACATCCCCCTCACGCTGCTGGCGGTTCCCGTGCTCATCAGGCAGTTCCGCGCCTCCGAGGCCGCCGCCGCGGAGCACGGCCGCATGACCGCGCGCCGCATCGCCAAGGAACTCGGCGCCGGCGGCTGACCTTCGGCACCACCGCGCCCGCGTTCTCGGACCCGCCCCATCCCCCGCCCAACCTGCCCAGGCGTTCGCCGCCAGCAGGCCCCGGCCATCGGCGCTCAAGCCGCCGGGAAAGTTGATTGTTCGGGTCCCGATCGGTCGATCTTCCCCACATGCCCTTCGTCGGCTCGATCATCCCGAGCACCCTGGTGACCGACCCCGCCGCGGCCAAGATCCGCCGCGAACGCGAGGACGCCCGCGCCCGCGCTAAGGCCGGCGCCACGTTCCGCCGGGCGCTCGACGAGGCCGATCTGTCCTCCGGCTCGGTCCCCACCGTCGAAACCTTCGACGCCGTCCAGGGCCCCGCCGGCAACGAGACCCAGCAGTCTCAGCAGGACCGTCAGGAGCACGGCTTCGGCGTGGCCTATGTGCCCGGCGGCAAGGCCGCGGCCCACCCGGCCCCGGGCTCGCGCCTGAATCTCGAGGGCTGAACCCCCCTCCCCCCAAGCCGCACGCCGACCGCACCTCAGCCCGGGCCATCCCTCGGCCGCGAGGACCGAGCGCTCACGTCCCCGGCGGCGCGTCGCCCTTGGGCGGCTCGGCCGAGAACAGCCGACCGTCGCGGTAGACATGGTTGATCACCGGCTTGACTTCCGGCCAGTGCGAGTCCATCCGGTTGTACGCGCGCGGCAGCCAGAAGCACTTGAGCGCCGGCTTGGTCTTGCGCTTGGCGAACACCTGGTCGAAGATCACATCGTCGCGCGAGCCCGGCGGGGCCTTCTCGCACGCCTCGATCCACTGGTGCAAGATCTGCATCACCGGCGGCGTGTAGTTGAAGAACACCACCCCCGACGACCCCAGCAGCTTGTCGGGCTGGTAGGGAAACCGCGTGTTCTCGCGGTCGCCGAACCAGTTGTAGATCATGAAGTCGTGCCGGTGGTCGTCGAGCAGCGAGGGGTACTCGATCACCTCGCAGTCGATGTCGCACCAGATCACCGGCCGCTTGAGCTCGGCCAGCTTCCGCCGGATGAACTGCGGCTTCTGGTTGATGTTCGCATGCCAGTTCCCGCGGCTGGGCAACTCGTCGACGTGCAGGGTGATCCCGAACTTCTCGCAGCTCCGCCGCAGCACTTCCGCAAAGTGCTTGTAGGCGCCGTTGGGTGTGTAGAAGGAGATGATGTCCACGGGGCGCGACTTCGCGTGCGGGGCTCAGAGAGCCGGGTGGGGCATTCAGGGGTTGGGAAGTGGGTGGGGAGTGCTTGGGGTGTGGGGTGTGGGG
>JACVCL010000161.1 GCA_016742075.1 Phycisphaerales bacterium
CCCCCGGACCACCCGCGCCGCCACCCATGGCCGCGCGTCCCGGCCGTCGCGCATCGTCCGCGTTCACGCTGCTCGAGCTTCTGCTGGCCGTGACGATTCTCGCGGCCATCACCGCCTTCGTCGCCGGCCTGTGGGCGAGCGCCCGCGACTGGACCTCCGACAACGCCTCGCACCACCGCGCCCTGCGCCTCTCGCAAGTGCTCGAGATCGCCCGTGCTCAGTGGGGCGACCGCCGCACCTCGATCCAGGTCGACACCCAGGGCTCTCGGGCGATCGCCCGGCCCGATGCGCTCATCTTCGTCACCGCCACCCCGATCCTCTTCCCCGAGGCCCCGCTGGTGCAGGCGATGTACGCCATCGAGCCCTCCGGCGCACTCCCGGGCGCGGGCCGGGCGAACCTGGTGTACCAGGAGACCCGCATCCTCCGGTTCGACCAGCCGCCGCCCGATGCGCAGATGCCGGTCCCGACTGATCTGTCGGTGCCGTCCGATCGGGTTCGCCGCCGGTCGGTGTTGCTCGAATCGGTCGAGGGGCTGCGCTTCGAGCGGTTCGGCATGCCCGATGTCTCTGCCGCCGCCGGCCCGCCGCCGCCGGCCGATTCGCGTCCGACCGGCGGCGCCCGGAGCCCGCAGAGGAGAGACTGGTTCCCGTTCACATCGCCGGCGCCCGCCTCGTCGACCGGCGCCGCGCCCGTTCCCGCTGTGCGTCTCGTCGGCCGCTTCCAGAACCAGGAGTTCGCATGCGTGTTCGTCATCGAGGCTTCGCGCTGATCGTCGTTCTGCTCGCGGCGGCGATGGTCTTCGCCCTCGCGGTGCAGGGCGCCGTGTTCATGCGCGCCTCGGCGGTCGAGGCCCGCGTGCTCCACGAGCGCACCGAGGCCGAGCGCGCCGCCCGGTCGGCGGCCGTGCTGGTCCTCACGGGCCTCACCGTAAGCGAGAACGACCCGCGCGTCGCCCGCTCGCTCGCCGTCGCCCGCGGCGCACCAACGCCCGACGCCGGGATCGCCCCACCCGGCAAGCCCGAGGACGACAAGGACAAACTGCAGCTCCCCCCGATCATCCGCGAGCTGCTCAAGGGCCAGTTGCAGGAAGAGGAAAAGAAGGACCCCGACAACGCCGGCGGCCGCGCCCAGTT
Source organism: Phycisphaerales bacterium (assembly GCA_016742075.1). GTDB lineage: Bacteria > Planctomycetota > Phycisphaerae > Phycisphaerales > UBA1924 > JACVCL01. The sequence continues at coordinate 1,135 of JACVCL010000161.1, forward strand.
CGCCGCGGCCCTCGAGGGCGGTGGTCTGGCCGCCAGCGAAGGACCCTCGGGTCTGGCGGTCCTCAAGTCTCTCGGTCTGCCCGGCCGACCGGTCGACGTCCGCGAGGGCGGGTCGGCGTTCCGCGTCGAGGTCAGCGACGCCGCCGGTCTCATCGACGTGAACACCGTCCCGCGCGACAGGCTCGACGCGTACCTCCGCGGCCGCGGCGTGCCCGTCGCCGATGTCGCGCGCATCGTCGAGCAAATCCTCTACTGGCGCGGCGATCCCGAGGTGCCCTTCCCCGACGCCCGCGCGGCCGAGGCCTGGCGCCGGGCCGGCGTGACGCCGCGCCGCGGGCGGATGGGCGCCCTCGAAGAGCTGCTCTTCCTCCCCTCCGTCACCCGCGAGCTCCTCGACCTCATCAAGCCCGACCTCTGCCTGGCCGGCGACGGCAAGCTGCACGCCGGCTCGGTGTCGCGCGAGGCCCTGCTCAGCCTGCCCCGCGTCGACGCCGACGTCGTCCGCGCCATCCTCGAACTCCGTGACACCGGCACCCTGAACGACCATACGCTCGACCGCGCCCTGCCCCTCGGCCGCTCCGATCTCCGCGACCTTCTGCGGGCTCGGCCGTCGAACATCCTCCGCCTCGTGATCACAATCACGGAGGGGCCGGGTGCCGGCCGGCGCTTCGAGGGCCTGGCGGTGGTCGACGACACCGGGCTGATCGACCTCGGCCTCAGGCCCCTTCTATAGATCCCCCCCAAGGGATCAAGCCCCGAGCCCCAAGGAACCGAAGCCCCTCTCACCCTTTCCCAGCCCGCCCGAGCCACCCAACCCCGCCCGCCGTCCGTCCCCGCCGACCACACCCATGTTCCCAACGTCCACCCTCTCGCTCCTGATCCACAACGACGCGATCGTCGCCGTTCACCTCCGGGCGGGCCCCCTCGGCGGTCGGGTGCTCGACGGCCCGGTGCTCGAGCGATTCCTCGCCTCGGGCGAGAGCGAGCAGCGCCGCGCTCTGGCGTCGCTCCCCGCGGCATCGCGCGTCGTTCTGACACCCCCCAGCTCCTGGTGCGCCGTCCGCCCCATCCGGATGGGCGTCGCCGCGTGGCCCGCGGCCCGACCCGAGATCGAACGCAACAGCGACAAGTTCTTCCCCTTCCCCGCGGGCGACGCCCTGGTCGGCCTCGTCGAGCGACACGACCCCGAGCTCGCCGCACCGCCGACCTCCGGCGGCGCCCCGCCCGAGGCCGCCGCGTCGGCCTCGGGATACCTCGTCGCGGTTCAGCGGTCGGCGCTCACGCCGTGGCTCGACCGCATCCAGTCGCTGCTGGGCCGCCCGGTCGACGTGGTGCTGGCTCCGCCGATCGCGCTCCTGGGGCTCGGTCTGCAGCACGAGGCCGAGGCCGTCGTCGCCGAGGCTTCGCCCGCCGGCCCGCCGCTCGCCCACCGGCTCCGATTCGGCCGCATCGCCGAACTGGCGTCACCGGCCGGTCCGAGCGAGCGGTTCGCCGCGTCGCTCCCCGATGAAGGCGCCGGGCTCACGCCGGCCAATCTCCGCGCTGCGCGCGACCTCGCCGCCGCGTCAGCGCTCGCCCACCGAGTGGCCCCGGCCGACTTCGCCCCGCTCCTCGGGCGCAACCCCTCGGCCCGCCGCCGCTGGCTTACCCCCGCCGCCGCCGCCGTGCTGGCGGGCCTGCTTCTCTTCGCCTCCGCCCGCACCGACGCCGCCCGGCACGACTCGGCGATGGCCTCGCTCGTCGAAGATGAACGCTCCATCGAGCCCCGCTATCAGGCCGTGTCCAGGGCCAGGACCGAGGCCGCACGGTACTCGGCGCTCATCGCCGCGGCGTCCGGCGCCCGAACCACCGGCTGGCGGCCGATCCTTCCGGTGCTCTCCTCGGCCCGGGCGGTCCTGCCCGCAGACGGCCGATCGTTCCTCTACCGCCTCGATGCCGACGACAAGACCGTGACCCTCAAGGGCGAGGCCGCCCGCGCCTCCGACGTGCTGAGGCGGCTGGAAGAGAATCCCGAGTTCCGCAACGCCCGCTCACTCGCACCGGCCGTCGCCGTGCCCGAGCGATCGCTGGAGTCCTTCGACCTCCGCGCCGACCGCCGCCCGCCGGCGCAGCCGCCCGGCGCCTCAGGCCCCGCCGCGAAGGAGACCGCCCGATGAACAGCAACCGCCGCGTCATCGCGCTGCTCGCCATCATCGCCGCGATCGGCGGCGCGTGGGTGGTCTCGGGCCGGTTCCGCGCCGGCGACGGGGCCGAGCCCGCCTCCGAGTCGCCCCGCGAGCGATACCTCGAGCGTCTGCGCGTCGTCGAGGGCAAGCGGGCCCTCGTCGCCGACGAATCGGCCTGGCTCGACGCCGCCCGGGCCGCCCGGGCCGAGTTCGACGCCTCGGTCCGCGGCATGGCCGTTCGGGCCAAGACCACCGAGCTGGCCGAATCTCAGCTCCGCGACCGCGTGCTGGCCGTCATGAACGAGCTCAAGCTCACCTCGCCGCGGGTCGAGGCGCTGCGCCTGCCCGACGTGCTCCCGGCCGCCCAGCCGTCCCCCGGCCAGCCGCCGACGGCCGGGCCCGCCGACGCCCTGCGGGTCGTCGCCGTGCGGGTTCAGTTCGACGCGCCCGACCCGCGCGCGGCGCTCGCCCTCATCGATCGGCTCGAGAACTTCCCGGATCTCCGCACCAACATCCCGCAGGTGTCGATCGAGGGCCCCGGACGGCTGCAGACCAGTTCTCAGGTGGTGGGCCAGCTGACCGTGCACGCCCTGGCGCTGATCGGGGAGGAGAACTGATCATGCCCGAGACCAACGAGGCCGGAGCCCAGCCGCCACGCGCGATCTCCCGCCGCCGCCTGGCGCCGGGCGGGCCACGCCGCATCGGCCCCTTCGCCGCGGTCACCGCCTTCGCGCTGGTGTTCCTCGCCGCCGCCGCGGCGCTGTGGCTGTTCCACGCGCTCCGCCCGATCCCCGCCCCGGGTGTGGTGCAGGGACCGCCCGTGCCGGCCGCGCCCCGCGCCGCGGGCGCGGGCAGCGCCGCCACAGGCATCGAGGCCCGGCAGCAGCACCTCGCCGGCCTCTCCAAAGACAACATCTTCGCCCCCGACCGCGCCTTCTGGACGGCGCCGGGCACCCCGGCCGCCACCGGCCCCGCGGGCCCCGGCGGCGCCCGCGTGCAGCACGCCGCCACGCCCCCAGCGCCGCCCCCGACGCCCGACGATCCCTCGCGTCTGCCCGACGACGTCAGGCAGGCCCTCGCCGCCCTCCAGCTCACCGGCATCTATCTCTCCCGGCCCGAGCGCAGGGCCGAGCAGCCCGACGCCCCGGCTCAGCCGGCGCTCGTCGCCTTCATCGCCCACGGCAACCCCATCCAGCAGGGCGGCGTGCAGCGCCCGCGCGTCCACGCCTATCGCGAAGGGCAGGACTTCACCGACGAACGCTTCCCCCAGGCCGCGTGGCGCATCAGGGCCATCGACGGCAAGGCCAACCGCGTGCTGCTTGAGCGCTCGGGGTCCACCGCGGCCCTCACGATGTTCAAGACCCTCGCCCCGCCCGCGGGCCCTCCCTCGGCCTCCGCCCCGCCCAGCCCCGCGCCCGCCGCGGCCAAGCCCGTGGACCTCGTCATCAAGTCCCGTGAGCAGATCCTCGGCGAACTCCGCGCCGCACGCGTCAGCGAGGCCGACATCGCCGAACTCATGGCCGATCTCGACCGCGCCGCCGGCAAGCCCGCCCCGGCGCCCGCAACTCCTACGGTCTCGGCGCCCGACACCACCGACGCCCCACCGGGCCTCGAAGCCTTGCTGCGGGCGATGGTCACCAACACCGCGCCCGACGGTTCGGCACCGGGCAGTGCCCCCGCGCCCGCCACTGGCCCGTCCGGACCGGCCGGCGCCACCGGCACCCCTCGCCCCCGACCCCGCTGATCCCCCCCTCCACCGGCCTCCCTCACCGGCCCCCCCTCACCAGCCCCCGCGCACCGGCCCCCATCCCTCCCCGACCCCGTAC
>JACVCL010000162.1 GCA_016742075.1 Phycisphaerales bacterium
GTGGTGGAGTGGACGAACCTGCCGCGGCAGGTGCTGTTCGACGAGGCCGATGCCCGGTTGGGGGTGCCCAAAGCGGAGGCGGCGCGGGAGAAGCTGGCGCGGGTGAACTCGGGCGTGGCGGTGCGGGCGGTGGTGGCCGACCTGGGCGCGGGCGAGGGGGAGCGTCTGCTGGGGCTGGCGGGCGGCGGGGGGCTCGACGTGATCCTCGACGGGACGGACAACTTCCGGACACGGTACGTGCTGAACGACATCGCGGTGAAGCACGGCGTGCCGCTGGTGTACGCCGGGGTGGTGGGGACGCGCGGCACGACGATGGTGGTGCGGCCGGGGTTGGGGCCGTGCCTGCGGTGCGTGGAGCCCGAGCTTCCGGCGCCCGGCACGTTTGAGACTTGCGACACGGTGGGGGTGCTGGGCCCGGCGGTGGCGGTGGTGGCGGGGCTGGCGTCGGCGTCGGCGGTGCGGCTGCTGGCGGGCGACGCCGGCGAGGCGGCGCTGGTAGAGGTCGACGCGTGGACGGGCGGCTGGCGGACCCTGAGGCCCCGGCGCGACCCCGGGTGCCCGTGCTGCGGGCAGCGACGGTTCGAGTTTCTCGACGCGGGCGACGAGGCCTCGGCGGTGCTGTGCGGGCGGGAGAGCGTGCAGCTGGCGCCGCCGGCGTCCGGGGGCGTGCGGATCGATCTGGCGGCGCTGGCCTCGCGGCTGGCGGCGCACGGCCGCTTCGAGGTGACGCGGTACCTGCTGCGGGGCACGCTGTCGCGCGAGCGGGGCGACGGCGAGAGCGCGATCGGTCTGACGGTGTTCCCCGACGCGCGGGCGATCGTGACGGGGACGACAAGGCCCGAGCGGGCGAGGGCGATCTACGCGCGGTACGTGGGGGTGTGAGGGCGGCCGAGGGCGTGAGGGCCGTGGATCAGCGTTTTTCGCCCTTGACGGGGTTGTGCCAGCGGCGGCCGTCGCGGGCGAGGAGCTGGTCGGCGGCGGGCGGGCCCCACGAGCCGGCGGCGTAGGTTTCGATGGACTGGCGGAGCTTGGCGGACTGGAGGAAGGGGTCGAAGATCTTCCAGCCGATCTCGACCTCGTCGCGGTGCTTGTAGAGGGTCTGGTCGCCGCGCATCGCGTCGAGCATGAGGGGGCCGTAGGCCTCGATGGGCACGGCGTTGAAGGCCTTGGCGTAGTCCATATCAAGCTTGACGGAGTCGACGGCGAAGCGCGGGCCGGGGACCTTGGCCTGGAAGCGGATGGAGATGCCGTCGTCGGGGGCGATGTTGATGACGACGCGGTTGGGGGGCAGCGACTCGGAGGGCAGGCGGCCGTCGAGGTCGCGGAACATCTGGAGTGGCGGCTGCTTGAACTGGACCACGATCTCGGTGAGCTTGCGGGCCATTTTCTTGCCCGAGCGGACGTAGAAGGGCACGCCGGCCCAGCGCCAGTTATCGAGGAAGAGCCGGAAGGCGGCGAAGGTCTCGGTTCGGCGTTCGGGATCGACGCCGTCGAGCTGGGCGTAGCCGCGGCCGCCGTCGTCGTCGTTCTGATCGCCCGAGGGTCCGTAGCGGCCGAAGACCGAGTGCAGGTGGGCGTGGTCGGCGTCGGTGAAGCGCAGGGTGTTGACGAGCTTGATCTTCTCGCGGCGGATGGCGTGCTGGTCGTAGACGCTGGGGGGCTCCATCGCCACCAGCGAGAGCACCTGCAGGAGGTGCGACTGCACCATGTCGCGGGTGGCGCCGGCGGCGTCGTAGAAGTTGCCGGCCCTGCGGCCGACGCCGACGGACTCGGCGGCGGTCACCTGCACGTGGTCGACGTAGTGGTTGTTCCACAGGGGCTCGAAGATGGTGTTGCCGAAGCGCATCACGAAGATGTTCTGGATGAGTTCCTTGCCGAGGTAGTGGTCGATGCGATAGATGGCGTCTTCCTCGAAGACGCGGCCCATGACGCGGTTGAGCTCGGCGGCCGAGGGAAGGTCGGTGCCGTGGGGTTTCTCGACGATGATGCGCTGCCACGGCACGGCCTGAGGGTTCACCGCGCACCAGCGCTTGCCCTCGAAGACCAGCCCGAACTCGCCGATCCTCTCGGCGATGGGGCCGTAGAGGGAGGGGGCGACGGAGAGGTAGAAAAGCACGTTGGGCTGCGGGGAGGGGCCGGGGGCGGGCTCGGCGGCGTCGTCCCAGTGCAGGGCGGTGCGGTGCTCGGCGGCCAGGTCGGCGATGCGGCGGATGAGCGCGGGGTACACGTCGGGCTCAGCGCCCGAGCCGGGGAGGTAGTGCAGCCGGCGGGCGAAGGCGCGGTAGGCGGCCTCGTCGAAGTTCTTGGTGTGCTCGCGGACGCCCTCGCGGAGCTTGTCGCGCCACTGGTCGTCGGTCATGGGGGTGCGCGACACGCCCAGCACGCACATGCCCGGCGGCAGACGGTTCTCGCGCTCGAGCTGGTAGAGCGCGGGCACGAGCTTGCGCTGGGTCAGGTCGCCGCTGGCGCCGAAGATGACCAGCACGCAGGGGTCGGGCCGCTCGCGGGGGGCGTCGTGGAGGGGCATGGAGGAAGAGTGTCGCAGAGATGAGCGCGGCCGTCACGGACGGCCGGAGGCGCCGGGTCGGCCGCTCCGGGGCGGCGAGGCGGAGGAATGGGGGGGCAGGGTCGGGGCTGGATCGGTGGCAGCGAGGGGGAGCAGGGTGGGGGGGCGGTGTGGTTAGGATGACGTGAAGTGCGTGGTCGGCGGCCGGCTCCGGGCGGCGGGCCACGCCCGGAGTGCAGCAGCATGGCGACGCCGATGGGCGGTAGCGGAACGGGCGCGGGTTCGGGTTCGTCGGGCGGGAGGACGCTTCTGGGGCATCCGCCGGGGTTGTTCCTGCTGTTCCTGGTCGAGATGTGGGAGCGGTTCAGCTACTACGGGATGCGGGCGCTGCTGGTGCTGTACCTCATCGGGGTGCTGGCGGTGCATCAACTGCCGTCGGGTGCGCACCGCAACGTGCTGGAGTTCAAGGAGATGCCGGCGGCCCCCGCGGCCGCGGCCGCGGACGCGTCGGCGAAGCCGCCCCCGGCCGTGCAGCGGCGCGCGCTCGACGTGCTGATCGGTGGTTCGGCGGGGCCGGGCGGGGCGCCGGCGGCGTCGGAGGGCGGGCCGCAGCTGGTGCTGCGCCCGGTGCGGAAGATCCCGCCCGCCGGCGGCCAGGGCGAGGGGACGTGGGCCGAGGACGCCGGGGCGGCGGGGCCGGTGGTGGTGTTCCGCGGCACGCCGGGCGACCGGGCATCGTTCGACCGCGCCGAGGCGGCGTGGGAGCTGAGCAACCCGACCTCGCGCACGATCGAGGTGCAGGTGGGTATCGACCGCGGCGCCGACGGCGAAGGCCGGACGTTCTTCACGGTCAACGACGGGTCGGGGGTGGCGGTGCTGCAGGTGAAGCCCGATGCCGAGCGCAAGCAGGGCGAGGAGCCCGTTCGGGTGGTGGCCAGCGCGAACATGCATGATTCCGGGCGGAACTGGACCAAGAGCGACGCGTCGGTGCTGTACGGGTGGTACACGGGGCTGGCGTACCTGCTGCCGATCATCGGGGGCATCATCGCCGACAAGCTCATCGGGACGCACCGGTCGATGCTGGTGGGCGGGCTGCTGATCGCCATGGGGCACGTGGTGCTGGCGGTGAGCGGGATCGGCGATCTGCACACCAACGCGGCCGGCCTGTCGACGTTCATCGGCGGCCTGGCGCTGATCATCCTGGGGACGGGCCACTTCAAGCCGACGGTGTCGGTGATGGTGGGCCAGCTGTACGCGCCCGACGACCCGCGGCGCGACGGCGCGTTCAGCATCTTCTACATGGGCATCAACCTCGGCGCGTTCCTGTGCGCCTTCGTCTGCGGCACGCTCGGCGAGAAGGTGGGCTGGCACTGGGGCTTCGGGTCGGCCGCGGTGGGCATGCTGCTGGGGCTGATGCTGTATATGTGGGGCAAGCCGCGGTTCCTGGTGGGCGTGGGCGAGGCCCCGCGCACCGACGCCGGCCGGTGGGCGGCGGTGTTCTTCGTGATCTCCGCGGCGGTCTCGGCGATAGTGGCGGTGGCGTACCACCTGGGGGCGACGTCGCACCTTCACGCGGGGATCGACTACCTGCAGGCCCGCCCGCCGCTGGCCTGGGCGGTGAGCGGCGTGCTGGCTCTGGCCGTGCTGGTGTGGGCGGGGGTGTTCCTGGCGCAGAACCGCCCGGAGGACCGCGGGCCTGTGCTCTCGATCTTCATCTTCATGCTCTTCAACGCGGTGTTCTGGATCGCCTTCGAGCAGGCGGGCTCGAGCGTGAACGTGTTCACGGAGCAGAACACCAACCGGATGATCGGCTCGTGGGAGGTTCCGGCGACGTGGTTCCAGTCGGTGAACCCGGCGCTGATCATCCTGATGGCGGCACCGTTCGGGATGATCTGGACGGGCCTGGGCCGCCGGAACCTCAACCCCTCGCAGCCGGTGAAGATCGCGCTGGGGCTGATCTTCCTTGGCGTCGGCTACATCTTCATGGTGTGGGCCGGGATGATCACCAAGGGCGGAGCCAAGGCCGGCATGGTGTTCGTGCTGGCGATGTACTTCTGGCACACGGTGGGCGAGCTGTGCCTGTCGCCGACGGGCCTGGCGTACGTGACGAAGGCGGCGCCGGTGCGGTTCGTCTCGCTGCTCATGGGCATCTGGTTCGTGTCGAGCTTCATCGCGAACCTCGGCGGCGGACTCGTGGCGTCGAAGGTCGAGGAGATCGAGAAGGGGCAGATCCACCTGCCGTGGAACTTCGGCGGCCAGGCCGACTTCTTCTTCCTGTTCGTGGTGTCGTCGTTCGCCGCCGGGGTGCTCATCCTCGTGCTGACCCCGCTGCTCAAGAAGCTCATGCGGAATCCCAACGACTGAGGCCTGAGCGAGCGGCGGTGCGAGGCCGGCGGTGCCCATGCAAACGGCCCGGGCGGAAGGCCCGGGCCGTCGGGGTGAGCGGGGTGGTGCGAGTGGTGGAGTAGGGTGGGTGGGGGGGTGGGTCAGGGTGTTGGGGAGGGTTCGATCGACGAACTGCTGAAGGACCAGCCCGACGCGGAGCGGAAGGGCCCGATGCCGCTGGTGCAGAGCCTGGCGCGGGAGATTGCGCAGAAGACGCTGGACGAGAAC
>JACVCL010000163.1 GCA_016742075.1 Phycisphaerales bacterium
GGCTTGGGGGGGCGTCAGAAGTTGAAGAGGGTCTCGAGCACCCGCGGGATGATGCCCTTGGTCGCGGTGTCGCGGACCTGGCCCTTGTTCTCGATGGCGAGGTTCAGGTCGAAGAGCTGGTTGGACTGGATGGTGTTCGAGATGGTGACATCCTGCGTGCGGGCGATGCCCGAGAGGATGATGGTCTGGTCTTCCTCGTCGTTCTTCACGCGGGTGCGGCTCTCGAGGAGGATGGTGCCGTTGGGCTTGACTTCGAGCACGCGGGCGGTGACGCGGGCGGTGGTCTGCTGCTCGCTCTTGTACTCGCCCTTGCCGTCGAACTTGGTGCTGCTGCCGAGGGTGAACTGGGGCAGCGTGGGGTCGCCCGACTGACGGCCGGCGACGAGGCGGGCCTCGAGGATCTGGAGCAGATCGATCGAGTTCTTCAGCTCGGCGTTGAGGTCGTACTTCTTGTCGGTCTTGAGGTTCTGGGTTCGGCTGGAAGACGCCTTCTCGCTGATGATGATGGTGATGAGGTCGTTTTCCTTGAATTCCTTGGGCTTGGGGGCCTCGACGGAGGTCAGGCTGACGTCGGAGAGTCGGACGCTTCCGGCCAGCATCGCGCCCACGGGCGCCTGGGCGGGGGTTTTCTGGGCGGGGCCGGGCGGGAGGGGTGCGGGCGTTGTCGGGGGCGAGGGGGGCGTGGAGGGCGCAGAGGAATCGGCGGCGGCGGGCAGCGGGGCGGGAAGGGCGGGCACGCTGGAGGGGCCGGGCTGCTGGGGGCGCCCGTGTCCCGGCGCGGGCGCGGGGCGGGCGGGGCCGCGCTCGAAGAGGCTCTGGGCGCTCGCGGCGCCGGTGGCAGCGAGCACCAGGGCGGCGGCGGTGGTGCGGGCGAGCCGCGGGGTGATCATCGGCGGTCTCCTGGGTTCTCGGCGGTGTTGAGGCTCATGACGACCAGCCCCGGCCCCTCGACGCGGGCGAGGAAGGTCTTCTTGCCCCCTTCGACCACGCACTCGATGACCTCGCCCCTGGCGCCGGGCTGGCGGGCGCGGGCCGATGCCTTGACCTCGACGCCGCCGGCGAGGGCGCGGACGGTGACCAGCTCGCCGCGGCGCACCACGACGGGGGCCTCGAGGTGGTCGGCCCGCACGATCGAACCGGGGGCGATGCGGGTTCGGGCCAGCAGGCCCTGGGCGTCGCCGACAGACTCGAGCGCCCGGCCGGAGGTGGGCGTGTACCAGCGTTCCTCGACCGCGACGGCCGAGGCTTCGACCTCGCTCTTGCGGGCGATCTCGCGCTGGGCCACCAGCACGCGGCCGCGGACCTCGGCGTCGACGCGGACCGTCCGGGCGGCCTCCAGCCGATCGCCCGTCCACACGCGCACGTCGAGCATGAGCCGGGGCGAGCTGCCGGAGGTGACGGGCTCGACGACCACGCGGCGTCCGATCTCGGGGGCGCTCAGGAACTCGCCGTCGGCGTCGTCAAAGAGGACGCGGAGGGCGTCGAGCTCGACCTTGAGCAGCCGGGCGAGCCCCTCGGCCACCCGCAGGCGGACGGTTGGAGGGCCCGAACGGTCGATGGGCACGGGGCGTCGCTCGGCACGGGGTGGCGAGGTCTTGGCCGCGGGGGCGGCGGGCGCTGGCGGCTGATCGATGCGGATGAGGACGGTGGAGCCGCGGAGGGCCAGGCGTGCGGTGGGCGCGCCGGCGTTGCGGAGGGCGCGGCGGACGTCGTCGGGGGCCACCTCGAAGAAGGCTCGGCCGCGGGCCGCGGACTTGACGTCGGGCACGACCACCAGATCGGCCAGGCGCTGGGCGGCTTCGCCCTGGAGGTCGGCGATGACGCCGAGCGAAACGGCCTGCGTACCGGCGGGCACGGTGGCGGCGCCGCGGAGGACGATGGCGGCGCCCTGGGCCAGCACGCCGCCGGCGCCCGCGAGGCAGGCGGCGACGAGCAGCAGGATGCGGGCGAGGTGGGTCATGGCTCAGCGGCGGAGCTGCGCGACGGCGCGGAGGGTGTCGTCGGCGGCGCGGATGACGTTGGAGTTCATCTCGAAGGCCCGCTGGGTGCGGATGAGGCGGATGAGCTCCATGGTGGGGTCGACGTTGGAGGCCTCGAGGAATCCGCTCTTGATCTCGCCGAAGACCTCCTGAGTCGGGTTGCCGGTGATGGGCGGTCCGGAGGCGCCGCTCTCGACGAAGAGGTTCTCGCCGACCTGCTTGAGGCCGGCGGGGTTGACGAAGGTGGCGAGTTCGATCTGGCCGATCTCGGTGGGGGCGGCCTGGCCGGGCTCGAGGGCGAACACACGGCCGTCGCCGGTGACCTGCACCTGGATGGCGTTCTGGGGGACCTGGATGCCGGGCTCAAGGCGGCGGCCCTGGTCGCTGGACATGACGATGTTGCCCTGCGAGTCGCGGGTGAAGTTGCCGGCGCGGGTGTAGGCGACGCCGCCGTTGCCGCGCGAGTCCTCGACGCGGACGCGGAAGAAGCCCACGCCGTCGATGTACATATCGAGGGGCTCGCTGGTCTTGAGGGGCGGGCCGTTGGTGAAATCGACCTGCGTCCCGGAGACCTTGACGCCCAGGCCGACGAAGAGGCCGGTGGGGCGCTGGTCGCCGTTGGCGTTCTCGGTGCCGGGCAGGGCGCGCTCCTGGTAGAGCAGATCCTGGAAGTTCACGCGGCTGGCCTTGAAGCCCTGGGTGTTGACGTTCGCCAGGTTGTTGGCCGTCACGTCGAGGTCGGTGTTGAGGGCCGAGAGGGCGGTGGCGGCGGAGTGGAGGGAGACGATGGCCATGGCTGGGGCTCAGCTCCGAGGGTTACGAGGCCCGCCCGAGGGCGCCGATGGCCCGCTGGGCGACTTCCGCGAAGGTGCCGATCATCCGGAGGTTCGACTCGACGGCCCGCGAGGCGCTGGTGACGTCGATCATGGCGCGGATGGCGTCGGTGCCCGACTTCTCGACGTGGCCCTGCAGGATGCGCCCGGCGGGTGCGGGGCCGGCGGGCGAGGCGCCGTCGGGCAGGCGGAAGAGGCCGTCGCCGGCCTTGATCAGCCGCTCGGCCTCGGCGGGCTGCACGAAGGCGAGGGTGGCGACGCGCTGGCCGCGCTGCCGCACGGTTCCGTCGTCGGACACCTCGATCGGCAGGCCGCGTTCGACACGGATGGGGCTGCCCGATTCGTCGAGGATCGGCAGGCCGGTGGTGGCCATGACCATGCGTCCGTCGGGGCCGACGAGGAAGCGGCCGTCGCGGGTGAGGCGGGTGGCGTCGGGGCCCGAGCCGGCGCGGGTGTCGCGGACCATGAAGAAGCCGGCGCCGTCGATGGCGAGGTCGGCGGGGTTCCCGGTGGTCTCGACGGGCTCGGGGCTGAGGTCGGGCCGCACGGCGACGGGCATGACGCCGCCGCCGAGGCGCTCGAGCAGGGCCCCGCCGGGCAGGGGCAGGGCGTCCTCGACGCGGGCGACGTCGCGGGCGCGGAAGGCGACGCGGTCGGGCTTGAACCCGGAGGTGTTCACGTTGGCGAGGTTGTTGGAGAGGACGTCCTGGCGGAGCATGTTCGCCTGGGCCGCCGACGCCGAGAGGTACATGCCGTAGATCACCGGTCGTCTCCCTTCAGCAGGGCCCGCTCGCCGGCGGTGAGGGCGTCGGCGGGGGTGAAGATGAGGGGGCGATCCGTCGCCGCGTCGGGGAGCCGCAGGCGCTGGGCGACGCCGGGCTCGGAACCTCGGAGGTCGGCGGAGCCGGCGCGTCCGTGCGCCGAATCGGCCGACATGATCTGCGCGTGCATCGCCGCGGCGGCGCGGGCGCGGGCGATGAGCCGGGCGCCGAGCGACTCGGGCGAGCCGAAAGAAAACGGGAGCTGGGCCTTCCTGGCGTGCTGCATCGTGCCGGCCTCCTGCCTTGGCGGGGACGGCCACGCAACGGGCGTGCCAGCCGGCCTGTCACCCCCGGGGCCGCGGATGGCCGATGCATGGCCACCGCCGATGGACGCCGCCGCAGCCACGAAGCGATTCCTTGCCTACATCCGCGTGGAGCTGGGGCTGTCGTCCAACACCCTGCTGGCCTACCGGCGGGATTTGCGCGATCTGTGGGAGGATCTGGCCAAGCACGGCGTTGAGAGCCTGAGCGGCCTCACCCCTCGGACGCTCGTCGAGCACGTGCAGCGGCTGAGCTCGGAGCGGAGCCTCTCGGCGACGAGCGTCACGCGGCACCTGGCCACCCTGCGCATGTTTTGCCGGTTTCACGCCTCCGAGGGCCGCCTGGCCGAGGACCCCTCGACGATCCTCGAACGCCCGCACCGCTGGCAGAGGCTGCCGGGGGTCATCAGCGTGCGGAACATGCAGGCGCTGCTCAACGCCCCGCAGCCTGAGCCGGCCGGCGACCGCTCGCGCAAGCCCAAGCCGCCGCTGTGGTTGCGCGACCGGGCCATGCTGGAACTGATGTACGGCTGCGGCCTCCGGGCCTCGGAGGTGGGGGCTCTGGGGGTGGGGGATGTGAACCTGACGGTGCGGGTGGGCAAGGTTACCGGAAAAGGGGATAAGCAGCGGCTGGTGCCTTTCGGGGCTCCGGCCGCGGAGGCGGTGGAGAGGTATTTGGGCGAGTGCCGGCCGAGGCTGGCGCGGCCCGACGGGCGGGACCTGGGGCGGCTGCTGCTGTCGTGGACCGGCCGGCCGCTGGAGCGGGTGGCGGTGTGGCAGATCGTGAAGAAGCACGCGACGGCGGCGGGCCTGCGCGACGTGTACCCGCACCTGCTGCGGCACTCGTTCGCGACGCATCTGCTCATCGGCGGGGCCGACCTGCGGGTGGTGCAGGAGCTGCTGGGCCACTCGAACATCAACACGACACAGATCTACACCCGCGTGGACGGCCCGCGGCTGAAGGCGGTGCACGAGAAGTACCACCCGCGCGAGCGCCGGGCCCGTGAGCGGCGGGAGGCCATCGAGCGCGAGCTGCGGTCGGCGTGAGGGGCGCGTCAGGCCAGGACGCGGCCGAACATGGTGAGAAGGTTCGACGACTCGATGCGCACGGGCACGATGCGGCCGATCAGCGCATCGGGGGCCGTGCCCGCGGGGCAGTCGAAGACGGCGATGAGGTCGCCGTCGGTGCGGCCGGTGAGTTGCACGGGGCCGGTGGGGGCG
>JACVCL010000164.1 GCA_016742075.1 Phycisphaerales bacterium
CTCCAGACCCCCTCCATACCAGCCCCCCCACTCCAGCCCCCCGAGCCAGCCGCCCGCCCGCCACCCCGCGGCACGGTTATCGGGGCCACGCGGCGCGCCCGCTATCCTGACCCCTCCACGGGCCCAACGCCACCCTGCACCCCAACCCCCAGCCATCGGAGCCACGCATGTCGGAAGTCAGCACCCTCGCCGTCATCGGCGCCGGCCAGATGGGCGGCGGCATCGCCCAGGTCGCCGCGCAGGCCCGCATCAACGCCGTCGTCTTCGACGCCGCCCCCGCCGCCCTCGACAAGTGCCGCGGCCTCCACAAGAAACTCATCGACCGCGCCGTCGAGAAGGGCAAACTCAGCCGCTCCGACGCCGACGCCACCCTCGCCTCCATCACCTACACCAGCCGCTGGGAAGACCTCGCCGGCGCCGACTGGGTCGTCGAGGCCGTCGTCGAGGACCTCGCCGTCAAGAAGGCCATCTTCAAGCGCCTCGCCGAAACCTTCACCTCCGACCGCGTCGTCCTCGCCACCAACACCTCCTCCATCAGCATCACCGACATCGCCACCGCCGCGGCGGGCGCCTCGCACCGCGTCGTCGGCATGCACTTTTTCTACCCCGTCCCCGTCATGGGCCTCGTCGAGGTCATCAACGGCCTCCAGACCAGCAAAGACGTCGTCGACCGCACCGTCGCCCTCTCCGCCCGCATGGGCAAGACCCCCCTCAAGGCCAACGACCGCGCCGGCTTCGTCAGCAACCGCATCCTCATGCCCATGATCAACGAGGCCTTCTACGCCTGGATGGAGGGCGTCGCCGAGCCCGAGGCCATAGACGGCATCATGAAACTCGGCTGCAACTTCCCCATGGGCCCCCTGCGCCTGGCCGACTTCATCGGCCTCGATACCTGCGCCCACATCATGAACGTCCTGGCCGACGGCCTCAACAGCGAACGCTACCGCCCCTGCCCGCTCCTCCGCCAACTCGTCACCGCCGGACGCCTCGGCGAAAAATCCGGCCGCGGCGTCTTCGAGTACCCCGCCAAGTAACCCACCACCACCACCGCCCGTCCGCCGACCACCTGGGCCGACCACCCGGGCCGACCATGGTGCCCGGGTTCCGGTGTGCAGCGCCCCGACTCAGGAGCACCGCCGATCCGCTGAGCCCATCAGGGTCCTCGTTCAACACCGAGTCACGACCCATCCGGCACTCACCTCAACGCCCCTCGGCCTCGAACTACGAGACCGACTCCCGACCATCAACACCCCCATCGCCCCGACAAGGAGCGTGGTCGCCGGAGATGGAATCACACTTGCGACACGGAACGAACCGAATCGGCCCAATGAGCTCACCCCGATGGCTCTGTTGAACACGTCGTACTCATTGGTCGGGCCGCCGGCCCGCGACGGGATAAACTGCTTGCCGAAATAGTCCCCGTCCTCGGTAATCCACGGGTCGTCCAGGTATTCCGGCGCGTTGCCCGAGAGATCGAACAGCCCCCACGGCGAATACGTGTCGGTGTAGGAGCCGACTTGCATCGGCGAGCCGAGGCCATTGATTCCCGCGTTCGTCTGCCCGACGCCGGGAAGCCCCGAGATCAACGGCTGGTCCGAGCGATTGGGGTACATCCAGTAGCCGGGCTGATCGGGCCCGTAGCGATGCGGGTCGAAGTACGCCGCCTTGAACCACTCGTTGGCCGTCGAGATCCAGTACCTCGCCCCCGGGTTGTGGCGCATCTGGTAGTTGATCGTGTTGTTGGGGTTCCGCGTGAATGTCGAGGTGTCGTAGACACCGTTCTCGAACGCCGCCTTGGTGAGCGCCTTGCCGTTCTCCAGCCAGTTGCAGTACCGCGCGGCGAACTCCCAGGTCACGCTCACCGGGTAGCGGTCGTACCCAGGAACCTTTTCGTAGATCACCGTCCCGTTCGGGCCGGGATTGGAGTCGATCCACTCCCCACGGAAACTCGAGTCGTAGGCCCGCCGCGGATCGACGAACGGCCCGTACGCCGTCACGAACTCGAACCATGCGTCGTTGGTCATCTCGAACTTCGAGATCCGGTAGTCGTAGTTCACTCCGCCGTGCGTGACATTGGATCCGGTCCCCGGAGAGAAGTAGGTCAGGGGCGCGTTGCCGGCCGAGGTCACCGTCGCGAACGACAGATACCGCTCGAGGTCCGGCTGCCCGGCGTGCGCCCTCGGCGACGCCGCGGCGAGCCCGAGCGCCATCAGCACGCCCGCAGTCCACGGCGCGATCATCGGAGGAAACCCCGCCACACGGTGACCTGGAACGGCGCCGGAGACCGAGAGCCTGGCACCCACCCCAACCCGACCGGCGTCAACGGCCAGAACCGCGCATTGCCGCGGGAGCACACCCGAAATACGGCAAGACGCTGCCATGCTCGAAACCTCCCGGACCGACTTGGCCCTGCTCGTCGGTGCGATTCCTGTGCGTAGACAAAGGATACCACAACTGTTTGCTGCCGCGGTGCCGGGGTGCCGGGGTGCCGGGGTGCCGGGGTGCCGGGGTGCCGGGGTGCCGGGGTGCCGGGGTGCCGGGGTGCCGGGGTGCCGGGGTGCCGGGGTGCCCCGAACCCGCCGTCCGCGGCGGGTTCGGGTGTGGAGCGCCCTGATCCAACAAGCCGCCGATCTTCGAACCGCCCGGCTCCGCATGTGCTCCACCCCGGCTGCCGCGAAGTGTGCCCGCCGTGGCCGGATACAGTGAATTCGATCGCTCCATCGGTCACTCAGGACCGCCGAGTGCTTCGCCGGCGCCGCGCCCGACCGCAAACCCACCAGCCGCACGGCCGCCCGGCACCACGACGACGCCTTGTTGAGAGGCCGCCTCGCCGCTCCTCGATGATCTTCACGGAGTGCATCGATGGGACTCAAACAGGTGTGTGTGAGCCGGATGCCCACACTCTCCGCCGCCGCGCACACCATATTTCGACGTTGGGGCTGGAGCGCGGCCGTCCTCATCGGCTTCTCTTCCTGGTCCGGCTTGATCTGCGCGTTCTTCGCCGTGCGCTGGCGGCTGATCGAAGGCGACGCGACCGCCCCGCCCCGGATCTTCCCGCCGAACCCCTACTCGACCACGCTCCTCAGGCATCGATTCGTCGACGATGATGTGATCGTCGTCTTCGGTGGTCTTCTGAACTGCGCCGTCCTGCTCCTCACGGCGTGGATGGGTGTATGGCTGGGCCGGCGATGCCCGCTGCGGCTGGCCCCCGTGGGCCGATCCCACGGCGAGCCCGATGAGCAACGGCGCATGGCCGCGGTATGGCTAGACCTGCTCCGACGAGCCAAACCCCGCTGGAGATGGTGGGTCACCCTCGCGATACTTTGGAGTTTCGTCGGCACTTGGGTGGGTCTCACCGCCGACACGCTGCTTTATCACTGGCGCGCCGAAGCCATGCTGATTTCAGGCCTCGTGACACTCCCCGATCCCCCGGCCCGCATCATGGGCCTGTGGGGCCAAGCCGACGGCCCGTGGATCTGCCTCGGCACGGCGGCCATCTCGTTCGCCAGCGTCGTGCTTCCCGCCCGTCGACAGCTCATCTTCGATCGCGCCGCTTGGACACGTTGGTGCCGCGGCTGCGGGTATCCCTCAGCCGACACCGCACCGCCGCGCCCCTGCCCCGAATGCGGCGGCGTGTGGTGACCGCGGCTCGATCACCCCAAGCGACCGAAGACGACCGCTTGGGGCCACCCCCGGGTGGGTTCCCGTGTGCGCTGGCCGCTCATGAACGAGGCGCCGCGGTGTGCCGCGAAACGCCGTTCCGACAGCGCCCGGTGTCCGGCAGACACCACCCCCGCCGCACCGGTGAAACCCCCGCGGAATCTCCTCCCGCCCGCCGGCGGCGGCTACTGTTCCCTCCCCCCCCAAACACCCCATCAGGAGCCCGCCATGTCCACCGCCGTCGCAACCCCCTCTTCCGCCAAGGCCGATGCCGCGGCCTCCTTCGCCAAGGGCCTCGAGGGCGTCATCGGCGGCCAGACCGCCGTGTGCTCCATCGAGCAGGACAAACTGATCTACCGCGGCTACGAGATCCACGATCTCGCCGAGCACGCCACCTTCGAGGAGGTCGCCTTCCTGCTCCTCGAGGGCCACCGGCCCGACGTCATGGCTCTCCGCCGCTTCAAGGAAGAGATCGTCGCCGAGCGCGCCCTCCACCCCGCCGCCACGGCCTTCATCGAGTCTTCCGCCGGCTGGCTCGCCAGCGGCCGCGCTGTCCCGATGGACGTCCTCCGCACCGCCATCAGCATCCTCGGCCACACCGACCCCGACTGCCAGGACAACTCCCCCGCCGCCAACCTCCGCAAGGCCAAGCGCCTGCTCGCCAAGATCCCCACCGCCATCGGCCACATGCAGAACGTCATCGACGGCCGCGCCCTCATCGGCCGCGAGCTCGGCGGCGACCCCTCCCTCGGCCACGCCGCCAACCTCCTTTACATGATGACCGGCCGCAAGCCGACCGCCGCCGAGGCCCGCGTCATGGACGTCAGCCTCATCCTCTACGCCGAGCACGAGTTCAACGCCAGCACCTTCACCAGCCGCGTCATCGCCGGAACCCTCTCCGACATGCACTCGGCCGTCGCCGGCGCCGTCGGCGCCCTCAAGGGCCCCCTCCACGGCGGCGCCAACGAGATGGCCATGGAGATGCTCAAGGAGATCCTCAAGTCCGTCGGGTCCGAGGCCATCGGCACCCCCAAGGTCGACGCCTGGATGGAGCAGGCCTTCGCCACCAAGCGCAAGCTCATGGGCTTCGGCCACCGCGTCTACAAGAACGGCGACCACCGCGCCGGCATCCTCCACAAACTCGGCCGCGACATGGCCAAAACCCTCCCCGGCGCCTTCGGCGGCCTCCCCGCCCTCCGCTGGTTCGACCTCGGCGAGCAGGTCCAGAAGATCATGCTCACCAAGAAGAACATCCACCCCAACGTCGACTTCCCCTGCGGCATGACCTACTTCATCATGGGCATCCCCGTCCCCCAGTACACCCCCATCTTCGTCGCCGCACGCATCACCGGCTGGTGCGCCCACATCATGGAGCAGCACGCCGACAACCGCCTCATCCGCCCGCTCTCCATCTACACCGGCCCCGCCGAGCGCAAGTG
>JACVCL010000165.1 GCA_016742075.1 Phycisphaerales bacterium
CTGGTGCCGGCGGGGGAGGTGGACCTGACTGGGCTGGGCGTGCGTGTGGGGGTGGCGGTGTGCCGGGTGTGCGAGGGGGCGATCGGCGGTCGGGAACGGGTGGAGCTGAAGTGGCCCAACGACGTGCTGGTGGGGTCGCGGAAGGCGGCGGGGTGCTTGTGCGAGGTTGTGCCGCGGGGGGCCGACGGGCGCGCGTGGCTGATCGTGGGGGTTGGGATCAACGTGAACAACGCTTCGTCGGACCTTCCGGCGGATCTTCGGCGGGCGCCGATCTCGCTGGGTGAGGTGCGTGGCGGGGCGCTGGACCTTGGCGCGATGGCCGAGCGGCTGCGTGATGAACTGGCGGCGGTGGTTGATGCGCCGCTGGCGGGGGCGGTGCTGGACGAGGCGAGGGCGAGGCTCTTCGGCGTGGGCACACGGCAGAGCTTCAGGGATGCCGGCGGGGGGAGTTTCGAGGGTGTGGTGGCGGGGCTCGACGGCACGGGCGGGCTGCTGGTGCGGGCGGCCGACGGGACGACGCGGGCGGTGACGTCGGTGCTCGCGGGCTCGTAGGTGGGCGCCCGGGGGCGTACGCTTGGCGGCGTATGCGCGTGCTGCTGACCAGCATCGGTTCATCGGGGGACATCAACCCGTTCATCGCGATCGGGGCGGCGCTGCGGGACCGCGGGCACGAGGTGGTGCTCATGGTGAACCCGTATTTCGAGGCCACCGTGCGCGGGGCGGGGCTGGCGTTCGAACCGCTGGGTGGGATGCTCTCACCGACGCAGATCGCCAGGGATTTTCCCGGTGCATTCAAGCGGAGGACGGGGGCGCACGTGCTGATTCGGCGGGTGATTGTCCCGATGGTGGGCGAGCTGACGCGGCTGGTGCGTGTGGCGATCCGCAAGCACCGGCCGGACCTGGTGCTGTGCCACCAGATCTCGTTCGGGGTGCCGTGGGCGTGCCGCGACCGGGGTGTGCCGTTCGCCACGTGTGTGCTGGCGCCGGTGACGCTGCTGTCGACGGCCGACCCGGCGGTGTACCCGAGCGGGATCGACCCGGCGCGGTGGCCGCGGGGTGTGGTGCGGGCGCACCACGCGCTGGCGCACCGGGTGCTGGATGTCATCCTCGACGGCCCGCTGAACGTCGCGCGTCGCGAGTTCGGCCTGCCTCCGGAGCGCGGCACGTTCCGCGGCGAGATGCTGTCGGGGCGGGCGGTGCTGGGGATGTGGTCGGGGGTGTTCCGCGGTCCGGCGGCCGATGACCCTTCGAACCTGGCGATCTGCGGGTTCCCGTGGTTCGACCGGCATGCGCACCACGGCGAGCAGTCGGAGCGGCTGGACCCCGGGCTCGAGCGGTTTCTTGACGGCGGGGAGGAGCCGATCGTGTTCACGCTGGGCTCGGTGCTCTCGCACACGGGGCACGGGGTGTACGCCGCGGCGGTGGAGGCGTGCCGGCGGCTGGGCCGGCGCGGCGTGCTGGTGACGGGGACGCGCGAGTCGGCCCCGGCGTCGCTGCCGGAGGGTGTGCACCAGGTGAACTACGCGCCGTACGGGCTGCTGCTGCCGCGGGCGTGCTGCGTGGTGCACCACGGCGGGGTGGGCACCACGGCGCAGGCGCTTCGGGCGGGGCGGCCGACGGTGATTCTGCCGGCGGCGCACGACCAGTTCGATAACGCGAGCCGGTGCGGAAAACTGGGGGTTTCCATGGTGGGTCCGGAGCGTCCCTCGGGCCGCCGGCTGGCGGGGCTGCTCGATGCGGTGCTGGGGGATGCTGACGTGTCCCGCCGGGCGGCCGAGGTGGGGCGGGCCGTGGGGGGCGAGGATGGGGCGGTGCGGGCGGCGGAGGTGCTGGAGGGGCTGGCGGGCTGAGGGGCCGGGGCGCGGGAGGAGGGAGGGGGCTTGTGCAAGGAATCTGTTCGGAACGCCGGGGGTGGCCGATACGATCGTGGTGGCCGTCGCCGCGGCAATGGGGCGTGGGCAAGGGCGTTGAGCGGGTGACGGCGGATCGGGACGTTTCCCTGCTCGAAAGGCCCGTTGATGGCCCCCGAACAAACCCAGGTGACCGCGTCGCTCGAACCCATCGCGCCGGCCAAGTTCGGCTACGACCAGGCGCGGCACCTGCTGAGCCGGGCGGGGTTCGGCGGATCGCCGGAGCAGATCCGCACGCTGGCCGACTGGGGCCCGGCCAAGTCGGTGGACCACCTGCTGGACCTGCCGAACTCGCCGGGTGCCTACCCGTGGCCGAAGGCCGACCAGTTTGAGACGGACATCATGCGCCCGCCGACCGAAGAGGAGCGGCGGATGTACCGCGAGGCGGCGCGGGCGCAGAACGAGGATGTGCTGGCGCAGCTGCGGCTGAAGCGCCAGGACGCGCAGCGGCGGGACCGCCAGCAGGTTCGGCAGATGCAGCGCTGGTGGCTGACGCGGATGATCGAGACACCGCGCCCGCTGGAAGAAAAGCTCACGCTGTTCTGGCACGGGCACTTCGCGACCAGCTACCGGACGATCGAGAACTCGTACCACCAGTTCCTGCAGAACCAGACGTTCCGGGCCCACGCGGCGGGGAACTTCGGCGAGATGCTCTTCGCCATCATCCGCGACCCGGCGATGCTGGCGTATCTGAACAACAACCAGAACCGCAAGGGCCGGCCCAACGAGAACCTGGCGCGCGAGATCATGGAGCTGTTCAGCCTGGGCGTCGGGCACTACACGGAGCAGGACATCAAGGAGGGCGCGCGGGCGCTGACGGGGTACACCTTCGAGCACAACGACTTCACGTTCAGCAAGGGCCAGCACGACGAGGGGGCCAAGCGCATCCTCGGCCAGGCGGGCAACATGGACGGCGACGAGTTCGTGAAGGCGATCCTCGCCCAGCGGCAGTGCTCTCGGTACATCGCCGGCAAGCTCTACCGGTTCTTTGTGAATGACCTGAACGACGCCTCGAAGCCCGTGGGCGACGCGGCCGAGCGGGTGATCGACGACCTGGGCGCGACGCTGCTGGCCTCGCGGTACGAGCTCAAGCCGATGCTCCGCCGGATGTTCCTGAGCCAGCACTTCTTTGCCGCGCCCAATGTGGCGTCGCAGATCAAGAGCCCGGCCGAGCTGGTGGTGGGGGCGGTGCGCAGCCTGCGCACGCCGGTGCGCGACCTGGGCATTCTCAACGACGCGATGGACCTGATGGGCCAGAACCTGTTCTTCCCGCCCAACGTGGCCGGGTGGGCGGGCGGCCGGTCGTGGATCAACACGTCGACGCTGTTCGTGCGCCAGAACATCCTGAACTTCCTGCTCACGGGCAAGACCCCCAGCGGCTACGACCCGCTGGCCAGCGTCGAGAAGTACGACCCGCAGATCCTGCTCGCCGACCTGGCCAAGAGCGACCCCGGGGCCGACAAGAACCCCGGGAAGGTCGCCGACTACCTTGCGCGGTTCTGCCTCGGTGCCGACCTGCGCACCGACCAGAAGCGCATCCTCGGCGAGTTCATGCAGACCAACGGCGGGCGCGTGACCACCGACTCGGTGCTCGGCCTGCTCGCCCTCATCACCACCATGCCCGAGTTCCAGCTCACCTAGCCCCCCCCACTGGCCGACTCCCCCACTCCCCCACTCCCCCACTTCTTCCCCCCGCTCTCTCACTCCTTCCCGTCGTTCTCGCATCGGCTTCAGTTCTCCGCAGTCCGAATCCGGCCCCATTCCCGCGAGGTTCCCATGTCCTGCCGCGAGTACCAGGCGTTCACCCGGCGCGAGTTCCTGCACAACGGCCTGGTGCTGGCGAGCGCCGCGGTCACGGTGCCGTGGTTCCTGCAGAGCACGGGCGCGGCGCTGGCCGCGCCCGATGGGGCGGCGACGTCGTCGCGCCCCGGCGTGCCCGAAGACCGGATCCTGGTGGTGGTGCAATTGGCGGGCGGGAACGACGGCCTGAACACGGTGGTGCCCTACGGCGACTCGCGGTACTACGCGGCGAGGCCGGGCATCGGCATCGCGGCCAAGGATGTGCTGAAGCTCGGGACCGACGAGGGCCTCGGCCTTCACCCGCGGCTGGCCGGGCTGAAGGATCTGTACGACAACGGGATGCTGGCGATCGTGCAGGGCGTGGGGTACCCCAACCCCAACCGGTCGCACTTCTCGAGCACCGACATCTGGTCGACCGCGGAGACCGACGGCATCGGCGCCGGGTGGCTGGGCAAGTACTTCGACAACCAGTGCCACGGCTCGCCCGCGGCCGACGCGGCGGCGGCCGGCCAGCGCACCGCGCCGCACTCGGCGGGGAACGGTCAGCCGTGCAAGGGCCACGCGGCGGTGGCGATCGGCCGCACAGCGCCGCTGGCGCTGCAGGGGCACAAGTTCCGCCCGGTGAGCTTCGAGAACACCGACCTGTTCCGCTGGACGGGGCTCGACCTGCACAAGTCGATGGCCCGGCCGTACCAGGAGATCGCGAAGCTCGAGGCGTCGAAGGCCGAGGGGGCGAACCCCAACGCGGCGTTCCTGATGCGGACGAGCCTGGATGCCCAGATCGCGTCGGAGCGCATCCGCGCGGCGGTGGCGAACAAGCCGGGGGTGAACTACCCGGGCCACGCGCTGGCGCGGCAGCTGTCGATGGTCGCGAGCATGATCAGGGCCGGTCTGGAGACGCGGGTGTACTACGTCTCGATGGGCGGGTTCGACACGCACGCGGGACAGGGTGGCGTGAACGGCTCGCACGCGAACCTGCTGACGCAGCTGGCCGAGAGCCTGCGGGCGTTCTACAACGACCTGAAGTCGCAGGGCAACGACGGGCGGGTGCTGACGATGACGTTCAGCGAGTTCGGCCGACGCGTGGGGCAGAACGGTTCGAACGGCACCGACCATGGCACCGCGGCGCCGATGTTCCTGGCCGGGCCGATGGTCAAGGCCGGCGTGCACGGCGCGCACCCCTCGCTCTCCGATCTCGACCAGGGCGACCTGAAGTTCCACACCGACTTCCGCGCGGTGTACTCGGCGATCCTCGCCGGGTGGCTGCGGAGCGACCCCGAGAAGGTGCTCGGCGGCCGGTTCCAGGCGCCGGCGGTGCTGAAGGCCTGACCCGCCGGCCGCGCGGCTTGGGTTGGGGTGGGTTGGGGTCTGGGGGGCGGGGTGTGGGG
>JACVCL010000166.1 GCA_016742075.1 Phycisphaerales bacterium
CCATGCGTGCTGTGCTGTGTCTCGGGGGCGCGGGGGTGTGGAAGAGGGGGGGGTGGTCTGCGGGGGGGGTGGGGGGGGGGGGGGGCTGGGCCGGCGGGGGGGGGCGGGGCGGGGCGGTCGGGGCCGGGCCCGCCGCCGGTGCGACGGGCGACCTGCTCGGGCGTGAGGCCGCGGAGCGGATCGCCGGCGGACTCGGGGGGCTTGGCGGGGATCTGATCGGGCGGGATGAGGTCCTCGACGGGGACGGCGACGAGGCGGGCCTCGTTCTCGAGCTGCACGAGGACGAGCTGGGTGAGGATCTGTCGGTCGACGACGGTGCCGGCGCCGAAGGGGGTGCCGACGCGCTTTTTGAGCTTGGGGAGCTTCTTGTCGAGCTCGGTGTACGTCTGGTCCTCGTATCGGAGGCAGCACATGAGGCGTCCGCAGCGGCCGGAGATCTTGAGGGGGTCGAGGGTGGCCTTCTGAACCTTGGCGGCCTTCATGGAGATGGGCTTGAGGACCTTGAGGAACTGCCGGCAGCAGCAGTGCTGGCCGCACTTTTCGTAGTCGGCGATGAGGCGGGCCTCGTCGCGTGCGCCGACCTGGCGCATCTCGATGCGGGTGCGGAGGTCCTGCGAGAGGAGGTGGACGAACTCGCGGAAGTCGACGCGGTCTTCGCTGGTGAAGTAGAAGGTGATGCGCTCGCCGCCGAGGATGGGCTCGGCCTCGACGACCTTCATGGGCAGCCGGAGGTCGGCGGCGCGGGATCGGGCGGCGGCGAGAAGGGCGGGGCGGGTCGACTCGATGCGGCGTTGCTCGGCGAGGTCCTGGGCGGTGGCGACGCGGAGGATCTTGCCGTCGGTGAAGAAGGGGTAGTCCTTGCCGCCGGAGTTCTCGATGTACTGAAGCATCTCCTGGCGCGAGACGCTCTGGGCGCACCCGCTGTTGGGGCAGGTGGTGGTGAGCATCTCGCAGAGCTCGATGCCGCGGTGGGTGCGGGCGACGAGCTTGGATCCGCAGCCGGGCTTGTCGGTGCCGGAGTAGGGGTACTCGCCGATCTTGCGCATGACGCCGAAGCGGACGACGATGGTCTCCGGCGGCTTGAGGCGCTCGTAGACCTCGCGGTCGGAGGGGTAGAGGGCGGCGTCGGCCTCGAACTGAGGCAGGGGGAAGATCGACATGTCGTGGATCTCGCGCGCGCGGCGCGGCGATCGGGCGGTGGCCCGTGGCCGCGGAGGGGTTGTCGCCGGCAAGGGTGGGTCGCCGATGCCCCACCGGCGGGGGCGATCGGGTGCGGACGCGCGAGCGTGCCCCGGAGGCCAGAGGGTAGCCGTTCGCGGCGGCGGCCGCGGGCGCCCGTCGGAAAGCGGGGGCGGAGTTCGGCTGTCGGGGCCTACGCCGCGCGGGGGTTGGGCTCGGGTGCGGGCGGGCGGGCGGTTGGGGGGGAGGGTGAGGGGGCGCGGCCGAAGGGCCGGATGTTCAGCAGCACGGCCGCGGCGAGGGCGAGCATGAGCAGGGCGGTGACGGCCGGGCGGAGCCAGACGTTGGGGCTGCCGTTCTGGGTGATGACCTGGCTGAAGCCCAAGGCGAGGCCGGCGGCGATGAGGGCGAGGGCGGGGGCGGGGCGGCGGTCGAGCCAGACCGCCGCGGCGGCGGCGACGCCGACGACCGGGGCGAGGGCGACGTAGGTGAGCCCCTCGGTGCGGGGGCTGAAGAGCATCATGTACCCGGCGGCGAGCGCGAGCAGGGCGAAGGCGGCGTGGGGCTCGGGCCAGCGCCGGCGGGCGAGCCAGGCGAACGCGAGGGTGATGGGCGCGAAGGCGGCGCGGAGGATGGTCATCGCGGCGTCGGGTGGGTGCAGGCCGAGCGAGAAGAGGATGCCGGCGATGTCCTGGTAGTCGCCCCAGGGCGGCGCGGAGGCGGCGCGGAGTTTGTCCGCGAACATGCGGTGCTGGTCGAGGACGAAGGCCGGGTCGCGGTGGGCGAAGGGGAGGGCGAGCATCGCCGGGATGGTGGCGAGCATGCGGAGGCCGCAGCGCGGGTAGACCGCCGCGGCGAGCAGCACGATGGGGAGCGTCACGGGCTTGATGGCCAGCAGCACGGCGGCCCAGGCGGCGGCGGCCCACCAGCGGCGACGGGCGAGGTCGGCGGCGAGGTGGATCATGAAGGCGGCCATGGGCAGGTTGAACTGGCCGTTCTGCATGTTGCCGGCGGCGGCGGGGATGGTGAGCAGGCTGGTGAGAAAGAACAGCGCGGGCCCCGGCGCCGGCGAGACCAGGCGGCAGAGGCGGTGCACGGCGTGGGCCAGCAGCAGCGTGGCGATGATGCGCCAGAGCACCTCGCCGGCGGCGACGGGCAGCCACGTGAGCGGTGTGTAGGCGATAGCGCCGTGGGGGAGGTAGAGGTAGCCGTGGTGGCCGCCGTGGGCGTAGAGATCGGCCGAGTGCCACCAGTTCTCGGCGGCGCGGCGGTACTCGGGGGTGACGGTCTTTTTGTCGGGGGCGAGGGCGACGAGCACGCAGACCGTGGCGAGCGTGCCGAGCCAGATGAGCCAAGCCTGGATGACCGAGGTGCGGTCGGCGAACCAGTGCGGAGGGATCCGGGGACTCCGGGGATTCCGGGGGGCGGGGGTCATCGCGGGGATTCCCGGCGCCGGCGCTCGGCGAAGGCGGCGAAGGTCTCGAAGGTGGCGCGGCGGGCGAGCCAGGCGAGGTAGCGCTCGAGCCGGTCGAGCATGGCCGGGCCGTGGAGGCGCTTCATGTACGGCGGCAGGCGCCAGGGGGAGAGGTCGGTGAACTCCCAGGGGTGGAAGTAGAGGTTCAGGACGCCGTCGGCGGCGAGGATCCACGCGGCGGCGGCCCGGGTGATCGGCAGGGGCGCGTTCTTGAACGAGAGCCAGAACATCGGGAATCGCACGATGGGCGTGACGGAGGCGGGGATGTTCAGCAGGCGGCCGCCGGCGTCGGTGTAGGGCTTGCGGGTGCGGAAGAAGTTGTTGTAACGGCCGGGGATCCAGGTGGGATTCTCGGAAGAGTTGTAGAGGTAGCCGGCGTCGGCGATGGCGTCGTGCGGGACGGCGGCGAGGCGGGCGGCGCGGAAGCCGACGACCGGCGCGCCGGAGAGGCGCGCCAGGATCTCGCGGCTCTGGGCCAAGTGGGGGATCTCCAGGCCGGTGTGGCGCAGACCGTGGGAGGCGATCTCGCAGCCGAGGGCGAGGGAGCGGCGGAGGAGGTCGGGTCGGTGCTCGGCGATGCGCGCGGTGGTGAAGAGCGTGGCGGGGAGGGCCAGACGGGCGAGCAGGTCGAGGGTGAGCGACCAGCCTTCGGCGCCGATGCGGAGCTGGTCGGCGTCGGCGATGGGCTGTCCGAACTCGGGGGGTGCGTCGAACTCCTCGACGTCGAAGCTGAGGAGGACGCGGCGGGGCTCAGCCATACACGCCGCGGGCGGCGGCCCAGCGGATGCGGAGCAGGTTGGCGAACATGCGGAGCGGGTCGCGGAGCAGGCGGACGTTGGAGCCGAGCGAGGCGTGGCCCTCGCAGACATGGGCGGGAATCTCGGCGACGCGGTAGCCGAAGCGGTGAGCGAGGAAGAGCAGCTCGACGTCGAAGGAGAAGTCGGCGAGGCGCTGCCTCTCGAAGATGCGGCGGGCGGCGTCGCGCCGGAAGCCCTTGAGGCCGGCCTGGGTGTCCTTGTGCGGCAGGCCGATGATGGCGCGGGCGAGGCGGTTGAAGCCCCAGCCCAGCACCTTGCGGGGCAGGCGGACGTTGCGGTCTTCGTGCGGGATGAGGCTGCGCGAGCCGATGGCCACGTCGGCGGCGCGGAGGGCCTCGGCGAGGCGCGGCAGATGGTCGAGGGAGTAGGCCAGATCGCCGTCGGTGAAGAGGATGAAGTCGCCGTCGCAGCGGGCGAAGCCGGCGCGGATGGCGGCGCCCTTGCCGCCGTTGACCGGGCAGGCGTGGAAGGCCACGTTGTCGGGCGCCGACTTCATCAGGCGGCGGAGCTGCGCCGCGGTGTCATCTTTCGAACCGTCGTCGACGAACAGGAATCGGAAGAAGGGATGGGCGCGGGCGAAGGCCGCCACCTCGGTGAACGTCCGCTCGATGATCCGCGTCTCGTTGTAGACCGGCAGCACCACCGACACCACGGGCTCGGCCTGCGTGGCCGGGCGGGCGCGGCTGAGGAACCGCGCGGCGCCGTCGGCCACGGCGACCGAGCCGGTGGTGCTGGCCCACGGGGTGAGCGCGGCGGGGGGAGCGTCGGGGATGACCGCCGAATCGGGCATGGGCAGAGTGTAAGCCTGCACTAGCCTCGTTGCGACCCTAACAGATTGCTCACAAACTTACCTCGGGCCCGCTCCGCCGGCGGCGTTGCGGCCTTCGAGGAACAGCTCCTTGATGTTGGAGCGCTGCAGCAGTTCGAGGCGGCGGCCCTGCTCGACGCCGTAGACGAAGAGCGACTCTTCGCGCCGATCGAGCACCACGAGGACGTCTTCGTTGGCGCCGGCGGAGGCGGTGAGCACGGAGAGATCGCCGACGTTCACGGCGTCGGCGTGGGCGGCGGGGCTGAGCCGGCCTGCGGCGACGATGATGAGGCCGAGCAGCACGAAGGCGCTGGCGAACAGCGCGGCGGGGGCGGCGGTGTCGGCGCGGTCGCGGGCGGTGGTGGGGTGGTTCATGTTCAGCGGCCTCCCTGCTGGCCGCGGGCGCCGTCGGCCTTCATGTCGCGGTAACCGATGCCCCGGACTTGCCGGGTGGAGCGGTCCCAGCGGAGGGCGAGAACCTCCTGGTTGGACTGATCAACGACGAAGATCGCCGACTCGGGAACACCCTGGACGCGCCCGGAGACCATGGCGTACTCGCCGCGGGAGCGGGGCGGGCTTGCGCCGGCGGGCGGGTTCTGGCGGGGCTGGGCCGAGGCGTCGTGGATGAAGGTGACGCCGGCGAGGGCGGTGAGCAGCACGGCGTTGAGGGCGATGAGGCCCCGGAAGCCGTTCGGCCGCGGCCGGGGCGAGGGGGTGTCGGTCATCGGGGAACTCCTGCGGTGGCGGTCGTCGGCCGGGGGCGGGGGCGGGGCGGGGGGCGGGGGGGGGGGGGGGTGGGGG
>JACVCL010000167.1 GCA_016742075.1 Phycisphaerales bacterium
GTCCTGGATGGAATGTGGTGTGCGTCGCGGGTTCGTTCCGGTGGGCGGCCCGAGCCGGCTGGGGGGTGACTCCCCGATCGTCGGGACTCCGGTGGTATCGTGGAGGGCGGCGAGGAGGCCGAGGGGGGATGGGAGGAACGGGGTTGGCCCAGCGGCGGCACCATTACGAGGCGGCGTTCGAGCACTATCTGCGGGCGAACACCGTGCCCTATGTGGCGGTGGATGAGGCGAGAAAGAGCCTGGTGCCCGAGGGGCACGCTTGGGGGGAAGACGGGGGCGACAGGGGCGGGTGCGCGGGCGCCGGCGTGGGATGCGGGAAGATCAAGTCGTTCGACTTCGTGGTGTACGGACGAGGCGAGAACCTGCTGATCGAGGTGAAGGGGCGGAAGGTGGGCGCTCGGCGGAAGGCCGCGGCGGCTGCGACGGTGGCGCGGCTTCCGGGGCGGGCTGGGATGCCGGGGGTGGAGCGGGTGGGGGGCGTGGGCGGCGTGGGGGGCGTGGGGGGGAGGCTCGAGGCGTGGGCGACGGAAGAGGATGTTCGTTCGCTGGCGACGTGGCAGGACCTCTTCGGCCCGGGTTTCCGGGCGGCGATGGTGTTCTGCTACTGGTGCGATGCGCAGCCGCCGGACGGGCTGTTCCAGGAGATTTTCGAGTTCCGGGGCCGGTGGTACGCGCTGCGGTCGGTGCTGGTGGACGACTACGCGCGGCACATGAAGGTGCGGAGCCCGCGGTGGGGGACGGTGGACGTGCCGCGTCGGGAGTTCGAGCGGATCAGCCGGCCGTTCTCAGGCGTGTGAGCGTGCGCGCGGCTTCTCGCAGAGTCAGCGCATGAGGAGCAGGGAGGGCAGGCTGATCGTAATGATCCGAGGATCGCGCACGGCCTCGGGCGCCTCGTCGCGCATGGTCACCATGAGGCCGAAGGGAGCGTTGTAGACCGACTTCTCAAGGAACGCTCGGATCCCCTGTGTGTCGCGGTGGGGGTCGATGCGCTGACGGAACTTGACCTCGACGGGGATGCGGTGCTCGCCGATCACCATCACGAAGTCGACCTCCGGCTCGCTGCCCCGCTCGGGGAAGTGCTTGAGCCCGAGGTGGGGCAGCCCGGCGAGGAAGTACCCGGTGATACTCTCGGCGATGTGGCCGGCGAGATCGCCGGCCCAGATGGCCGACGCCAGGGCGGGGGCGGTGAGGGGAACCTGTTCCTGGAGCCAAGCCGCCCGCAGAGCGTGATCGCAGAGACAGATCTTCGCGGCGCCACGGCGGCGCTTGAGTCGAAGCTCAAGGGGCTCGACGAGTTTGAGCAGCATCGCGCCGTCGAGGAACTTGAGGTACGCGAGCAGCCGCGTCCATCCGACGTCGGCGCTGAGAGCCTGGCGTACCTGGGGCACGAAGACGGGGGCGCCCGGGCTCTGCCCGGCATAGCGGCACGCGAGCCGGAAGACCTCTTCCAGCAGTTGAGAATCCCGCTTCTTGCCGCGCTCGCCCATGCGGAGGTCGTGCTCGATCGCGCGCTTGACCACGGTCTCGTTGAGTTGCTCGGCGACGGCGGGCCAGCGATCGTCGGCGCGGGTCTGAGCCATCGGATAGCCGCCTCGCTCGGCGAATGCTTCGAAGGCGCGGTCTCTCACATCTGACTGGCGGACCCCGTGGGCCTGGAGGTCACGCCAGAATTCGTGCCGCAGAAGAGGCTCAAGCCCGTTTTCCGGAAGGAAAGGGTCGAGATGAACGGCGAACCGGAGGCCGGCGACCTCTCTGAGCACAAGAGGGCCCAGCTCGATCGACGAGATGCGACCGGCGAGGCTGTCGCGGCCGGCCTCGATCCGCAGGGCCGAGCTGCCGGTGACGAGCACCCTGACCGAATGGTGGTCGACCAGAGCCTTGACCTGAGGCGCCCATTCGGGAAGGTTCTGCACCTCGTCGAGGAAGATAAACGCCGGCCGACCCTCGTGGGCACGTTCGTTGAACGTCGCCCCGAGCACGCGGTTCTCGAACCATCGAGAGAGCGCGAGGACGGGGTCGTCGAGCCCGCGGAGCGACGGCAACTCGTCGAACTGGACGCGGAAGATCCTCTGGGGCTCGACGCGTTCCTCGTCGATCAGCGTCCGGATGAGCTGCTGCTGGAGCGTGGTCTTGCCGACCTGCCGGGGGCCACGGATGACGGTGATCGAAGCCGGGCCTTGTCGGAGGCGCTTCAGGAGCGTTCCGAACGCCCAGCGGCGGTATGACGGCTGGACCGGCCCGGGCTTGCCTTCCCACCAAGGGTTCGAGTCTCTCAGAAACTCGGCAACCGGGGCCGGCAGACGCTGTCTGTCGAAGATATCGGTCACGACCGCGAGTCTATCGGGTCGCCGCGGCGGGGGAGCGCCCGGCGTGGGCGAGGGCGAAGGCGCGGTCGAGGTCGGCGATGAGGTCGTCGGGGTCCTCGATGCCGACCGAGAGGCGGATGAGGCCGTCGCCGATGCCGAGCTTCTCGCGGGTGGCGGGGGGCACGCTGGCGTGGGTCATGATGGCGGGGTGCTCGATGAGCGACTCGACGCCGCCGAGGCTCTCGGCGAGGGCGAAGATGCGGACGCTCTCGAGAAAGCGCCGGGCGGGCTCGAGTCCGCCGGCGATGAAGAAGGTGATCATGCCGCCGAAGCCGTCCATCTGCGAGCGGGCCAGGGCGTGCTGGGGGTGGGAGGGCAGGCCGGGGTAGACCACGCGCTCGACGCCGGGGTGCTTCTCGAGATGGCGGGCGATGGTCATGGCCGAGGCGTTGTGGGCGGCCATGCGGACGGCGAGGGTTTTTACGCCGCGGAGCGTGAGGTAGGCGTCGAAGGGGCCCATCACGGCGCCAACGGCGTTCTGCAGGAAGCGGAGGCGCTCGCAGAGCTTGAGGTCGGAGCACACCAGCAGGCCGCCGACGACGTCGGAGTGGCCGTTGATGTACTTGGTTGAGGAGTGCATGACGATGTCGCAGCCGTGCTCGAGTGGGCGCTGGTTGATGGGCGAGGCGAAGGTGTTGTCGCAGCAGACCAGGGCCCCCGGGGCGCGGGCCCGCACGGCCTTCACGACCGCCCGGAGGTCGACGAGCTTGAGGGTCGGGTTGGTGGGCGTCTCGACCCAGACCATCTTGGTGCGCGGCGTGAGAGCGCGCTCGAGCTCGCCGATGTCGGCCAGGTCGGCGTAGCGGATGTTCAGGCCCTGCGAGCGGGCGCGGACGCGGGAGAACAGGCGGTTGGTGCCGCCGTAGAGGTCGTCCATCGCGACCAGCTCGTCGCCGGCGTCGAGCAGCTCGAGGCAGGTGCTGATGGCGGCCAGGCCCGAGGCGAAGGCGAAGCCGCCGCAGGAGGGGTCCTGGTGCTCCTCGATGCGGGAGCCCTCGAGCTTGGCGACCATGCGCTCGAGCGCGTAGCGGGTGGGGTTGTGCGAGCGGCTGTACTCAAAGCCGGTGTGCTTGCCGGGTGACTCCTGCACGTAGGTGCTGGAGGTGAAGATCGGCGGCATGACCGCGCCCGTGACGGGCTCGGGGTGCTGCCCGGCGTGGATGACCTTGGTGGCCGGCTTGTGGTTGGCAGACTCGTGCATGGCGCGCCTCTCTCCCCCCCATCCCCCGACTCCACCCCCCCTACTCCTTCAATCCGCCGATCCGATCCGCCTGCGATCGGGGTCTTCACCCGGACCGCGGGGCGGGTTACTGCGGCAACTGGCCGCGGAGGTAGTGGATGAAGTCGATCTTGGTGATCAGGCCGTGGTAGGCGCCGGCGGCGTCGACGACGATGGCGACCCGGTCGGCACGGAAGATGGGCATGAGGTCGGAGATGGGCGCCTCTGGGCGGATGGTCTCCAGGCGGCGGGTCATGAAGTCGGAGACCGGGCGCTCGAAGGCCTTGGGGTCGGTGGTGACGGCAAGGAGGATGTCGCTCTCGTCGATGATGCCGACGACGCGGTCGTCGCGGTCGGTGACGACCATCTGCGAGACGCCGTACATCTGCATGCGCTTGATGGCCTGCTTGATGGGATCGACGTCGGAGAGGGTGTAGTCCTCTTTGTCGCTATGGCGACGGGCGATGAGGTCCTTGAGGGTGTTGGTGCGCTCGCGCTTGATGAAGCCGTTGTCGATCATCCAGAAGTCGTTGAAGAACTTGGAGAGGTACTTGGCGCCCGAGTCGCAGATGAGGGTGGCGACGTTCATGGGGCGCGTCTGGCGGCGGCACCAGACCTTGGCGGCGTGGAGCAGGCAGCCGGTGGAGGAGCCGGCGAGGATGCCCTCGCGGGCCAGCAGCTCGCGGGCGGCGAAGAAGGCCTCGCCGTCGGAGACGGGGATGGCCTCGCTGACCAGCGAGAGGTCGCACACCTCGGGCACGAAGTCCTCGCCCATGCCCTCGATGAGCCACGGCCCGGCGGTGACCGTGCGGCCCTCGTTGACCAGCGGCCAGAGGATGGAGCCGGTGGGGTCGGCGAGGACGATCTTGAGGTCGGGGTTCTTCTCGCGGAGGTAGCGGCCGGCGCCCGAGAGCGTGCCGCCCGAGCCGACGCCGAGCACCACGGCGTCAACGCCGCCGAAGGGCGCGAGCTGCTCCCAGATCTCGGGGCCGGTGGTCTCGTAGTGGGCCTGGATGTTGTCGCGGTTGGTGAACTGGCTGGCGTAGAAGCTGTTGGGGATCTCGCGGGCGAGGCGCTCGGCGACGTCGTGGTAGTACTCCGGGTGTCCCTTGTGGACGTCGGAGCGGGTGAGGATGACCTCGCAGCCCATGGCGCGCAGGTGCTGGATCTTCTCCTGCGACATCTTGTCAGGGACGACGACCTTCATCTCGTAGCCGCGCTGGCGGGCGACGAGGGCCAGGCCCAGGCCGGTGTTGCCGGCGGTGGCCTCGATGATGGTGGGGCGCGGATCGGCGCTGGGGTTGAGCTTGCCGGCGCGCTCGGCGCCGAGGATCATCGAGAGGCCGATGCGGTCCTTGATCGAGCCGGCGGGGTTGAGCAGCTCGAGCTTGCCGAAGAGGCGGCAGGGGCCGGTGTCGAGCCGGCGGAGCTCGATCATCGGCGTGCGGCCGATCATGTCGAGCACGCCGGCGTAGAC
>JACVCL010000168.1 GCA_016742075.1 Phycisphaerales bacterium
TCGGGCTGGTAGATGGTCCCGGTGAGCAGCAGCTTCTGCCCCGGCAGGTTCCACGCGGGGCTGGTGTCGTTCCAGCGCAGTTCGGCGGGCATGCCCTGGGCGCCGTCGGGCCCGTCGATGGCGGCGGTGCCCGGGGCGGGCGGGCGTGGCGAGGGCCGATCGGCCGCGTCTCGCCCGGTGCAGGCGGCGGCGAGCACGCCGAGCAGGGCGAGTGCCGCCGCGAGGCCGGCGGCCGATCGCGGGCGGGCACCGGCGGGTGCGGGGGTCATTGGGGCGGCGGGCTGCGGGGGTGTGCGCACGGGGTCAGGCTCCGGCGGTGGTGTGAGGGCCGGCCGATCGCAGGGCCCGCTCGCAGGCGGCCAGCGTGCGGGCGACTTCATGATCGCCGGTGCGCCAGTTCACGACGCTCACGCGCATGGCCCGCCGGCCGTGCCAGGTGGTGCCGCTGAAGAAGGCCTCGCCGGTCGCGTTGATCGCGGCGATGACGCGGTCGGTGCGGGCGTCGTGATCGGCTTCGCGGGCGTCGGGACTCGGGTCGAGGAAGCGGACGAGGCCCTGGTTGAGGGTCGGGGCGGCGATGACGCTGACGCCGGGGAGGGCGCCCAGCCCGTCGACCAGCGCGCGGGCGGCGCGGCAGGCTCGGTCGACCATCCTCTCGAGGCCCAGGCGTCCGAGTTCCCGCAGCGCGGCGTAGACCGCGAAGCCCCGGGCCCGCCGCGACCACTCGGGGGTCCAGTCGATGGGGTCGTGGGCGGAGTCGGTGGGGGCGATGTAGTCGGCCCGGATGCTCATGGCGGCGCGGTGGGCCGCGGCGTCGCGCACGATGGCGACGCCGCAGTCGAAGGGCACGTTGAGCCACTTGTGCCCGTCGGTGGCCCAGCTGTCGGCGAGTTCGACGCCGCGGAGCAGCGGGCGGGCCGACCGGCTGGCCCGCGCCACGAGGCCGAAGGCGCCGTCGACGTGCACCCAGGCGCCGTGATCGCGGGCGATGGGGATCAGCCCGGCGAAGTCGTCGCACGAGCCGGTGTTGATCTCGCCGGCGCCCAGCACGAGAACGGTCGGCGTCCGCCGCTGCTCCAGAGCCGCCGAGAGGGCCCGCTGGCGCACGCGGCCGAGGGCGTCGGTCTCCAGGGGCTCGATGCCCCGGCGGCCGATGCCGAGGTACCGCAGCGCGCGGTCGACCGAGGCGTGCCGATGGGCGTTGACCAGGATGCGCACCGGCGGCGCGCCGCAGAGGCCTTGGTCCTCGACATCCCAGCCCGCGGCGCGCAGCACGGCGTGCCTCGCGGCGGCGAGACCGACGAAGTGCGCCATCTGGCACCCGCTGGTGAAGGCGAACGATGACTGGCGCGGAAGATCGAGCACGTCCTTCAGCCAGTCCCCGGCGACCTCCTCGGCCACGCACGCCGCGGGGCTGCACGCGTGGAGCGCGGCGTTCTGATCCCACACCGAGGCGAGCCAGTCGGCCGCGGCGGCCGAGGGCAGCGCCCCGCCGATGACCCACGCGAAGAACCGGCCGCCGCCGCTGCGCAGCAGGCCTCCCTCGGCCGCCGCGGCCAGATCGTCGATCACGCGCTGGGGGTCAACGCCCTCGTCGCCGAGCGCCACGGCCAAGCGCGACCGCAGCTGCTCGCCCGAAACCGACGCGGCCACGGGGCCGTCGGGCAGACCGGCGAGATACCGCTCGGCGTGGTGCAAGGCGCGGCGGAGGGCGGGCAGCGTGGGGTCAGTCACGGTGGGCTCCGGGGGCGGTTTCGGGGTGCTCCCGGCGCGGGCCGGGCCGGGCCATCTCGCGGGCGAGCATCATGGCCTTGCGGTCTTCGCCCCAGCGGTAGCCGCCGAGCGCACCGGTGGACCGCAGCACGCGGTGGCAGGGGATGAGGTAGCCGACGGGGTTGGCGCCGACAGCGCCGGCCACCGCGCGGGCGGCGTCGGGCACGCCCAGGCGCCGGGCCAGATCCTGGTACGAGAGCGCGCAGCCGTCGGGGATGCGCAGCAGGCCTTCCCAGACCTTCAGCTGGAAGTTCGTGCCCCGCAGGTGCAGCAGGATGCGCCCCGCGGGCCGACCGGCGAACACGGCCCGGGCGAGCGCCGCGGTGCCGGTCTGATCGGCGCGGATCGACGCCATGGGCCACTCGGCGCGCAGCTCGTCGATCTCATCGGCGCCGCGGGGGTGCGCGGTGAAGCGCAGCGCGCAGATGCCCCGCGGGGTGGCCGCGATCAGGCAGCGCCCGAAGGGCGAGTCGTGCAGCCCGTAGCCGATGGCCAGCCCGCGGCCGGCCCGCGAGTACTCGCCGGGCGTCACGGCCTCGGCGGCGACAACCAGGTCGTGCAGGCGGCCGGGGCCGCTGAGGCCCACCGCGAACGCCGTGTCGAGCACCGACGCCGACCCGCGGAGCAGCTGCTTGGCCCGGTCGCTGCTCAGAAACTGCAGGAACCGTTTCGGGCTCACACCCGCCCAGCGGCGGAACACCCGCTGAAGGTACGGAGCGCTCAGTCCCACGTGCCGCGAGATATCCCGCAGCGTGGGCTGCTGGTGCACGTTCGCCTGCACGTAGGCGATGGCGAGCCGGACCCGTTCGTAGTCGGTGCTCATCGGTGGTGCACGATACGGAAGCCCGCCAAGAGGACCACCCGGTTCATGCGCGCCGGGGCCGTGAGCCGGATCATGCCGCGAACACACCCGGCTCCCGGCGCGCCGGCGGGGTGGCTGGGTGGAGGGGGTGCGGTGGGGTGGGGGGGGGGGGTGGGGGGCCGGGGGCGCTGGGCGCGGCGGATGAGGGCGAGTGCGAGCGGGGCCATCGGGGTGAGGGTGGCGGGGGCGGGGATGATTTTGGTGAGCGTGAAGGAGGCCGAGTCGCCGGGGAGGAGCGTGCCGAGGGGCCAGGCGATGGCGCCCGCGGCGTCGGCGGGGCCGAAGGGGCCGTCGGCGCCGGTGAGGGCGCCGGCTTCGAGGGCGGCGATGACCGCGGCGGGGGTGCCGACCATGTGGGCCGAGTCGGGGCGGTTGCCGGACATCACGGCGTCGGAAAGGGTGGGAACGCCGGTGCCGCTGGTGAAGAAGAGGGCGCCGCCGAGGTAGCGGGCGATGCCGGTGGAGGCGGCGCCGAGGATCGAGCCGTTGGGGTGGTAGTTGAAGTAATCGGAGAGGACGATGTCTTCGACGGGCCGGGAGCCGAGGTTGGTGATGTCGTAGGTCTGGCTCATCACGTTGCCGAAGGCGGAGGTGGTGATCTGGATGTTGAGGCCGTAGACGGGGTGCGTGATGACCGAGCGGGTGATGGAGGTGCCCATGGGCCCGCCGCCGATCCAGTCGACGGGGACGACCATGCGCCAGGGCGAGCCGGTGGCGTACGAGGCGTGGAGGGCGCCGGCGTCCATGCTGGGCGTGAGCCAGCCGTTGCCCGAGGCGACGACCCCGCCGACGCTGAAGCGGAGGTTCACCGCGTCGTCGCCGCTGAGGGCGTCGCGGGCGGGGTCGTAGACCATCATGTCGGGGATGAGCCAGGTGTCGCTCCAGCCGAAGTCGGAGACGCAGTAGGCCATGGTGCCGGTGTGGATGGGGATGATGTTCTCGCCGGCGAGGCCGGGCGTGGCGGGCGCGACCACGCCGGGGCCGCCCTGGGCCAGGGCGGCGGCCGATGGGCACAGCATCACGACGAGCGCGGCGAGCGCTTTCGCGGGGGACATGTTTCTTCTCCTGGCACGGACCGCACACGCGCACAGCGCCGGTGGGCCGGTGTCTCGGACCGCGGTGCGCCGACGCCCCCCGCCGCGTCAGTGTTCATCATGCGCCGCGGCGGGGCCGGGGCAATGAGAAACCCGCCTCGAAGTGGGGCGGGGTGCTGCGAACGGGGTGCGAACGGGGGCGGGCGGTGGGGTGGGCCGG
Source organism: Phycisphaerales bacterium (assembly GCA_016742075.1). Classification (GTDB taxonomy): domain Bacteria; phylum Planctomycetota; class Phycisphaerae; order Phycisphaerales; family UBA1924; genus JACVCL01. The sequence goes on from JACVCL010000168.1 coordinate 3,890, forward strand.
GGCGCCGGACGCGGGGCGCGGTCAGGGCGCCTCCGGCGCGGGCGCTTTCGGGAGGTCGAAGTACTCGTTGGCGGTCCGGTCGAGCTGGTCGGTGATCCACCGGAAGTTCCCGGGGGTGGGCGCGAGGTCTGCGGCTTTGCCGATGATGCGGGTGCGCCGGTAGACGATGAAGGTGCTGGCGAGCCGGGGGTTGATGCGGTTGAGGTTGACCTCCGACTCGCGGTCGGTGAGCGAGGGAACGAAGGTGAGGGCGACGCGCTCGAGGCCGAGGCCGGCGCCGAGGGCCTCGAGCTCGCGCCGCCGGACGGGCTCGGCGTACCCGCGCGGGTTGCCGTACACGAAGTAGACCTTCAGGCGGTCCGGGCGCCGGGCGCTCTCGGCCTCGAGAAAGGCGAGCCACGCGCGGACCTCGGACCAGTCGGGATCGGTGCCGACGAAGTACAGGATGCCGTGGTACCAGCCGTACTTGCACACGGGGCAGGCGCGCGTGCCCCGGTCGGGGCCCCAGGCGTGGAACGGGATGAACGACGGGACGTCGTCGCCGATCGCCCGGCCCGAGGGCACCGTGTCGGGCTGCGCGGCGGCGTGGCCGGGGATGTTGCGGGCGAGGACGATGTCGCGCTCGCCGACGAGCAGGTCGCCGCGGCGGGCCAGGCGCACAACGCCGCTTCCGCCGCGGTTCTCGAGACGCCCGCGCGCGGCCGAGGTCAGCAGCGGGTCGTCGTCGAAGACCCAGTCATCGATGTAGTAGGTGGCGCCGCCGGGCTCGGTGATCGTGGCGTGGACGTGCGCCGGCGCATCGCGCGTCGGGTACGCGCCGGGCCTGGTGGTCGAGATGGCGTACCGGCCGTCGGGCCCGGTGCGGACCCAGCCGCGGATGAAGCCGTGCGTCTGCCCGAGTTCGTTGGGTGGCATGCTGCGCGGCTCATCGGGCCTGTGCTGATACCGGCCTTCGGTGTTGGTCTGGTAGTAGTACAGGATCACCTCGCTCGCCGGGGTGCGGCCGTCGGGCTGGTAGATGGTCCCGGTGAGCAGCAGCTTCTGCCCCGGCAGGTTCCACGCGGGGCTGGTGTCGTTCCAGCGCAGTTCGGCGGGCATGCCCTGGGCGCCGTCGGGCCCGTCGATGGCGGCGG
>JACVCL010000169.1 GCA_016742075.1 Phycisphaerales bacterium
CAGTGCGGCCGGGTCCCGGGGGGACGGGGGGGGGTCCCGGGCCCCGGGCCCTCCGCGCCCGCGCGGCGGCTTGGGGGGTCGGCGGCGGGTAGGTCGTTTCCCTAGTTCTGCCGAGCTGTCGGGTGCTCGTCAGGCGTGGCGGGCGGCGGTGAGATGCTCGGCCATGCGGAGGGCGAGGACGAGGATCATGAACATGGAGTTGGCCTGGCTGGAGGTGACGAAGGTGCTGCTTGAGAGGATGTAGAGGTCGTCGAGGCCGTGGACGCGGCCCTGAGGGTCGGTGACGCCATGTTCGGGGCGTTCGCTCATGCGGGTGGTGCCGCACTGGTGGTAACCGTCGCCGAGGTGCGAGGCGACGTAGGCGGCGGGGTCGGGGACGACGTAGCGGAGCTCGCCCTTGCCGTGGCGGCGGAGGTGTTCGTCGATGATGCGGTGGGCGCGGAGGACGCTGTCGAAGTCCTGCTGCGTGTAGCGCATGTCGATGCGGATGCGGCGCATGCCCAGTTCGTCGCGGTCGTCGGTGAGAGTGACTCGGCTGTCGGGGTTGGGGGCGTGCTCGGCGAAGTAGTGCAGCGGGTAGGTGTTCGAGCGGCTGTACTGGAAGAAGCCGGGGACCTTGCGGGAGGCGAGGTAGCGCTTGTAGCCGAAGGTGGGGATGAAGGCGGCGGTTCGGGGGAAATCGCGGAGCATGTTCCAGATGTGCTGGGCGGGGGTGCCCTGAACATCGCCCTTGATGGTGGCCTTGCGGATGGCCTCGGAGGCGAGGAACCGGCCGAGGGGCGAGCTGAGGGCGAGGTAGGCGAAGCTGAGGACGCCGTTGCCGTGGGCGGGGTCGCAGATGTCGGGGTTGACGAGCCAGACGGCGGTGTTGCTGAGGTGCTCCTTGTGGAGGCACTGGCGGGTGAAGGTGAAGCGGCGGCGCAGGTAGACGCCCTCGGGGTCGCGGTCGAAGCCGAAGACGGTTCTTTCGGGCGGGGTGCTGAAGCGGGCCTCGGCGATGCGGCCGGAGATGTGGCCGGTGTAGAAGCGGCCGAGCATCCCGGAGTGATTGCCGATGCCGCCGGGGTGGTTCTGATCGGAGTTCAGCAGCAGGCGCGTGGTGTTGAGGCCGCCGGCGGCGAGGACGGTGACACCGGCCCGGATCGTGACCCGGGCGCCGGAGAAGGTGCGGGCGGTGAGGCCGTCGGTGCGCCGGGCGCCGGCCGCGGCGAGCACGGCGGTGCAGGTGAGGCCGTGGTAGACGGTGATCGATCGCGACTGGCGCAGTTCGCGGGCGTAGAGGGCGCCGAAGCTGACGACCGACCAGCGCTCGAGCTGGGACGACTGGACGTCGCCGTCGGGCAGGCCGGGGACGATGGCGTGCTGGGCGACGCCGGGGACGTCGCGGATGTCGAAGATCGGATCTCCCGAGCGAAGGTAGCGGCCGACGCCGGCGAAGTAGGGCCGGATGTGGTCGTAGGTGAAGGGCCACTTCGAGTGCGGCATGTAGGGGCGGTCGTCGAAGTCGGCGGGGTCGAAGGGGACGACGCGTCCGCCCCAGATGACGGAGGTGCCGCCGACCTGGCGGCGGGTGCACTCGCTCATGGGGGGGTGGACGTCGGGGTCCATCAGGGCGTCGGCGAGGGCCTGGGCGCGCGGGTTGAAGCCGGGGGCGCCGCTCTCGATGAGGCTGACGGTTTTGCCGGCGCGGGCCAGTTCGAGGGCGAGGACGATGCCCGCGGCCCCGGCGCCGACGATGGTGACGTCGGCCCGGAGTTCCGCCCCGTCCGGCAGGGTCCGGGCGTCGACGAGCATTCAGCGGCGCTCCGGGCCCGCCAGGGAGAGCACGGCGTCGCGCTCGGCGCTCGTGAGAGCGGGGCCGTCGGCCGCGGCGGCGTTGGTGCGGAGGTTCTCGGGGCGCATCATGCTGCAGAGAACGCTGGTGACGCCGTCGAGGTCGCGGACAAAGCGGAGAGCGACGGAGGCCATGGAGCGCGGATCGGTGGGGAGGCCGCGCTGGCGGAGGGCGGAGGCGAAGGTCTCGCTGGAGAACAGGCGGCCGTTGGAGAAGGGCTGGCCGGCGACGACGCCGACGCCCTGGGCGCGGGCCAAGGGGAGGACCGACGAGACGGCCTCCTGGTTCAGCGGGCCGATGGCGACCTGGACGGCCGACATGCCGTGGCCGGGGGTCTGGAGGGCGGCGGCGGCGACGGAGGCCTCGCCGGAGAGGCCGATGTGGCGGAGCTTGCCGGCGGCCTTGAGCTCGCGGAGGGTGGCCAGGGCGGCGCCCCGGCGGATGACGTCGAGGGGCGGGTCGTGGAGGTAAAAGAGGTCGATGCGGTCGAAGCCCAGGCGTGCGAGGCTGGCGTCGACGCAGGCGCGGATGTAGGCGGGGTCGAAGTTCTGCGAGCGCTGCGAGGCCATGACGCTGGCGGCGCCGGCCTTGACGCCCTTGAGGCGTCGGACGAGGGGTCGGAGGATCGGCTTGAGGAAGGCGACGGCCTTGAGCTTGGCGGAGAAGGTGTAGCCGCACTTGGTGGCGACGACGGGTCGGTCGGGGCGTCCGGCGAGGACGCGGGCGAGGGTCTTCTCGCTGCCGCCGAGGCCGTACATGTCGGCGGTGTCGAAGTAGGTGATGCCGGCGTCGAGGCCCGCGCGGATGGCGGCCTCGGACTCGCGGGCGGTGGCGCGTGAGGCGACGGGCGCGCAGCCGAAGCCGAGCACGGAGAGGCGGAGGTCGCTGGCGCCCAGCGGGCGGGTCTGCATGGCGGCGGGTTCCTCAGTTCTCGCCGATGATCTGCGCCTTGTCGGCGAGCTCTCGCGGCTTCTCGACCCAGAAGGAGCCGATGCCGAGGCAGTCCATCTTGGTGCGGGCGAAGCAGGCGATGGCCTGGGCCGGTGTGTGGACGATGGGCTCGTTCTCGTTGAAGCTGGTGTTGAGCAGGACGGGCACGCCGGTGCGGTCGCCGAAGGTCTTGATGAGGTCGTAGTAGAGGTCGTTCTGGGAGCGCTTGACGGTCTGGACGCGGCCGGTTTGGTCCTCGTGGGTGACGGCGGAGAGGCGCTGGCGCCAGGCGGGCTTGGTGGTGTAGACGATGTTCATGAAGGGGACTTCGGCCGAGCCGTCGTAGACGTCGGTGAGGCGCTCGAAGAGGATGGCGGGGGCGAAGGGGCGGAAGGCCTCGCGGTTCTTGATGCGGGCGTTGAGGATGGCCTTCATGTCGGGCCAGGAGGGGTTGCAGATGATCGAGCGGTTGCCGAGGGCGCGGGGGCCCCACTCTTCGCGGCCCTGGAACCAGCCCATGATGCGGCCCTGGCAGAGGGCGTCGACGGCGGTGTTGAGTAGGTCTTGCCGGGAGAGGCGGGTGAACTTCAGGCCCAGGCGTGCGGAGGCCTCCTGGGCGTCCCTGGCGATCTGGTCGTCGGTCCAGCCGGTGCCGAAGTAGGCCGAGTCGACCTGGCCTGTGCGCGGGGCCTTGTGGACGCCGTGGAGGACCTGGAGGGCGGCGCCGGCGGCGGTGCCGTCGTCGGCGGCGGCGGGGTGGATGTAGATGCGGTCGCAGAGGCCCTGCATGACGAGCTTGCCGTTGCCGACGCCGTTGAGGGCGCAGCCGCCGGCCATGACGAGATTGCGGGAGCCGCAGCGGGCCATGGCGTCCTGGAGCATCTCGAGGTAGACGCGTTCGAACTGGGCCTGGATGCTGGCGGCGAGGTTGTTCTCGCGCTCGGTGAGGGGGGTGCCGCGCTTGCGCGGGGGGCCGAAGAGGTCGGCCATCTTGGGGGAGTGCATGTCGGGCATGATGATCTCGCCCGAGTCGGCGGTGGTCTTGAAGTGGCGTTCGTCTTCGGAGAAGACCTTGGCGTAGGCGGTGAAGTACTCGCGGTTGAGCACGACGCCGCGCTTGGGGTCCCACTTGACGAGCTTCTTCATCTGCTCGGCGTAGACGTCGTTGCCGTAGGCGGCGAGGCCCATGACCTTGTATTCCTCGCCGAACTTGTTGAAGCCCATGAAGATGCACATGGTGCTGTAGAAGATGCCCAGCGAGTGCGGCGGGTGGGTGCGGTGGAGCACCTCGATGCTGTTGCCGCGGCACCGGGCGATCATGACGCTGCACCAGTCGCCCGAGCCGTCGACGCTGACGCCGGTGGCCTGGTCGAATCCGGAGCAGTAGAAGGCGCTGGCGATGTGGGCGAGGTGGTGCTCGACGTTGTGCTGCTGGGCCTTGATGAGGGCCTGGCGGACGCCGAGCTCTTCGGCGGCGACAGCGGCGACGGTCTTGGCGCCCTTCTGGACGCCCAGTCGAACCTTGGCGAGGTTCAGCCCGACGCGCGGATTCCTGGCGATGAAGGCGAGCTTGGAGCGGAGGTTGGCGCGGGGGTCGCGGGCGACGGCGACATCGGTGACGTCGGAGATGGAGGCGCCGGCGATGCGGAGGACCTCTTCGATGGCCTGGCGGGGGTAGACGGCGCAGTGCTTGATGCGGTTGATGCGTTCCTCGGCGATGGCGGCGACGATGCCGCGCTCGTCGGCGAGGACGGCCGCGGCGTCGGGGTGGGCCGAGTTGAGACCGAGGACAAGACGCTTCATTCGGCGCACCGCCTGGAAAGCGGCCCGTCAGGGCCTGGGATCAACGGGACAACGCCCGGAGGAACCGCCGGGCCGGATCGCCATGATCGGCCGGAATTCCGCCCGACACGAACGGGCGGAGAGTGTAGCGGTGACAGTGTGAAGGTTGGGTGTTATCCGGTCGGCGCGCGGGACGGCCGCGGGTGACGCGCAGAATGTGCGGGGTCCGGATTTCGGGGGTGCGCGGCGGGGGGCGCGGGCGCGGGCGGAAGCGGTGAGGGCGGGATTCGAACCCGCGGTGCCCTGACGGGCACACCGGTTTTCAAGACCGGCGCCTTCAGCCGCTCGGCCACCTCACCGGGTGTGTGTGGAGCGTAGCGGGGATGGCGGCCGGCGGTCGGGCGGCCGGGGGCGTTGAGGGGCGTTGGAGGCGTTTGCGTGTGCTGGGGGAGGGCGGGGG
>JACVCL010000170.1 GCA_016742075.1 Phycisphaerales bacterium
CGGAGATCACCCGCGACAAGCGCTGATCGACGCGCGTTGGTGGTTCGTCCATGATGACGACGAGCGCGGCGGGCGGCTCCTTGAGCCGCCCGCTTTTTTTTCCTCCCCTCCGCCCCGCCCGCCCGTACAGTGCCCCAGGCCCCGCCGCGTCCGCTGGCTTCTCCGCCCTCCGCAAAGGAACACCCCATATGGCCCTCCTCGCAGGAAAATCCGGTCTCATCGTCGGCATCGCCAACGAGCGGTCGTACGCCTGGTTCATCGCCGAGTCGATCCTCAAGCACGGCGGCCGCTGCGCCTTCACGCACCTGCCCGGCGAGAAGAACGAGCGCCGCACCCGCCGCGCCGTCGAGGCCCTGGGCGTCTCCGATCCCTGGCTCTTCCCCCTCGACGCCGCGAACGACGCCGAGATCGACACCGCCCTCGCCGCCTACGCCAAGGCCCACAACCGCCTCGACTTCCTCATCCACTCCATCGCCTTCGCCGACCGCCAGTGGCTCGCCCCCGGCAAGTTCATCGAAACCCCCCGCGCCGCTTACCTCGGCGCTGTCGACATCTCCGCCTACACCCTCCTCGGCCTCGCCCGATCCGCCGCCCCCCTCATGCGCGACTCCGGCGGCGGCAGCATCCTCGCCATGAGCTACTACGGCGCCGAGAAGGTCGTCAGCGGCTACAACGTCATGGGCGTCGCCAAGGCCGCCCTCGAGTGCACCGCCCGCTACCTCGCCGCCGACCTCGGCCAGCACCGCATCCGCGTCAACACCATCTCCGGCGGGCCCCTCCGCACCCTCGCCAGCTCCGCCGTCGGCGGCATCGACACCATGCTCGAGCAGACCCCCAGGTTCGCCCCCCTCCGCCGCAACGTCGAGGGCGCCGACGTCGGCGGCGCCGCCGTCTGGCTCCTCTCCGACCTCTCCGCCGGCGTCACCGGCGAGAACGTCTACGTCGACTGCGGCATCAACACCATCGGCGCCGCCGTCTGAGGCGCCCCATGCCCAGACCGCCGACGATCCCCGCCCTGCTCTTCACGCTCGCCGCGCTCGCTTCGCTCCCCGGCCTGCTGCTCTCGACCGGCTGCCGCCCAGGCCCGCCGACGCTCATCATGACCCCCCACGAGCGGGCCCAGACCCCGACGCTCCGCATCGGCGACCCGGCCCCCCCGATCGCCGTCTCCGCGTGGATCGCCGGCCAGCCCGCCACCAGCCTTTCCGGCCGCGTCCACGTCATCGAGTTCTGGGCCACATGGTGCGGCCCCTGCATCGCGGCGATGCCCCTTCTCGCCGAGGCGCAGCGCCGGCACCCCGAGTCGCTCGTCGCCATCGCGCTCACCACTGTCGACCAGGCCAACACCCCCGACCGCATCCGCAGCACCGCATCCCGCCGCGCGGCCGAGTGGGGCGTGACCTCGGGCCTGCGCATCGCCATCGACGACCGCGAAACCACCGCCCGCGCCTACCGCATCGCGCTCCGCGACACCGCCCTCCCCCGCTCGGCCGTCATCGATGCACACGGCAGGCTCGCCTGGTGGGGCCACCCCGCCGACGCCGCACCGGTCATCGACCAGGTCATCGCCGGCCGCTGGGATCTCGACGCCGCCCGCGCTCAAGCCGACGCCCTCGCCTCCGACGCGGCCAGGAGCCGCGCCATCGTCCAGCGGTTCCTCGCCGCCAACCGCCCCGGCGACGAGCCCGCCCGCCTCGCCCTCACCGAAGACGCCTGCGCCATCCCCGTGCCGCACACCGACGGCATGGCGCCCCAGTGGTGGGCCTGGAGAACCCGCGTCAGCCTGCTCGCCCAACTCGGCCGCGAGGCCGACGCCCGCGCCGTCGCCGCACACGCCGCCGAACTCGAAGGCATCCGAGACCAGCCCGCCGCCCTCGCCGATCTCGTCGAGGCCCTCCCGCCGTCGTCCGCCGCCCTGCGCCTCGGCCTCGCCGAGCGGGCCATCGCCCGCGCCGAGCAACTCGAAGCCGCCCCGGCCTCGAACACCTGGGAGCAGTTCCTGCAAGACGCCTACCGCCAACAGCACGCCGAGGTGTTCGCCCAGACCTCCGACGCCTTCGCCCACGCCGGCCAACGCGGCCGCGCCGCCGACCTCCTCCGCCGAGCCATCGACCGCGCCCCGGATGACCCACGGTACGTTTGGAACAAATCGAACCTGACCCAGCGCCTCCGAGCGCTCGAGAGCCAGTAGCGCTCCCAAACCGAAGACAGGTGGCCACCTGTACACTCAATGGCCGCGCGGGGTGCCACCAAAACGCCGATCCGACGGCGGATTTGTGTCCGGCGCAACGCCCCGCGTGCGCCCCCAACTCTTCACCCGCGCCCCCCAAAGAACCTCACGCCCGAGGGGCCGTTCCCAAGACACCAATCTCGATCGGAATCGAGATTGGTGGCCACCCCATCACCCGCCCATTCCATCCCCGGGCAATGCGGGCATGCGCCTCACCGCTTCAAGCCACCCGCCTCTGGACACAGCATGATCACTGCCGATGCTTCGGGTCAGGTTGGCGTCCGCCGCATCCAATGACCACTTCGCGCAGATAGACCTGATTGTCGCTCGTGAGCACATACCGCTCCTTCTCCCAGCTAGCGGGCGAACGGCCATTGATAGCAGGCTCGCCGGGCCAGTCGAGACCCGGGTCATCGATGACAATAACAAATGAACCAGAATGAAACAATGAAAAATTAGGCTTTTTGTACGACTCGATGGACCATTCCGGCCAATAGTATATCCATTGCGCACACGCCGGGTCGAACAGCAGCAACTCCTCAGCCGATCCAGGCAGTCGCCCATGAGACACCTGGAACCGCTCGCAGCAATCTCGAATGGACAGCAACCAGTCTCGTCGGCTCACCGTTGCGTGCAATTGATCTGCACCACGGAATGACTGATACCACCAGCGAACGACCGGCGACAAGATGCGTCCTGCTGACAAGCAGGTGAAAGCCATCGCGACCACAAGTACTCCTGACAGAAGCACAATTGATTTTTTCTTGAGCATAAAGTGATGGGTGGCTTGATCGCCGGTGATTGGGGAGCAGCCCGAAGCACCGGGCCACGGCCGGTGCCCTGACGGCGTTGCCGGCGAAGGTTCCACGATTGCGAGTCGACACCGATCGTACGCGCCGGGTGGGTCGATCGCCACGGCTCTCCCTCCCCGGCGGGTCGCCGAGTGTCCACGCGATGGCCGCGGGGGGGGAGCCACCAAGCCGCAGTTCCGACGGTGGATTGGTGTGCGGCGCAACGCCCCGCGTCCGCCCCCAACTCTTCACCCGCGCCCCCAAAGAACCTCACGACCGAGGGGCTGTTCCCAAGACACCAATCTCGATCGGAATCGAGATTGGTGGCCCCCCCATCACCCTCCCATTCCAACCCCGGGTAAAGCGGGCATGCGCCTCACCGCTTCAAGCCACCCGCCCCTCGTCGATCGTCCCCTGCTCCCCGCCCCGAAGGGGCGACGGGCTGTAGCCACGGGTGGAGCGGCGTCCGCCGACAGGCGGACGCCGCGGAACCCGTGGAATCCATCCCCAATCCGCACCCTGCCCCACCCGGCGCCGGCCGCGTCGGCCGGGAAGATGCGGCCGACGACCTCGATCGTGCCCAGCCCGCCGTAGTTGTTGATGACGCCCGCCCGTGGTGTCTGCGGCGGCGACTGCGGCCAGGCGTAGATGCCGTCGGACAAGGTCACTCTCTTCACCGTCTGATCTTCCGGCAAGACACACCCGGAGAAGGGGGACTGGAGAATCTCCAGGCGCGTCGTCAGAGCACCCGCAAAGATCCTGTCGGCGAAGGAGTGCGATTGAATGACCTGATTCGGTGCCGGCGGCCCGGCGGCCATCGGAGTGCCGAGGATGCCGGTTTCGCCGAGGTCGATGATGATGCCGGCCTTCACGCACACGTTCGAACCACTGACGCTCAGCTCGTGTAGGTCAAGGGCCGGCGCTGGAAAGCCTGGGGCCGTGGAGACATCCAGAGTGATCGAACGCGGCGTGGTGCCGCCCATGATGCGGATGCTCTTGATCGTGTGCCGGACGCCCGGAGTCAGGTCCGGATCGATCAGCTGAATAGTGAAGTTCCCGCCGGCAGGGGTGTTCGTCGGGTTAAGATCGATCGTCCATCCCGAGAGGTAGTCACCCTGAGGTTGACCGTTGACGCTGGGAGTGATGCGCAGTGTCGGCTGCGCGAACGTGGCCGGTGCGAGACAGACCGACGCCAAAGCCGCGATAGCCGCGATCAGATAACGCTTCGTCCAATGCATGGGACCGATCTCCTTCGTGTTCCGACGGCGAGCAAGCCGCCGATGGCGACGAAACAGACCACCGACGGACTGGGAATTGACGCGAGGCGCAAGCCCACCCACGAGCCGGACGATGTAGACGATCCTAGAAATCCTTCAATTCGATCAAGGTTTGCCGGATCTCCTCCGAGGATGAACGAAGACCCACGGAGGTACCGGCTCTGATCAAAACCGGTCTCCGTCCATTCCGAGACCCCCCCCGACGTATCGAGCAAGCCCCAGGGCGACCGCACGCCCGGGTAGCTGCCCGCCGCCCGTGGCCCGGACATCGTGTTGGTCTGCCCACCCGCCTCGGGCGGGCCGCTCACCAGCGGCACATCGCTCATCCCCGGGTACCGCCAGTACCCACCCACCCCGGGCCCGTTCTTGCTCGGGTCCCAGTACGTCGCCTTCGTCCACTCGTCGAGGCTCGGGATCCAGAACTTGGCCTCCGGGTTCCGCCGCATCGGAAGCGGGCCGCCGACCGACCACGGCCGAAGGTCGTACGCCCCGCTAAGGAACGCCTGGAACGACGACCCGTCCTTCCCGTTATGCAGCCAGTTGCAGTAGAACGCGGCGTACAGCCAGTTCATGTTCGCCGGCTCGCGCGCATCGCCGGTGATCACCGCCGTCTGCGTCGCCTCGTCAATCTGGATCCCGCGCGACAGGAACCCGGGAA
>JACVCL010000171.1 GCA_016742075.1 Phycisphaerales bacterium
CGGCTACACTCTCTGCTCAGGAACGCCCGCACAGGCGGGTGTCGCCTCCCTAGCTCAATTGGCAGAGCAGCTGACTCTTAATCAGCGGGTTCTCGGTTCGAGTCCGAGGGGGGGCATTCCTGCGCGCTCGACGGCGTCGCACCCCGCCCGAAACCGCGCCCCACACTCCCCGGCAACCGCCACGCTCCCGCGGCCATCGCCCTCTCGGCCGCCGCGTCCCGATCACCACGCTGCGCCCCAACCACTCCGCGGCCCGATGCCACGGGCAGGCCCCGGTCCGCCCCCGGCCTCGGCCTGCTCGTCTCCGCTCGGCCATCCCGGCCCAGCCACAGTTCCACCGTGTGCGCCGGTCCGTCGCAATCAGGCGAAATGCTCATTCCTCGGACATGCCGCATTCTTAGGGAATGACGGAAACACTCCATGGCATGCCTATCGACTTCGACGCCAAAAACACGGGTTTTCCCGCGGCTTGCCGACGCACGGCCGCGGCATCAACGCCGGTCCGGCACCAATCACTTTAGGTTCAATTTCCAAGATCCTTGTGAGTCAAGCTGAAGTACACTCTCACTGTCGGCACAGCCTCGGCGCCGCCCCCGAACGGTTCGGAGGTCCGGCAGAAGCCGGCCTCGCGCGGGCCGAGCGTGCCTTCGAGGAGGAAGAGCCATGAGTCAGCGCGGGCGTCTCGCAACGATCGGTGGGATGGTGTCCCTCGTGTGCGCCGCGGCGTCATCCGCGCTCGCCCAGGGCGTGAACACCCCGAATCCGAACCTGCCCCCCGACACCGGCGACTACCGGACGGCCGACCAGGTGCACGCAACGTACCACGGCCCAGCCCTCACCATCGTGCTCCAGAACATCATCCACCAGCCCATCGCGGCCACGGCGGTCCGGATCCCCTTCGGCCCCGACGAGCAGGAGCAGTTCCAGTCCTCGCTCACCGGGATGATCAGCGTGAACGGCAGCCCCTTCCAGCCCTTCTCCGGCAGCGGCCCCGTGACCACGCGCGTGTTCAACAAGATCGGCAACATCACCGGCACGTTCAACACCGAGATGCTCGCGATGGACCTCAGCGGCTCCAGTCCGTTTGGGCCCTTCTTGGTCCGGGAAAGCCCCACGCTCGCCTCGACCGGGCAGACCACCATCACCAACATCGGCGGCGGGCTGTTCCACATCGACAGCTTCTTCGACGTCTTCACCGAACTCAGTATCGACGGAGGCGCCACGTGGATCCCCGGCGACAGCTCCACGCGCGTGACCCTCATGCCCGCCCCGGCCAGCACATGCCTGCTGGCACTCGCCGGAGTCGCCGCGATGCGCCGGAGGCGCAGGTAGGCCCCCCTCACAAGTCTCTCGATTTCTGACGGTGTCGCAGGTCGCGCCCGTGGAGTCCTTGGCGATCCCATGGCTCTCGTGGCCGGCGCACCCGGCAGGGGCGGCTGGCCTACTCCCTCGCCAGCGGCTCATCTCGAGCACGGCCGAGAAGTCGTGACTGAGTCTGAATTCAAGCGCCCTGGCCGCGTGCCACGCCCAGCGCCGCCTCTGTGCGGTGTCGGCGGATGGGCCGCCGCGCGATTCCAATACCCTCAACGCTCTCGGCGAGCCCGCGAGATGTTCTGACCCGAGTGGGCGTTCCCGCGCGCTCGACGGGGTTACACCCGGCGCCACACCCCACAAACCGCCGAGTTCTCTCTGCTCTCGGTGGCGTTGGTCTTCGCCTTGGCGCGGCCGCAGCCGGCTCGGAGGCCAACGCGTGGCGTCGGCCTGACGATGGGGAATGCCCCCGCAGCGCCCCGCGCAACCCGGCCCCAGAGCGATCGCGACTTCAGCTCGGCCAGGCCAGCCCGAGAGAGTGAAACGAAACCGCTCGCCGGGCCACGGGTACAGGATCGGGGACACGCGGACCGTAGCGTCCGGTGTGCTGTATTATCGTTTGCGTATTCGCGTGAAAGAGGGGCCGCCGATGCAGCCGAAAGAACATGAGCGTGTGCCGAGCGGTGGGCGGTCGGGCGTGTCGATAGGGCTGGCGCTCGCCGCCGTGGCGGTGTCGTCGGCGCTCGCGGGGTCGTTTGTGACGTATCGAGTGATGAGCAGCCGCGAAAGTGCGCGGGCGCGTGCGGCAGCCGCGGAGTTGGCGAGGGCCGGCGAGTACGCCGCGACCGCCGCCGATGCGGCGCCACCCGAGGTTCCGGCGCCCGTCACCAACGTGCTCCCCGGGAGCAAGCGGGAGCAGATCTTCGGTGATCCCGCCCCGGCTCCGTATGCTGTGATGCCAGGATCGAAGTTCGGCACCATTGTGCCGAGCCCGCCTCAGCAGCCGGCGGTGCCGCCGCCGCGGAAGCCCGGGCAACCGAAGAAGTAGTCTTTGGACGCGAACGAGACGACTCGCGGACGGGTGCACCATGACGCCAGCAATGTTGCTGTATTCGGCAGGGCTGAGTTTCGTGTTTCTGATCGCGGTGTTCTGGCCCCTGGAGCGGGCGTTCCCCGCTCGGCCGGGTCAGCGGTTTTTTCGGCCCGAGTGGTTCACGGATGTGCTGTTCTTCGCCGGGCAGTACTTCTTGTTGGGCGGGCTCGTGCTCACCGGGCTGCTGGCGGTGCGCGGGTGGGTGGATGGTGCCGTGCCCGAGGGGTTTCGGGAAGCAGTCGCGGGCTTGCCCTGGTGGCTGCAAGCGCTCATCGTCGTGCTGCTCAGCGATTTCTGTGTGTACTGGGGGCATCGGGCGCAGCATCACTTCCCGTTCCTGTGGCGGTTCCATGCGGTGCATCACAGCAGCGAGCATCTGGACTGGCTGGCGGCGCACAGGGAGCATCCGCTCGACAGCATCTACACCCAGACGCTGATCAACCTGCCCCCCTTCGTGCTCGGATTTCCCATCGAAACGCTGGCCGGACTCGTGGCGTTCCGGGGGTTGTGGGCGATCTACATCCACTCGAACGTGCGGCTGCCGATCGGGCCGTTGCGGTGGTTCATCGGCGCGCCGGAGCTGCATCACTGGCATCACGACCGCGACCAGAACGCCGGGAACTACGCGAACATCTCGCCCCTGATGGATCTGGCCTTCGGCACGTACGTGTGCCCCGATCACGAGCCGCAGTCGCTCGGGCTGCGTGAGCCGATGCCCAAGGGCTACTTCCGGCAACTCATCGCACCGCTGACGCCGAGCTCATGGTGGCGGCGCCGGTGACGGCCGCGCTCACCCGGCCGACGGGTCGGCCCTGACACCGATGAACCCTGCCCGGTCAGGGATCGAGCGAGACGACAGTGAAAAACAGTGCCGGAGTGGGGGGGTCACCGCCCCGCCACCACCCCCGCCGCCTCAATCCGCCGCAGGAAACCCGCCAGCACCGCGGTATCACCCCGGTCCACCGCGCCGTCGAAGTTCAGGTCCCGCGGCGAGCGGTTCTGCTCGTACAGATCATCCATCGTCATGGCGCTGTCGGTGTTCAGGTCCCAGCTCGGGCTGAACATCGTCCGCAAAAGCGTGTTGGGCTCGCCCTGGCCGGGGAACATGAACGTCAGCGCCCCCGGCAGCCGCGCCGCCCACGACGTCTCGTTGTGATTCTGCCCGAACCCGACGAGGAACCTGTACGCCCCCTCCAGCGCGTACTTCGGCGCCAGCCCCTCCACGAAGTTGTCGCGCACGCCGTACGAATCCCAGTACCCGTCGCTGTTGTTCCCGCCGCTGGTCGAGCCCGTGTCGCCCACGTCCATGTACACCCGCAGGTCGGGCCGCCCCGGCTGCCCCTTGATGTACGCCGTGTACGTGGGGATCAACCACCACGCCGTGCTCATGCACCCCACGCGCTTGAACACGCCGTTCCAGTCATACCCCATGTACAGCGACACCACGCCCCCCATGCTGCTCCCCAGCGCCGCGGTGTTCCACGCGTCGGGCAGCGTGCGGTAGGTCGCGTCGATGAACGGCTTCACCGTGTTCACGATGAACCCCGCGTACTGATCCGCCCGCCCGTTGTTGTCCCCCGGCGGCGAGTAGTCCGACCGCCGCGTGTCCCCCACGTTGTCCAGCCCCACCGCGATCACCTCCTGCATCTGGCCCCCCGCCTGCAGCCCCGACAGCGTCGCCGCCGCGTTCCACGTCCCGAACGTCCCCTGGTCGAAGATGTTCTGACCGTCGTGGATGTACACCACCGGGTACCGACGCCCCGGGTGCTGGTCGTACCCCCGCGGCAGGAACACCCGGTAGTTCCGCCACTGGTTCAGCTGGTTCGAGAACATCGCCGGCGGGTTGGCCGGGTCGTAGTCGCGCCGCGCCCCCGTCACCGACGCCGCCGGCACGTACGAGTACAGCTGACCCTCCTGCACGAACACCCCGTCCATGTTCGTCGAGTAGGTCCCGCTCGACGGGTACCGGAAGTTCCCGCTCGAGTCCGTGAAGTAAAAGTCAAACGCCTCCCCGCCGATGTGGAACCCCCACGCCAGCCACTGCTTCTCCCCCGCCCGACCCGCCACCGCCGGCCCGTAATACTCCATCGCCCGCGACGCGAACGCACCCCCGCTCGTCGGCGACGCCGGACGCCACCACATCACCGGACGGTCGATGTTCCACGTCAGCCACAGCGCCTTGCCCCGCGTCGCCCGCGGCTGCTCCGCCGTGCTCCCCGCCATCGTCGCCGACGACCACACCGGCGCCGAATTCTGCAACCCCGGCCCGTCCGCCCGCGCAATGAACCGATACGAGTAGCTCCGCCCCGCCGGCAGCGACACCGACGCCCGCCACACCGGGTACGCCGCCGGCGACAACTTCACCGCGTTCGCCGTCGAATTGCCCCCCAGCTCCGGCAGATCGCCCACCACAAACACCGACGTGCCGAACGCCGTCGTCTGGTTCACTTCGAACATCATCACCTGCCGCGGCGCCAGCCCCTGCCCCAGCGCCACCCCCCAACCC
>JACVCL010000172.1 GCA_016742075.1 Phycisphaerales bacterium
CACAAGACACCCCCCGTTCTCCCACAGCGGCACCCCCCGCCGTGCCCCCCCCGCCCACCACCGCCCCCACGGCCGTAGAAGAAAGACTGGTCCGCCATGCCTGAACCCCTCGACGAACTTCTCGACCGCTGGGGCGATGCCGAGCGCTCCGCCGCCGCCGCGCCACCCGCGGCCGCGGCGCCGCTGCGCCGCGCCGTCGCCGGCCTCCGCCGCCGCCGCACCACCACCCTCGCCGCGGGCACCGCCGTCCTCGTGATCGTCCAGGCCCTCATGCTCTGGATCGCCCAGCCTCCTGCGCCCACGCCCTCACCCGGCCCAGCGCCCGCCCCGATCGCGCGCAGCGCCGCCGATCCCGTCGGCCCCACGCGCCTCGCCGCACTGCTGCGGGCCAACCCCGATCTCGACCCCGACCATCTCGTGCTCCCCGACGCGCCCGACCTCAGCTGGATCGGCCCAGCCACCCGCGTCACCATGCTCTCGGCGAGATAGCCCCCGCTATCCTTCGCCCGCATGACGCACCTGCTCGACCACCTCCGCGAGCGCGGCCAGCTCTACCAGTGCACCGACGAGGCCGCCCTCCGCGCCCACCTCGCCTCGCCGCGCACGCTCTACAACGGCTTCGACCCCACCGCCGACTCGCTCACCATCGGCAACCTCGTGCCCATGATGCTTCTCCGCCGATTCGCCGCCGCGGGCCACCGCGTCGTCGTGCTCATGGGCGGCGCCACCGGCCGCATCGGCGACCCCTCCGGGAAAGACGCCGAGCGCACCCTCCTCTCCGACGACGTGGTCGACGCCAACATCGCCGCCCAGCGCGAGATCTTCGCCCGGGTGCTCGCGGGCGTTCCCGGCGGCTTCGAGGTCGTCAACAACTACGACTGGTTCCGCTCCATTTCGTTCCTCGACGCCCTCCGCGATATCGGCAAGCACTTCTCGGTCAACGAGATGATCCGCCGCGACTCCGTCCGCAACCGACTGGAGCGCGACGGCCACGGCATCTCCTACACCGAGTTCTCTTACATGCTCCTCCAAGCCTACGACTTTCTGCACCTCTACCGCGCCCGCGGCGTCACCCTCCAGACCGCCGGCGCCGACCAGTGGGGCAACATCGTCAGCGGCTGCGACCTCGTCCGCCGCCTCCACGGCCACGACGCCTTCGGCGGGCCGCTCGCCTTCGGCCTCACAGCCCCCCTCCTCACCCGCGCCGACGGCGGCAAGTTCGGCAAAACCGAGTCGGGCGCCGTCTGGCTCTCGCACCGCCGGCCCTCGGGCAAGCCCGGGACCTCGCCCTACGCCTACCACCAGTTCTGGCTCAACGCCGCCGATGCCGACGCCGAGAAGTACCTTCTCATCTTCACCGACCTGCCCACCGACGAGATCCGCGCCCTCACGGCCCGCCACGCCGCGGCCCCCCACCTCCGCGAGGCCCAGCGCACCCTCGCCCACCACGCCACCGCCCTGCTGCACGGCCGCGCCGCCGCCGAGCACGCCGAGCACGCCGCCAAGGCCTTGTTCTCCGACGACCCCGCCGACCTCCTCCGCCTCGACGGCCCCACGCTCGACGAGGTCTTCGCGGCCGTCCCCGCCACCACCCACGGGCGCGACGCCCTCGGCACCGGCCTGCCCCTCGTCGAGCTCCTCCCCCAGACCTCGCTGGCCAAGAGCAAGTCCGAGGCCCGCCAGCACCTGGCCGCCGGCGCCGTGAGCGTCAACGGCCGCAAGGTCGGGCCCGACGACCGCCTCTCCGCCGCCGACCTGCTCCACGGCTCCATCGCCCTGCTCCGCCGCGGCAAGAAGACCTGGCACGTCACCCGCTGGGGCTGATCGCCCCGGCACCTAACATCCCGCGTGCCGGCCTATCTCGACAACAACGCCACCACCCAGCCCACCGCCGAGGTCGTCCGCGCTGTCGCCGACATGCTCACCGACCGCTGGCAGAACCCCTCCAGCGTCCACCGCGGCGGTCAGGCCGCCCGCCACGCCATCGAGCTCGCCCGCGAAAGCGTCGCCCGCCTCGTCGGCGCACGCCCGCGCGAGATCGTCTTCACCAGCGGCGCCACCGAGTCCATCGACCTCGCCATCCGCGGCGTCGTCGCCGCCCGCATGCTCGCCCGCCCCGGCCAGCCCGTCTCCATCGTCACCACCGACGTCGAGCACGAGGCCGTCCGCGACGCCTGCGCCGACCTCGCCGAGGAACGCTCGGTCCAGGTCCGCCGCCTCCCGATCAACCCCGACGGCCGCGTCGACGCCTCGGCCCTCCCCGCCCTGCTCGACGCCGGCACCGCGCTCGTGAGTGTGCAGTGGGCCAACAACGAGACCGGCGCCGTGCAGCCCGTCGCCGATATCGCCGCCGCCTGCCGCGCCGCCAACGTGCCTTTCCACTGCGACGGCACCCAGTGGGCGGGCAAGATGCCCACCGATCTCGCCGGAGCGCCCGACCTCGGCGGCGGCATCGACCTGCTCAGCTTCTCCGCCCACAAGCTCCACGGGCCCAAGGGCGTCGGCGCCCTGTTCATCCGCCGCGGCGTCCGCCTCCGCCCGCGCATCCGCGGCACGCAGGAGCTCGAGCGCCGCGGCGGCACCGAGAACGCCCCCGCCATCGCGGGCTTCGGCGTCGCCGCCGATCAGGCCCGCGCCTGGCTCGCCGACCCCGCCCGCCGCCAGGAGGCCGCCGCGCGCCGCGACCGATTCGAGGCCCGCGTGCTCGCCGCCGTCCCCGATGCCTCGGTCAACGGCCCGCGCCAACCCGCCCTCCGCCTCTGGAACACCACCAACATCGCCTTCCCGCGCCTCGAGGCCGAGGCCCTGCTCCTCCTGCTCAGCGAACAGGGCGTCGCCGCCAGCGCCGGCGCCGCCTGCTCCAGCGGCAGCCTCGACCCCTCGCCCGTCCTCCTGGCCATGGGCGTGCCACCCGAGCGCGCTCACGGCAGCCTGCGCTTCTCGCTCTCGCGCACCACCACCGACGCCGAGATCGACGAGGCCGCCGACACGGTCGACCGCTGCGTCGCCCGCCTCCGCGCTTCCGCCCCGGCGGTGCGCTGACCCATCGGCAAGCCCGCCACCGCCCGTCCGCTCACCCGGCCGCCAGCGCCAGCCGGTCCCGTCGCACGAACGGCCACCGGTCGCCGAACGCCGACCAGATGAAACCCGCCGTGAACAGGAACAGGAACGGCAGCCCGCCCACCTCGCCGCCGTGCACCGCGCCGCCCAGGCACAGCACCAGGTACACCGCGATGATGATCTCCAGGCGCTCCAGCAGGTGGCGCCTGCGGCGGCGCCGCTCGGCCTCGGGCCTGCCCCCGCCCGCCCCGCCCAACGCCCCGAACTTCGGCGTCCGGACAAAGTCGCTCCGCTGCCCCACCAGCGCCTCGCCCACCGCCCACGCGTTGCTCAGGCTCGTCCCCACGCCCAGCGCCACCATCCCCGGCAGCAGCAGCGCCGTCTTCCACGGGCTCTTGCCCAGGCCCCAGCTCGCGACCACGTAAAACACGCCGCTGGCGCACGTCGCCACGATCCACACCAGGATCGTGATCAGGATCCACGTCACGCTCTCGCCCATCGGCACCGGCGCGATCATGCTCGCCGGGAAGCTCAGCACCGCCATCAGCACCACCCACAGGTGCAGCAGCGGCTTGCACAGGTGCACCGTCGCCTCCGCCTTCACGTCCAGCGGCAGCGGCGCACGCCACACCTCGCCCAGCAGAATCCGGCACACCTCGATCGTCCCCTTGTTCCACCTCCGCTGCTGAACCTTGAACGGCTTCATCGTCGGCGGCAGCTCGGCCGGCGCCACCGTGTCGGGGTCGTACACGAACCGCCACCCGCGCAGCTGCGCCCGGTAGCTCAGGTCCAGGTCCTCGGTCAGCGTCCGCTGCGTCCAGCCCCCCGCGTCCGCGATGCACGCCCGCCGCCAGATCCCCGCCGTCCCGTTGAAGTTGAAGAACCACCCGCTGCGGCTCCGCGCCACCTGCTCCACCGCGAAGTGCCCGTCCAGGAACCTCGACTGGCACATCGTCAGCAGGTTCTGGTCCTCGTTCAGATGACCCCACCGCCCCTGCACCATCCCCACCGACGGATCCTGGAACTGCGGCATCAGCCGGCGCAGAAAGTCCGGCGCCGGCACGAAGTCGGCGTCGAACACCGCCGCGAACTCGCCCCGCGCCGTCTCCAGCCCGGCCGAGAGCGCCCCGGCCTTGAACCCCTCCCGGTTCCCGCGCCGCAGCAGCACCACGCGGTGCCCCTCCGCCCGCAGCGCCTCCACCGCCCCGTCCACCACCGCGCGGGCCGACGCGTCCGTCGAATCGTCGAGAACCTGCACCTCCAGCCGGTCCCGCGGCCAGTCCAGCTCGCACGCCGCCGTGATCACCCGCGCCGCCACCGCGTCCTCGTTGAACAGCGGCAGCTGCACCGTCACCGTCGGCAGCGTCCCATCGGCCCCGCACACCAGCCCCGGGTCCGCAGCCCCGCCCGTCTGCGCACGCCTCACCTTCAGATACACCCACGCCAGCCACAGCGAATGCACCCCGAACACCGACACCGCGATCACGTTCAACACGTAGAACACCACCATCCCCACTCGGATGGTCGGCGTCAGCGCGTCGATCACGGCGGAAAGCGTCATCTCTGTTCAGCGCGGCAGCGCAACGGCGGGCATTCGGTCCAAAGGCGGGAGAAACGTCGGTGCGGAGAGTCGGGACTCGAGCGGTGGGGGGGCGCGGGTGGCTGCGGGCGCGCCAGCGGGGGGGGGGGGGGGGCGGGGGGGGTGGGGCGGGGGGTGGGGGGGGGGGCGGGGGGCGGGGGGGTGGGGGTGGGGCGGCGGGATGGATGGGGATAGAGGCTGGGGAGGTTGG
>JACVCL010000173.1 GCA_016742075.1 Phycisphaerales bacterium
TAGTGTCGCTATCGCATACCGACGCTCTCTATGTCTGTCTGAACGAAACGACGCTACTCCAGATCTGTGCTTGGCGGGGGGGGGGGGGGGGGGTGGAGGGGGGCGGGGGGGGGGGGGGGGAGGGTGGGGGGGGGGGGGGGGGGCTAGCCCCGGAGCAGCCGCCACGCGGCGCCGATGCCCAGCACGAGCACCGGCAGGCCGGCGATGAGGAACCACCGCAGGGCGAGGGCGGCGACGGGGTCGATCTGGGCGATGCGGGGGATGTCGCGGGCCTGTGGGGTGGGCGAGATGAGTTCGTCCTGGCCGGCGAGCCAGTGGAGCGAGGCGTCGATGAGTTCGGTGTTGCCGGGGAAGGCGGCGGCGAGGCGGCCCTCGATCTCGGCGGCCTGCTGGGTGAGTTCATCGACGAACCAGAGGGCCCCGGCGACGGCGACGAGGCGCTGGCGCGGGAGGGTCGGGGTTTCGGCGCGCTCGATGGCGGCGGCGACGGTCCAGGGGCCGGTGAGGTTGTCGCGGCGCGTGTCGGGGGCGGGCATCTGGCGGGCGCGGGCGAGGTTCTGCCACTGGGCGACGCCGCGGGTGTCGGGCGAGGCGGGGACGACGAGGATGGGCTCGGCGCGGAGGCCGTCGGCCGGCGGAGCGGGGAGGGCGATGGGCGTGGCCCAGGGCAACTGGACGGCCAGGCCGTTGAGCGCGCGGCCGATGATGTTGGCGGTCTCGGCGGCGCGGAGGGTTTGGAAGAACTGCGGCTGGATGCCCGCGGTGGTGGAGACGCCGGTGATGAGCGGGCGGCCGGAATCGGCCTTGACGCCGAGGGAGGCGAGGGCTTCGACCATGGGGTCGGTCTGGCCCACGGCGGGGAGTTCGGAGGGGACGATGGTGATGAGGACGTTCTGGCGGTCGTCGACGAGGAGGGAGATGGCCTTGCCGAGGTCGGCGAGGCGCTGGGCGCGGTCGGCCATGGCGGCGGCGGCGCGGGGGTCGTTGCCGCGGGCCTGCGCGGGCGGGCCGACGACGAACCAGACGATGGGGCGGGGGCGGCCGTCGCGCGCGGTGCGGATGGCGGCGAAGTCGGGTCGTTGGCGGTCGAGGGCGACGGCCCACTCGGCGGCGTCGGTGCGGCGGAGGCGGAGGCGCTCGACAAGCTTGGCGATGCCGGCGGCGGGGTTCACGTTGCCGCGTGGGTCGAAGAGGCGCTCACGCTCGGCGTGGACGAAGGCGACGATGGGGGCCTCGGGCACAACGAGGCTGGCCAGGGCGGTGCCGATGAGCTCCTCGCCGGCGAACCGGACGCGGGCCTCGCTGGTCTGAAGGGGGCCGCCGGGGCCCTCGGCGGGGAAGAGGGCGGTGAGCTCGACGGCCGAGACGCCGCGGGGGCCGATGAGCAGCACGGCCTCCTGCGCCTGGAGGAGGCGGGCGACGAGCAGGGGCTCGAGCGGCCGGAGGCGGTCGAGGCTGTCGGTGATGAGCCGGGCGCGGCGGGCGAGGTCGGCGGCGGCGCGGCCGGCCTGCTGGAGCGGCTGGCGCGAAGGTGCGTCGGGCCTGGCGGCGGCGAGGAGGCGCTCGGCGGTGGTGGCGATCGACTGGAGGGTGGTGGCGGCGTTGTTCAGAGGTTTGGCGGCCTGGGCGGCGGTATCGCCCTCGGGGAGGGTGACGCGGCCTCGCTGGCGGGTGGCGGCGGCGGCGACCTCGGCGCGGATCTTCGCGGCGTCGGCGGCGTGCACGGCGAGGATCTGGGCCCGCTCGCGGAGGGCCTGGCGGTCGGCCTCGGGGAGGTCGGCGGCTGAGGCGAGGGCGGAGAGCTGGTCGGCGAGGACGCGGGACTCTTCGGCGAGACGGCCGGTGTCGGCGGCGGCAGCGAACACAGCTCCGGAGGCGGCCTGGATGTCGGCGGCGCGCTGCTCGGCGAAGCGGGCGATGACGCCCTCGAAGGCGCGGTCGGCGCCCGGGGCGCCGGTGTCGATGGTGCTGACCTTGATGTTGGGCCCGGCCTGAGCGAAGGCGGAGAGAAGGTCGGTGACGCGCTGCCACGAGCGGCGGTCGAAGCGGCCGACGTCGGCGGAGACGAGGATCTCGTGCGGCTCCCTGAGCCCGGCGACGACGCGCAGGGTGCGGTCGGAGAGGGTGTGCTCGCGGGTGGCGGTGACGTCCCACCGGGCGTGGAATCGCTGGCCGATGACACCAGCGATGAGGCAGCAGGCGGCGAGGGCGGTGATGAGCACGGCGGTGAGCGCGCCGTAGCGGACGCGGCGGAGCGCGGGGTCGCCCCCCCCACTCCACCCACCCCCCCCATCCATGCCACCATGGCGGCCCGCCGTGAATCGGGCGTGGGCCGGCTCGGTGGTGTGCGCGGGGGTCGGGGTCAGCGCCATCGGCGGAACTCCATGACCACGACGGTGAGGCCGAGGAACCAGGCGGTGAGGGCGAGGAAGAAGACGGCGTGGGCGGTGTCGATGACGCCCTTGGCGAAGTCGGCGAGGCGCGGGGCGAAGTTGGCGGGGTAGAGCCAGGCGTCGAGGGGGGGGCCGAGCCAGGCGGCGCCGGTGCTGGTGGCGAGGTACCACAGCATGAAGAAGAACATGGTGGCCAGGAAGGAGACGATCTGGTTGGCCGTGAGCGACGACATGAGCAGGCCGACGGCCAGGTACACCATGCCGATGAGGATGAGGCCGAGGTACCCGGCGAGGATCGGGCCGTAGTCGGGGGCCGAGAACAGTTCGAGGGCGCCGGCGTAGAGCAGCGTGGGGGCCAGCAGCGAGAGCAGGAACGCCAGGGCGCCGATGTACTTGCCGAAGACGATGTGCCAGTCGCTGACTGGGGCGGTGGTCAGCGACTCGATGGAGCCGGTGCGGAGCTCGTCGCTGAGCAGGCGCATCGAGACCGCGGGAAGCACGAAGAGCATGAGCCACTGGGCGGTGTCGAAGAAGCCGCGGAGCGTGGCGGGCTCTCCGGGGCGGAGGGTGTTGGTGCCGACGACGAGACCGCAGAGCAGCAGGAAGAGCGCGAGCACGACCCAGCCGACGCCGGTGCGGTAGGCGCCGGCGAATTCGCGGCGGGCGATGGCGAGCATGGGTCTCACGCCTCGGCGCCCTCCTCGCCGGCGGGGGCGGCGCCGACCAGGCGCATGTAGACCGATTCGAGCGTCGGGGCGATGGTCACGAGCTCGCGCACGATCATGCCGTGGCGGGCCGCGGCGAGGGCGACGGCCTCGCGCAGGTCGAGGTCGGGCCGCGCCGGGGCGACCGCGCAGCGGGACCAGCCGTCGGGCAGGCGGTCGGACCGCACCTCGGCGACGCCGTCGGCCTGCATGAGGGCCACGGCGGGCTCGGCCGCGGCGGCGCCGGGGCTGGGCCGGAGTTCGCAGCGGAGGCGCCAGCGCCCGGCGGCGGCGCGGGCCAGGTCGGCCGGCCGGCCGTCGGCGACGACGCGGCCGCCGGCGAAGACGACGATGCGGTCGCAGGTCTGCTCGACCTCGGGGAGGATGTGGGAGATGACGAGCATGGTGCGGTCGCCCGCGAGGGCGCGGATGAGGTCGCGGACTTGTGAGATCTGCGAGGGGTCGAGGCCGCTGGTGGGTTCGTCGAGGATGAGCACGGGGGGATCGTGCAGCAGGGCCGCGGCGAGGCCGACGCGCTGCTTGTAGCCCTTGGAGAGGTGGCCGATGCGGCGGCGGCGGACGTCGGCGAGCCAGCATCGCTCCAGCGAGCGGTCGACGGCGCGGCGGGCGTCGGCGCGGGGCAGGCCGAACAGGGCGGCGCGGTAGGCCAGGTACTGCTCGATGCGCATCTCGGGGTAGAGGGGGTTGCCCTCGGGGAGGTAGCCCAGCCGGGCGCGGACGGCGCGGGAGTGGTGCACGGAGTCGAGGCCGTCGACGGTGACGACGCCGCCCGAGGGGGGGATGGCCGCGGCGATCATGCGGATGGTGGTGGTTTTGCCCGCGCCGTTGGGGCCGAGGATGCCGACGACCTGCCCCTTGGGGATCTCCAGCGAGACGCCGCGGACCGCGTGCACGCGGCCGAAGTGCTTGTGGACGTCGGCGAGGCGGATCATCGTGGTGACGGAGAACCCTACCCGAACCCGAGCCTGCGGGTCGGAAGCCGCGGCGGCGGGCCCGCCGCGGGGTGGGCTGCACCCGCTCGGGGGCGGCGTGCGAATCCGTTGGTGAGATCGGCGGTATCGCTCCGATTGGATTATGTCTGGGACGTGCGCGTACGATGTGGGCGTTGGCAGGAGAGAACGCGGCCATGTCGGCCGCGGCCTGATGCCATCGCCCGTCCCAGGCGGCCCGCTCCGATGGCCCAGACGGTGATGAACCAGACCAAGCCGAAGCTCCTGGTGCTCGGCGGCCCGCACGTGGACACGGGCGTGCTGGGGGAGGTTCTGTCGCAGCACTTCGAGGTGGTGACGGCCGCGCCGGGCGAGGCGCTGCGGACGCTGGCTTCCGAGGGCTGTCAGGCGGTGATCGCGGAGGCGGGCGACTTCGTTCCGCTCGAGCGCGACCTCATCGACCGGCAGGCGTCGATGCTGCTGAACGCGTTGGGGGAGGGGCTGGCGCTGGTCTCGGGCGAGGGAAAGGTGCTGTGGGCGAATCGGCGGTTCCGGCTCTTCGACGCGGCGGTGCGGCGTCGGGTCGCCGACGCGTGCCGGTGGGCCGCGGCGAAGTTCGGCGAGGCGATCCGAGCGACGGGTCAGGCGCCGAAATCGAAGGTGATCGACGTGAGCCTTCGAAAAACGCAGCGGAGTTTCGAGGTGCTCGTGACGCCGGTGCTGGTGGGCGGGTCGGAGATGGGGCAGGCCCGTGCGGGCCAGGGGGAGGGGGCGGGGCCGGTGCAGGTG
>JACVCL010000174.1 GCA_016742075.1 Phycisphaerales bacterium
GGGGGGGGCGGTGGGGGTGGGTGGGGGGTTGGGACGGGGACTTCTTCAGGGGTATGGGGCGAGGCTGGTGGTCGGTCGACCCACCGGCTGCTGACGAACCCGTGGCGGCCTACCGTTGATGGTGGCCCGCCGATGAGCATCCATCGCCAAGTTCAGTGCTAGGAGATCGTCCCGATGGCTCGACGAGCGCGTCAGTCTCAAAAGTCTCATGACAGCGCGAGTTCACTTGAGGTGCCAGCGCCGATCCTGGACGCCGCGAGGTCCAGAGCAAAGGCCGCGAGCAGATACTCGGGATGGATCTTGTTGATCTCTCTGATCTGCATCTCGCATGACTTATTGGCATGGAGAGTAGAATGGTTAAGAGATCCTCTTTTAGATGCCAAGAGCGTCGGCGAAAATCTTATGTATGTTACTGCGACGATGTCGCTCTTGGTCATCTTTGAACTCTGGCGGTTCGAGCGTCGTCTGGGTCGGGTGGTCCGTACGCCGCATGCGCGGACGAAATCCGGCATAGCGGAGGCTTGCGCCGGCTGCGGATATGATCTTGCTGGTCTTCGTCCGACAGGGGTGGTGTGCCCAGAGTGTGGTCTGTCCAACGTGCCGGGTGCGAAGCGCGGAGGCTGACATCGTTCGTTGGTTCGGACGCTGTGTTGGACGAGCTGCGGCCCATGGGCACTGGGTCCGCAGCTGTGGTGAGGCTGAGCGGCTGGCCGTGGCGCACATGGTGGTCGGTGTGCGTGCGGTGGCCGTATGAGTCGGTGTGGAGGAAGCGGACTGACATTCGATGGAGGGGGCAGTGTGCGGCCTGCGGTTACGATCTGCACGGTCTGGCGAGCGACACGTGCCCGGGGTGCGGTGCAGCGGCTGGCATGGTCGGAATCGCTCTCTGGAAGGAGCAGTGGACGAGCGGGGCGATGGGGGATTGGGCGAGCCCGAACTGGAATCCGGCCGCGGACATTGATGGGAACGGGTCGGTCGGCGCGAACGATCTGACGGTTCTGCTGGTGAACTTCGGGCGGACGTGCCCGTAGCCCGGGGGACTGCGGGGACCAAGGTGTGGGGGACCGCGCCTGGCCACAGCACGGTTCCCATGCGCCGACACACGCCCTTGGGAGAGGCGTCATCCTGGCCGCCGAGGAGAACCGAGCCATAAGGACACTACCCGGCGGCGTGAGCAGGCCAAGGCCGGGCTGGCGGTCCGTGTAGCATCGGGAGGCTCCGAGCGCGCGTGCGCTGGATGATCGGCCCGGCCATAGCCGTTCCGGTGTGCGATAGTCGGCGCTCGGGGATCGGCATGGCGAAGCTCCGGATTGAGAAGGTCTACCTTGACGTGGTGTCTGAGCGTGGGGACGCGGCGGTGGTGTACGCGATGGACCTGTGGTGGGGGCCGCTTCGGTTGGCGGCGGCTTCGATCCTGTTGGCTCCGGCGGATGAGCGTGCAGCGGCGCACACGTGGCTCGGCGAGCGGCCGGTTCGAGAGGGGCCGAGCGAGATCGGGTTTGAGAGCGCCCGGGCCGGTGTGGTCGGCCGGTGGGCGGTTGTGGGGCGGGTTCCCGGCGAGTTCTTGTTGTACGAGGAGGGGGAGCGCGCGGTGCGATGGGCTTGTCTGGCGCCTGCGGCTGATGCAGCGCTGTCGTGGCAAGGCCGAACGGTCATGGGCCGCGGATACGCCGAGCGCCTGACGATGACGATCGAGCCTTGGAGACTGCCGATCGACCTGCTTCGCTGGGGTAGGTACGCTGGTCCGGACGCGAGTGTGGTGTGGATTTCGTGGCACAGCGACGACCGACCAGATCCGACACGGAGAGTGCTGCTGGTGGACGGCGAAGAGGTCGCGATGAGCGGTTCAGATGATCAGGGTGTGTGGTGGGATCGGGGGCGGTTGATGCTCGAGCCGGTGCGGACGCTGCGCGATCAGCCGCTGGCCGGTGGGCCTGTTGCTGCCGTGGCGCGGCTGGTCCCGGGTCTGCCGGTGGCGTTCCTGCGGTCTCACGAGACCAAGTGGCTCTCTCGGGCGGTGCTGGCTGGTCGGTCGGGCGCGGTGACGGAGGGCTTCGCTTTGCATGAGGCGGTGCGGTTCGCGCCTGTTCGGGCGTGACGGCGCGGGGCGTGGCCGCGCGGGTGGCGTACGGCGCGGTGTTCTGCGTGGTCTTGCCCGCGCTGCTGGTGCTGTGGGCACGCCGCCTGGATGGCGTTCTGCCGCTGCCGGCGATCGGGCCGTCTCCGGTCGGATGGGGCGTGGCGGCGGGCGGCGCTCTGCTGATGATCTGGGCGATGGTGGGGCTTCGGACGATGGGGGGCGGGCTGCCGATGAACGCGTTTCCGCCCTCGCGGCCGGTTGTGGCGGGCCCGTACGCGGTGTTCGCGCACCCGATCTACGTGGGGGCGGTGGCGGTGGCGTTCGGGGTCTCGTTCGCGGTCGGATCGGCTGCCGGCGCGTGGATCGTCTCGCCGATTCTGACGCTGGGGTGTGTGGCGCTGGTGTGGGGCTACGAGGCGCAGGATCTGCAACTTCGGTTTGGGACGGTTCCGGGAGGGCGGTGGTTGCGGCTGCCCGAGGCGAGCGACGAGCCGCCGGGGTGGCGTGATGTTGTGTGCGCGTGGTTCGGTCTGTTCGTTCCGTTTCTCGTGCTGTTCGAAGCGATCGGGCATGTGCCGGTGCCGGGCGCGGTCGACATCGCCGCGTACGAGCGGGCGTGGCCGACGTTCGCGGCGACCACCCCGCTGTACTCGTCGGTGTACCCGCTGGTGGCGTTGGTCCCCCTCGTGTTCGTCCGGCGCCGCGATTTGCGGGGTTGGATGCTGGATGCGTGGCTTGGGGTGTTCATCGGTCTCCTGGCGTTTGTCGTGGTGCCGGTGGTGTATCCGCCGAGGCCGTTCGATCATGGGGCGCCGTTCGCGTGGCTGCTTGCCTTGGAGCAGAGCGACGGCGTTGACGGCCGCGCATCGCTGCCGTCGTTCCATGTGTTCTGGGCGTTTCTCGCGGCGAGGGCTTGCTGGTCTCGGGGCCGGGGTGTCGGCGCGGCGGCGAACTTGCTGGCGATGGGAGTCGCGACGGCGTGCGTGACGACGGGGATGCACTCGGTGGCGGATGTCGTGGCCGGAGTCGTGCTGATGATCGTGGCCGCGGGTCGCGTGAAGCTGTGGGTCGGGATCCTCGGCGCGGCGGAGCGCATCGCGAATTCGTGGAAGGAGTGGCGGCTCGGCCCGGTGCGGGTTCTGAGCCACTCGCCGTATCCGGGTATCGGCGCCGCCTTAGGCGTGGGTGTGGTTGGAGCCGCGTCGGGCGTCACGGGAGCGACGGCGGCGTCGGTGGTTGGTGTGTGCTCGCTGGCGGGCGCGTGCCTGTGGGGCCAGTATTGGACCGGGTCGCCGCGGCTGCTGCGGCCGTTTGGCTACTTCGGCGGGCTCATCGCGGCAGTGTGCGTGGTGCCGGTGCTGGCGCTGGTGTGGCCGTCGGGGGTCCAGGGCTGGCAACTCGGTGGGGCGCTCGCGGTGGCTGGGCCGTGGATTCAAGCGATCGGCCGGGTGCGATGCCTGATTCAGGGCTGCTGCCACGGCAGGAAGGTTGAGAGGTGTGAGCATGGCATCCGCTACCGGCATCCCCGCTCGCGGGTGATTACGGTGGCGTCGCTCGGCGGCGTGCCCCTGCACGCCACTCCGGTGTACTCGATGCTGAGCAACGCGGTGATCGGGGTGCTGCTGTGGCGATTGGTGAGCATCGACGCGCCGGCGTCGTTCGTGGTCGGGGCATACCTGCTGCTGACGGGGCTGGCGCGGTTCGTCGAGGAGTCGCTCCGTGGCGAGCCGCAGACGCATGTGTACGCGCGGCTGCGGCTCTACCAGTGGTGCGCCGTGGGGAGCGTGGTGCTCGGGGCGTGCCTCACGTGCGTCCGGAGTGAGCCGGTGCGTTGGATCGGGTGGGATGGTGCGGGCGGCTTCGTTGCGGTGATGGCTCTGGCGCTGATGACCGGTGTGGTGCACGCCTTGGCGATGGGCGTGGATTTCCCTGGCAGCAACCGGAGGTTCGCTCGGCTGGCGGATGCGTGAACGGCCTGAGGGCCTCA
Source organism: Phycisphaerales bacterium (assembly GCA_016742075.1). Lineage (GTDB taxonomy): Bacteria > Planctomycetota > Phycisphaerae > Phycisphaerales > UBA1924 > JACVCL01. Next base: position 4,068 of record JACVCL010000174.1, read on the forward strand.
TTCCCCCCGGTTGATGACGTCACCGGGCGATCGCCGCGGTGGCGTCGAGGACGGTGTGGTCGGCGATGGCGTAGATGCGGTCGGTGGGGCGGTAGCGGGCGGTTCGGGCGCCGGTGAAGGAGCCGAAGGCGGGGAGGGTGGCGGATTGGGGGGAGATGACGAAGCAGGGGAGGCGGAGGCGCTGGCCGTGGGCGTCCTGGATGAGGGCGGCGGGGTGGAGGTGGCCGTGGAGGTTGTAGAGCGGGGCTGATGGCGGTTGGGCGGGTGTTGGGCTGGCGGGTGGGTCGGGCGGTTCGTGGGTGTAGGCGAAGGGGTGGTCGGGGTGGGGGCCGTTGACGGTGGTGATGGCGAGGGTGTCGGGTGGGTCGCCGGCGGAGCGGTCGTGGTTGCCGCGGACGAGGAGGATGTCGGCGGAGATGGTGGGCCGCCAGGCTTCGAGGGTTCGGAGGACGGCTGGTGTGCGGCCAAGGCGGGCGTGGAGGAAGTCGCCGAGGATGACGAGTCGGGCGGCGTCGAGGCGGCGTGTGAGTTCGGTGAGGCGGGCGAGGTCGGCCTCGGAATGCTCGGGTACGGGGATGCCGAAGACTCGGAACGCGGCGGCCTTGCCGATGTGCAGGTCGGCGACGATGAGGGTGCGGGTGCTCGGGCGCCAGAGGGCCTTTTCGGGCAGGAGGAACACGGGCTCGCCGGCGAGGGTGATGGGGGTCATGGGTCAGCGTGGGGGGGGGGCGGGGGGGGTGGCGGT
>JACVCL010000003.1 GCA_016742075.1 Phycisphaerales bacterium
GCCAACACCCGCGCGGCCCTCGCCCCGCCATCCCCGCCCGCTTCGGGCGAACTTGCGAAGGGCCCTCCCCCACTGCCCGAGCTTCAAGGGTGCCACCTCGCGGAACTCGTCGCACAGGCCCGGCAGCTCCGGCGGATACTGGCCGCGGAGCCCCACGCAGTGCACGGTGTGGCCCGCCGCCTTCATCCCCTGGGCCACCAGAATCGGCAGCCTGCCGCCGCCCGCGATCAGCCCCATCGGCTCTTCGGGGGGCGGCGGATCGGGCAGAACCACGATCGGTGAGGTGCGGAGTCGGGACAGTTCCACGGGCCCGATCCTACCGCCGGGCACGCCGCGGGAAACAGCCCGGGGTCGCTATGCTCTCGCCCCCTGCCGGCGGTGGGCCGCGGGCGAATTCAACAGAACAGACCCAGAGAGAGGCGGTTGTTCCGATGGCGCAGACGATTTCGATGTCGGGCGGAAAGCTCCGGGTGCCGGACGAGCCGGTGATCCCGTTCATCGAGGGCGACGGCACGGGCCCTGACATCTGGAAGGCCTCGGTGCGGGTCTTCGACGCCGCGATCGCCAAGGCCTACGGCGGCAAGCGCCGCATCCACTGGCACGAGGTGCTGGCGGGCGAGAAGGCCTTCAACAAAACCGGCAACTGGCTCCCGGATGCCACGCTGGAGGCCTTCCGCCAGTATCTCGTCGGGATCAAGGGCCCCCTGACCACACCGGTCGGCGGCGGCATCCGCTCCCTGAATGTGGCCCTGCGGCAGCTCCTCGACCTGTACGTCTGCCTCCGGCCGGTGCGCTGGTTCAAGGGCGTGCCCAGCCCCGTGAAGCGCCCCGGCGACTGCGACATGGTGATCTTCCGCGAGAACTGCGAGGACATCTACGCGGGCATCGAGTACGCCGCCGGAACCCCGGAGGCCGGTCGCCTCCTCGAGTTCCTCGCCCGCGAGTTCCCGAAAGACCTCTCCAAGATCCGCTTCGGCTCGCCCGGGCAGAACGCGGCCTGGCAGAAAATGCTGGAAGGCGTCGGCATGACCGCGCGGGAGGTCCCGTTGCAGTGCGCCGTCGGCATCAAACCCGTCTCGTATCTCGGCTCCGAGCGCCTGATCCACTCGGCCATCAGCTACGCCCTCAGCCACAAGCGTCGCTCGGTAACGCTGGTGCACAAGGGCAACATCATGAAGTTCACCGAGGGGGCCTTCAAGGACTGGGGCTACCAGATCGCCGCCCGCTTTTTCCGCGCGCATGTCGTGACCGAGCGCGAGAGCTGGATCCTCGGCAATCTCGAGGCCAACCCCGGCCTCACCGCCGAGGCCAACGCGCACATGATCGACCCCGGCTTCGACATGATGACGCCCGACCAGAAGGCGAAGATCGTGAAGGAGGTCGCGGGCGTGCTGGCATCGATCGGCGCCACGCACGGCGGCGGCAAGTGGAAGAGCAAGCTGCTCATCAAAGACTCCATCGCCGACATCACCCTGCAGCAGGTGCTCACCCGTCCGAAAGATTTCGACGTCATCGCGACGCTGAACCTTAACGGCGACTACCTCAGCGACGCGCTCGCCGCGCAGGTCGGCGGCATCGGCATCGCACCCGGCGCGAACATCAACTACATCACCGGCCATGCGATATTCGAGGCCACCCACGGCACCGCCCCGAAATACGCCAACCTCGATCAGGTGAACCCGGGGTCGGTCATCCTCTCCGGCGAGATGATGCTCCGCTACATGGGCTGGTCGGAGGCGGCCGACCTGATCATCAAGGGCATGGACGGCGCCATCAGCGCCAAGACCGTCACCTACGACTTTGAGCGGCTGATGAAGGCCGAAGGCGACACCCAGGTCAGGAAGGTCAAGTGCTCGGAGTTCGCCGGCGCGGTCATCGACCACATGAGCTAGCACCGGGGCCGCCGGTCGTCCCGATCCCGCCTCCCAGGGACGGGGCAGCGGTTGACATGACGCGCTTCTTCGGGGTAAACCCCGGAACACGACTTCTGTTCCCGGGCCCTCAGCGAGCGTCCATGGACCTGCCGCCCCGCGACCTTGCCCAGCAATTTTCCGCCGCGCTCGCCGGATTCGCTGCCGCCGCGCAGACCACGGGTCACACCATCGGCATCTCGCTGAGCGACGCCCGCCGCACGGCCGAGCGGCTTCGGCTCGACCGCAGCTTCGCGTGGCGGATCGGCAAGCTCACCTCCGGCTGCCCCGCGGGCGACGCGGCCCGGCTGCTGCCCGGCCGCCTGGCCCTCTCCCGCTTTGTCAACGCTCTGGCCGTGGCGGGGGCGCCGGAGGCGGAGATCACCGACCTGCGCCGTGCCCACGACCGGCTCGAGGATGTCGTGAGCGCGTTCGCCGGCGATCGTCCCACCCTCGCGGCGCTCGCCGACGAGCTGCAGAACAGCGAACAGCCGACGGTCGCCGAAAGCGCCCGGCGCAGCGCCTTCCGCGGCAACTCCGCGATCTGGGGAGTCCGCGCCGGCGCACGTTTCACCGTGGCCGCCTGCGCTCCCAGCGACGACAAACCCGGACGGACCACCTTCGCCGTCATCGGCGGGTATCTCGGCCTCTTCCGACTGCGCAGCCAGGCCGGGACGCCGCTCATCAGGAGCCGGCTGAGCGACCGCGGCCGCCCCACTCCCGCCGACGCCGAGTGGGGCTCTCTTGAAACGGTCGCCCCCGACGACCCGGCCGGTGCCGCGTGGATCATGAGGTCGCTTTGCGCCGGCGAGCTTCCGCCGATCACCACCGAGCACGAGCGCGACGGCACGTCAGTCTGTCTCGGCGCCGGCCCCGTGGGCGCCAGCTCCGAGTGCGATGTGTTCTTCGGGCAGGGCTGCCGGGGCATGGGGCCCACCACCCGCGTCCCCGGCGAGCCGGCGGAGTCGGACTTCGTCGCCACCACCCTGCTCCCCTGCGAACGGGCGGTCCTCGACGCGCTCGTCCATCGCGACCTGCGCTGGTCATCGCCCCGGGCCGAGGTCCACGGGCACATGGGCGGTGTGCTCGGGGGGCCGTTCCTCCGACATGAAGCGCTGCCCGTCAAGCCCGAAATCGAGCGGTTCGACAGCGTCGCCGGCGCAGCGCCCGACATCGCCGCCGACCGCTACGACCGGATGATCACGGCGCTCTCCGCCTTCACCCGACGCCCCGCCGAAGAGTTCGAACTCTGGCGGCTCACCCTCACCTTCCCTCCCACGCCGGGGGCCATGGGGCTGGTGTTCGAGCTGCCCTCCTGAACGGCGCGGCGGGGCCGATACCATGCCGCCGGCATGCCCGATCCGTCCTCCAAGTGCGCTGAAGCCGAGCGGCTGATCCACGCCGGACGGCTCCCCGACGCCCGGGCGGCGGTGGAGAAGGCCCTGCGGTGGGCACCGAACGACCAGCACGCCAACACGCTCATGTGCTGGCTGCTCATGCAGACCGGCAAGGCCAGAGAGGCCGTTGCCTACGCCCGCAAGGCGGTCGCGTCGGGGCCCAGGATCGCCAATTCCCACCTCAATCTGGGTATCGCGCTGATGGAGTGCGGACAGTTCGCCGAGGCCGCGGCGGCCCTGCGGGCGGGACTCGCGGTCGACCCGCACCATCTCACCCTCCGCGCCCAGTGCGGCAACGCCCTGCACATGGACAAACGCCTCACCGAGGCCGAGGCCGTGCTGCGCGAGGGCTGGGAAGCCGCCCCCGACGCCGCGTCCCGGCACGAGCGGATGGTGTCGGTGCTCGCCCTCGTTCTGCAGCATCAGGGACGGGCCGACGAGGCCCTCAAGCTGATGGACGGGTTCCTCGCCGAGCAGCCCGGGAACATGGAAATGCTCTTCGCGCAGGCCTCAACCATGAACTACGCGGCGGGGACCGATCCCTCGAGAATGCTCGAGGCACACCGCCGGTACGGCGTAGCGGTCGCCGGCACCGTCGCCGCGACGATCGCCGGCCTTGGCCCGCCGCCGCGCCCGGCGCCGGCCGCCGGCGCCCCGCTCCGGGTGGGCTTTCTCAGCGGCGATCTGCGCACGCACTCGGTGGGATTCTTCGCCGAGCCCGTCGTGCTGGGCCTCGACCGTTCGCGTTTCGAAGTGTTCTGCTACTCCACGCTCGGATCGAACCCCAAGGATCCGCTGACTGCCCGCATCAAGTCCGGCCGGGTCATGTGGCGCGACATCCCCGGGCTCTCGACGCCCGATGCCGTCAAGCGCATCCGCTCCGATCGGATCGATATCCTCGTCGAGCTTTCGGGGCTCACGATCGGCCACAGGCTCGACATCCTCGCGGCCGGCGCCGCCCCGGTTCAGCTCACCTACTGCGGCTACCCGAACACCACCGGCGTCCCCGGCATTCACGGCCGCATCGTCGACAGCCTAACCGACCCCGTCGGCCCTTCTCCCTACAGGGCCGATGACCGGTGCACCGAGCGCCTGATCCGTCTCGACCCCTGCTTCCTCTGCTTCCGCCCCCCCAACCACGACATCGACACCGCCCGCGCATCGCCTTCCGGAGAGGGGCACGTGGTGTTCGGATCGTTCAACGCCATGCAGAAGATCGGGCCGACGACGGCCGCACTCTGGCGCCGCGTGCTCGACGCCGTACCGGGGTCCAGGCTGCTCCTGAAGAACACCAGCCTGATCGACCCGCGCGACCGCGACGGCGCCCTCGCCCGTCTGACGGCGTGGGGCCTCCCCGCCGACCGCCTCGAACTGGTCTCGGCCACGGTCGGCCAACGGGAGCACCTGGAGGCCTACCGCCGCGTCGACATCGGCCTCGACCCCTACCCCTATCACGGCACAACGACCACCTGCGAGGCTCTCTGGATGGGCGTTCCCGTCGTCTCGCTCGTCGGCGCCACGCACGCCTCGCGCGTCGGCCTCAGCCTGCTCACGAATGTCGGCCTGCAGGACCTGGCGGTGCCCGACGAAGCCGCGTACATCCGCGCCGCGGCTTCCCTCGCCGGCGATCCCACAAGGCTCGCCGACCTCCGCCGATCGCTCCGGGCACGCCTGCTCGCCTCGCCGCTGTGCGACGCCGCGGGATTCGCCGCCCGGTTCGGCCAGGCCCTCGAGCGATTCGCCCTGGAGATGTCGCCAAACCCATGAAGATCGGCCGGACCCTCCTCATCGTGTCGGTCGTGAGCCTGCTGAACGACATCAGCAGCGAGATGATCTACCCGCTCATGCCCTTCTTCCTCGCGTCTTTGGGCGGCGGCGGGAAGGTCGTCGGGCTCATCGAGGGCGCGGCCGGCAGCCTCTCGGCGGTCATCCGGCTGGCCAGCGGCTGGTTCAGCGACCTGATACGCCGACGGAAAGAGCTCACGATCCTCGGCTACGGCGGCGGCGTGGCCGGGAAGATTCTGCTGGCGATCGCCGGCGCATGGTGGGTGGTCCTCGTCGCCCGGCTCATCGAGCGATTCGGCAAGGGCATCCGCACCTCGCCCCGCGACGCGCTGATCGCCGACACCACCGCCCCCGAGGACCGCGGGAAGGCCTTCGGCTTCCACCAGATGATGGACAACGTCGGCGCCGTGATCGGCGTCGTCATCGCGTACTTCGTGCTCGCCCGGATCGCTCAGGCCGGCGGCGCAGGCTCGCCCGACGCCTATCGATCGGCCCTCTGGCTCGGCGTGGTCCCGGCGGCCGCGGCGCTGCTGCTGCTCTTCCTGGTGCGCGAGCCCGCCTCGCCGCCCGAGGCAAAGCCCGACGGTGCCCTGCAGGCGTTCCGGCACCCGGTCGCCGCGTGGCGGTCGCTCTCGCCGAAGCTTCGGCGCTACCTCCTCGTGGTCCTGCTCTTCGAGCTTGGCAATTCGTCGAATCTGTTCCTGCTCATGCGGGCCGAGAACCTCGGCTTTGCCAAGCCCGACGTGGTGCTTCTGTACCTCGTCTTCAACGTGGTCGCCGCGGCGGCGGCCTATCAGGCCGGGCACTGGTCCGACCGCTTCGGCCGGCGTCGGCTGCTGATCGCGGGCTACGGCCTCTACGGCGCAACCTATCTCGGCTTCGCCGCGGCGGGGGGGCTGGCCACCGGTGCCTCGCACGCCTGCATCTGGGGGCTGTTCGCGCTGTACGGGCTGTACTCAGCGTTCACCGGCGGCGTCGAGAAGGCGCTCATCACCGATCTGGCCCCCCGCGAGCTCCGCGCGACCATGCTGGGCCTGCACGCGATGGTCCTCGGCCTCGCGCTGCTGCCCGCGTCGGTGCTCGCCGGCGCGCTCTGGGACTGGGCCGGGCCGGCGGCCCCGTTCTGGCTCGGCGGCGTCCTCGGCGTGTCGGCCGCATGCGCCCTTTGGAAGACCCTTTGAGCGGGATTTTGGGGCGATTTCCCGATATGCTCCTCCCCCTATGGCACACGCGCAGCACACCGGAAAAACCCATCGTGTCACCCTCATCGGCGGCGACGGCATCGGGCCCGAGGTCGCTCGCGCCACCCGCAAGGTGGTCGACGCCACCGGCGTCCGCATCGAGTGGGACGAGATGGAGGCCGGCGGCGAGGTGATGAAGCGCGGCCTGGCCACCGGCGTGCCCAAGGCCACCATCGACTCCATCACCGCCACCCGCTGCGTGCTCAAGGGCCCGCTCGAGACCCCCGTCGGCTACGGCGAGAAGTCGGCGAACGTCACCCTTCGCAAGATGTTCGAGCTGTACGGCAACATCCGGCCGTGCAAGGACCTCCCCGGCGTCCCCGGCCCCTTCGCCGGCCGAAAGATCGATCTGGTCGTCGTCCGCGAGAACGTCGAGGACCTCTACGCCGGCATCGAGCACATGCAGACCCCCGGCGTGGCCCAGTGCCTCAAGATCATCACCCGCAAGGGCTGCGAGAAGATCGTCCGCCTGGGCTTCGAGCTCGCCCGCGCCGAGGGCCGCAGGAAGGTCCACGTCGCCACCAAGGCGAACATCATGAAAATGACCGAGGGGCTGCTCAAGAAAACCGCGGAAGACATCGCCCCCTCCTACGCCGACATCGCCCACGAGCACATCATCATCGACAACTGCGCCCACCAGCTCGTGCGCTACCCCGAGCAGTTTGACGTCATCGTGACGACAAACATGAACGGCGACATCATCAGCGATCTCACCAGCGGCCTCACCGGCGGCCTCGGCCTGGCCCCCTCGGCCAACGTGGGCAACGAGTGCGTCATGTTCGAGGCGGTGCACGGCTCGGCCCCCACCATCGCCGGCAAGGACATCGCCAACCCCACCGCCATGATCCTCTCCGCCGTCATGATGCTCCGCCACCTCGGCGAGTTCGCCGCCGCGGCCACCGTCGAGAACGCGATCTACGTGACCCTCGAAGAGGGCCGCGTGCTCACCATCGATATCGCCGGCGACGCCGAGCCCGCCAGCACCACCCGCTTCACCGAGGCCATCATCCACAACTTCGGCCGCAAGAGCAGCAAGATGGAGGCCCGGGCCTACAAGCCCATCAACCTGCCCCACGTGCCGACCACCCCCGTGCTGGTCGAGGCCAAGGCCCGCCGCACCATCGGCGCCGATGTCTTCGTCGAGTTCGCCGGCGGCCCCGACGAGCTCGGCCGCAAGCTCGAGAAGCTCGCCGCCGGCTCGCCCGCGAAGCTCAAAATGATCTCCAACCGCGGCACCCAGGTGTACCCCTCACAGGGCGGCATCACCGACTGCGTTGACCAGTACCGCTGCCGCTTCCTCTCCGCTTCGCCCGACGGTGTGATGGCCGACCCCGGGCTCATCGACCTTCTCCAGCGCGTCGCCGCCGCCGGCCTGCGGTGGATGCACATCGAGAAACTCGAAGAGCTCGACGGGAAACCCGGCTACACGAAGGCCCAGGGCGAAGAGTAACCGCCGCACCCATCACTCCACCCCCCCATTACCGCCCCGCCCCGCGATCAACCCGCTCACCCGTTCAGAAACTCCGCCAGCAGACGGTGGAAGTGGTGCACCCCCTGCTCGCGCGTCGGTGAGTACCGGCCCCGGTCGTACAGCGCCGACCGCACACCCCGCTGCACCGCTTCCACGACCGCTTCATCCTCGCGTTCGACCCGATCGAGCCCCGCGCCCGCCCCGGCATCGAGCTTCTCCGCCCGCCAGACGTAGCTCAGAAAGCTCACCTTGGTGAGCGCCGGCCCCAGCGGCCGCACCACGTTCACCGACAGGCCCCAGGGGTAGAAGTTCAGCATCAAGTTCGGGAACAGCCAGAAATAATACGCCGCGACGGCCCGACCGTGATCCGGAGAAGACCCCGGCAGATCAAACACCGGGTCGGCCGAGCCGGGCTTCGCGTATCCCACCTGCAGGTTGCCGTAGCGGAACAACTCGGTGGCGTACTGCCCGTAGTCGATCGCCGCGTTGAGCCCGGCGTGCACGTACGGGATGTGGAATCCCTCCAGGTAGTTGTCGCAGTAGAGCGCCCAGTTCGCCCGCACCAGGTAGTCGCGGGAGCGCGTGGGCTCGAACGCGAACTCGTCGAACGGCATCCACCCCACCCGGGCCGTGACCGGCCCGAAGACCTCGTCAAAGTCGAGCGCCGGCGCGAGCCCGGCCAACAGCCACGCCCCCCACTGCCGCCAGGCAACCCTCGGCAGGTTGTCCCGATCGGTCGGAAAACCCCGGGCCTGCTCAAACTCTGGCATCGAGCGGAAGGTCCCGTCCAGGTCGAAACGCCGGCCGTGGTACCGGCACCGCAGCGACGCCTCCGACCCCGGCCCCTCGCACACCAGTGTGCCGCGGTGCGTGCACACATTCGACAGGCAGTGCACCCGGTCCGACACGTCGCGCGTGAACAGCAGCGGCTCGTCGAGGCACCCCTCCAGGAGCGTGAACGGGAACACCGCATGCGGGATCTTCACCACCGACACATCGGCCACGAACTGCCACGACCGGGCGAAGATCCGCTCCCGGGCCAGCGCGTACACCTCGGGGTCTGAGTAGATGCGGGCCGGCAGAGTCTGCGCCTGTCGGATGTCCGGGTCGATGGTGAACAGCGGCGTGGCCATGCCCCCACATTACCGGCGGTCCGTCAGTCCTCGTGCGAGGCCATTCTTCGGCCCCGGACCAGCACCCCGCTCCCGCCCGGCACCCGGGCATCCTGCAGCCTCACCGTGAAGCACTCGCCGGTGCGGAACGCGGGGACCGCAACACGCCGGCCCACGAGTTCGGCGAGGAGATCGTCCAACTGCGGAAGGTGCCCCACCAGCATCACCGGCGTCTCATCGCCGAGCTCGCCGAGCAGCTCGATCACCTCGTGACACCCATGGCCGGTCTCCAACGCCGCGGCCAGTCGGAGCGGGCATCCCAGTGCCGCCGCGACGATCTTGGCGGTCTCCCGGGACCGGACCAGTCCGGAGGACACGATCAGCCTTGGCCGGTCCTCAGCCCGGTAGAGCTCGGCGCCGATGAACTCCGCCTGCGCCCGCCCCTTGTCCGTGAGCCGACGGTCCGAATCCCGGCCCGAGGCCGACTCCTTCTCGGCCTTCCCGTGACGGAGCAGCAGGATCTGCATCCGGCCACACTACCGCGCCGGGCGCCGGCCGAAAGGCCTACCGCCTGCGGCGGCCGCCCAGCATCACCAGGCCCGCCAGCACACCGCTGATCGCCGCGGGAGCGGGAACCGGCTGGAAGTAGTGGCCGTACGTCCAATCGCCGACATCGGCCCCCGACGCCAGACCTGCCTCGTTGGCGTACTGGAAGTGGATGCCGCCGTAGATCCGGCTGCGTCCGGCCTCCTCCGCCGCCGCCTGCAGGCTGGTGAACGACCGGGTGATGTCGACGAAGCTGGTGTCGGGGAACGTGTAGCGCGACGTGAGCCCGAAGCTCACCGTGTCGGTACCGAAGAACAGCCCCAGCGCCCGCGCCGCGGCCGCGGAGAATGTCGAGTGGCCCGAGGTGTAGTCCGGGTGCGGCGGGGTCGGGATCAGCGGCGACCACGCGGCGTCGGCCAGCGTGTCGGGGTTGCCGTCGGTGTCGGCCCCGCGGATGGCGGCGATCGGACGCCACGAGTTGAAGGTGTACTTCATGTCCCACGAGGTGATCGCCGCGTCGGCCAGCGAGGCGCCGAGGATCGCGAACATCCTCGCGTTCTGCATGTCGCTCTGGCCGCGCGCCTGCCCGATCTGCGAGGCGATCTGCACCCACATGCCCGGCGGCGTCACCGTGCCGGCGTTCGCCGCCCAGAACAGCGCGATGTTCGTCTGGTCGGGGGTCCGTGAGGATCCCGTCGCGCGCCCGAGAGACTTCACGTCGTTGAAGGCGTCGGTGTAGGCCTGGCTCGTCAGCGCCGGCGGGCCCGACCGGCGGAACTGCGACCCGCTGTTCATGCTGAAGCAGTGCACGTTGCCCCAGCCGGGCAGCAGAGCCGTCGCCGCGCCGGGGTTGTAATCGCCGGGATTGCTGCCCGGGGTGTACGGAGTCTGAGCCGTCGACGCGCCGTCGCTGACACGGTTCCAATAGAAGTTGTCGCCGATCGACCGACCCATCGCCACGCCGGGATTGCTCGAACCGCCGGGCACCCCCGACAGAGAGCCCGCCAGCGCCGTATCGAACGCCGCCTGCTGCCCGGGGAACAGCTGCGAGAGCACGCGGTGGGCCGCCGCCGCCGCCGCCGCGCGCCGGTCGGCCCCCAACGGCACCGCGTTCTGCAGCCGATACGGCAGATACTGCTGATCGAACGAGTTCAGCGTGTCGAACACCGCCGTCGACATGATCGCCATAGCCCGCGAAGCCCTGGGCGGCGGAACGCTCTCGGCCTTGATCGCGTTCAGAAGCACGTCGTTCCAGTCGGTCACGACGTCGGCCCGGACCAACGACGGAAGACCGGCAAGGGCGGCAACGGCAATCGCGGTGTGCGTGCGGAACATGGCTGATCTCCGGAAGTTTCCAGGGCCGCGGCAGCGGCCACACTGTGCTCCCTGAGAACCTACACCCGTTTCCGCCGCGCTCAAGCAGATGCCGCGACTTCGGCCCTGAATTGGTGCGAACATCCAGTCTTTGCCTGCGCTCACGGCTGTTCCGGTTGTGCCAGCGGTGCCGCCTGTGCCGGCACGTTCGAGGGTTTGCGCGGAAACAGCGGCGGTCCCCTAGGCTCTACCGATGACCCCCGCCCCCTCGAAGCCCTCCTCGCCCCTGCCGCCTGCGGCCAAGCCACCCAGCACCCAGCCCGCCATCCGCGTAGTCATGATGCCTAGGGATACCAACCCTCAGGGCACGATTTTCGGCGGGGTGATCCTCTCCCTGATCGACCAGGCCGCGTTCATCGAGGCGCTCCGGCAGGCCGGGCACCGCTACGTGACGGTCGCCATGCAGGCGGTTGAGTTCCACAAGCCCGTCCTCGTCGGCGATGTCCTCTCGCTCTGGGCCACTACCACCCGCGTCGGGCGCACGAGCATCTCGGTGCACGTCGAGGCCCGGTCGTTCCGGCCGATGGCCGACTCGGAGATCCGCGTCACCGCCGCCGACGTCGTCCTCGTCGCTGTCGATGACCAGGGAAACCCGGTCGAGGTGTTTCCGGTCTCTCCGGCCACGCGATGAGTGAGACGGGCCCCATCCCGTCGGGGATACACTCACCCCATGCCTGCATCTGAGGCGGAGCCTCACCCCCAGTCCCCCTCCTCCCGCGCCGTCGGCCGATGCGTGCTTTTCGCGCGGCCGGGCCGGGACGTGCCGTCGGGGTTGCTGCGGCTGCTCGAGTCCCGCGGGCTGTCCATCGTCTGTGTCGAGTCCGCCTTCGCCGCCATGGCGGAGCTGGCAGGCCACGAGCGATCGCTCCGAACCACGTCGCCCCGCCGCGGATGCATGCTGCTGGTGATCGAGCCCGCCGGCATGCCCCGTTTGGGTGAGCTCCTCAACGCAGCCGGCCGCCTCGCGCCCCACGCCGTTCTCTGGCAGTACGCGGCCGACCTCAGCCCCGCTCTTCAACCCTTCCCGGCCTTCGCGGCACGCGGCGAACGCTCGGCCGGGGCCCATCTGCCTGCTGCCCAGCCCAACCCTCGTCCAGCCAGCCCCGCCCTTCGTCTCGCGGGCGACGCTCGGGATCTCCCGGAATCGCTCCTCGCCGAAGAGACCCAGTCGCCGCAGATCGCCCAGATTCCCGCCTCAGCGGCCGAGGGCCCCACCTCGGGCAGGCGCTCCCAGGCCCCGGTGCTTTCCCCGGAGGAGCTCGCGATGCTCCTCGGCGGGCGATAGCCGGAATCTGCTTCCTGCTGCGCTGATTCCGTTGGCATGCCCCGGGAGTCGTTTCTTACACTCGCTGGAGAGGCGAGCAAGAGATGCCCGGCGGTCCACCCACACAGACTTCCCCCACGCGCGATGAATCACCTCTTCGGGTGATTCTTGTCGGCCGGTCGTCGATCGAGCAACGCCTGCGGCGCGACGCCTCGATCGAACTCGTCCGCGCCCGGAACGCCGTCGACGCGATCGGCGAGCTGGCGTCGCCGATCGACGCGGCGTCGCCGCCGGCCTGCGTCGTGCTCCTGGCGCCGGACACCCTCGTGAACGGCGAGGTCGAGTCGTTCGCGGCGGCGGCCCGATCGGTGGATGCGTCGGCCCGGATTTTCGCCCTGTACCCCGAGGGAACCGCGAACGGCCAAACCTGTGCCCCGCTCGACGGCACGATGAGCGAAGAGGCGGATGTCGCGGCGCTCCGGGCTCGCATGGCGCCGGCCGCCTTGGCTCCCAAGGCGGCCGCCCCGTCGCCGGCGGCACCTCCCCGGGACCCGGGCGCCGCCGCCCCCTCCAACCGTGCGGCGATGCTGGCCCTGCTCACTGGCGGAGACCCGGTTCCGCCGGCGATGGCCGCGATCAGCGCCCGGTTCCCCGGCGAGACGATTTCCTTCCACCCACGCCCGCGAGAGGACCCCGGCAATGCGTTGCCCGGCGTGCCCGACCCCGCGGAGATGATGCTGCCGGTGGCGCACCGCGGGGCGGTCTTCGGATGGGTCTCGGCGCCCGTGCGTCTGGCCGAGGCGCTGCGGCCGTTTGCCGATGAACTGGCCCTCTGGGTGGCGCTCTGGCGGCAGCGGGAAGACCTCCAGACCGCGGCGTTTACCGACCATCTCACCGGCGCGTTCAACCGGCGCTACTTCGAGCTGTTTTTCGCCCGCGCGCTGCGCGAGGCCGTGGACCATCGCCGCTGCGTGACGCTGCTGCTGTTCGATATCGACGACTTCAAGAGCTACAACGACCGCTTCGGGCACGCCGCGGGCGACGAGGTGCTCACCGAGACGGTCCGGCTGCTCCGGAGCGTGGTGCGCCCGGACGACCGTGTGTGCCGCATCGGTGGGGACGAGTTCGCCGTCGTGTTTCACGAGCCCGAAGGCCCGCGCGACCCGGGGTCGCGCCACCCCACGTCGATTTTCCAGATCGCCCGCCGCTTCCAGCAGGCCCTGCGCGACCACCGGTTCCCGAAGCTGATCTCCGCCGACCGCGGGCGGCTGACGGTGTCCGGCGGCCTGGCGACCTTCCCATGGGACGGGCACGAGCCGGCCTCGCTGCTGGCGCGGGCCGACGCGCTGATCCTCGAGAGCAAGCAGGCGGGGAAGAACGTCATCTGCTACGGCCCCGGCGCACTGCTCCGCGGCGACGCCGACTGAGCCGTTGGCGCTCGGCGCCGGGGGAGCGCCAAATCGGGGCGAAATTCCGGTATTTGCAGGCCGCACTTGCCAAAAGCAGCGTTTCTGCCAAGATTACGGGCCCGGTCGGGGCCGGACCTCGCGTCGTCCGGCGGTGCCGATCGGGATCATCCGTCCGCCGCTCCCAGGAGTCCACCTGTGCAGGAATACGAGAATCTCAAGCGTCTGGTGATGGAGATCGAGGAGGACCTGCGGAAGGCCGAGGGCGGCAACAAGGCCGCGGGCACCCGCGTCCGCAAGCAGATGCAGGAGATCAAGAATGCGGCTCAGGACGTTCGCGTGAAGATCCTGGCGGCCCGCGAGACCGGCGAAGAGAACGGCTGACCGGGCCGAGCCAAACGCCGATGCCCGCCGAACTGATCCTGGACATCTCCGGCATCGACCTCAAGGCCCGGCCTTTCGGCCGGGGCGATATCGCCTCGTACAACCCGCACCGAGGCGCTTTGGCGCTCCTCGACGCCGTGGTGTGGCACGACGAGACGCTCGACCACGGGGTCGCGTTCCTGGCGGTCCGGCCCGATGCGTTCTGGACCTCGGGGCACATTCCCGGGCACCCGATCATGCCGGGCGTGCTGCTGGTGGAGGCGGGGGCGCAGCTGGCTTCGTACATGTACTACAAGCGGTCGAAGCAGACCTGGTTCGCGGGGTTCACCCGCATCGAATCGGCTGCGTTCCGGGGGCTCGTGACCCCGGGGAATGACCTCTACATCCTCTGCCGGTGCATCAAGTACTCGCTCAAGCACTTTGTCTCCGACGTCCAGGGCATCCTGCTGGGGCCCGACGGCGCACCGCAGGTGGTTTTCGACGCGAACATCACCGGGATGGCGTTCCCGAAGGTGGGCGCCGTGGAACGCACCCCGCTGATCGAGACGACGCTGTCGGCGCCGCAGCCGAGCCGGGTGTGATGGACGGCGCCGACCGGGAAGGGCCGGTCGCGTCCTCGGGCGATCCCGATGGGTGGGATCGTCTGGACTGGTCGATGGACGTTCCCGCCGCGCCGGCGGAGCCCGAGTACCGGCGCCTTCCGCCGTCGCGCGGCGTGGCCGTGTTCCGAGCCGCCGACGGGCGCCCGGTTCTGATCGCGACGTCCGGCGATGTCCGGGATCTGGCTCGCCGACGCCTGGCCCCCGCGTCGGAGAAGGGAGCGGGCGGTGTCGGTCGGCATACGGATTACCGCGCCGTCGTGACCCGGGTGGACGCAGCAACCGCCGGGTCGGTGTTCGAGTGCGATCTGCGGTATCTGGCGCTCGCCCGGTGTTTGCTGCCCGGCACGTACCGCGCAGCGCTCGACCGGTGGCAGGGCTGGTTCGTGGCGGCCGACATCGCCTCGACGTTCCCCGAGATCTGCAAGCGCGGCACACCCCAGCTGCCGGCCCTGCGATGGACACCGGACGGCCCCATTCGGGTGCTCGGCCCGATCGCCGACAAGCACGCCGCCGGCCGGCTGGGCGAAATCCTGATCGACCTGTTCGATCTCTGCCGCTACCACCACATCCTTGTCAAGGCGCCCGTCGCGACGGCCTGCGCGTACAAGGAGATGGGCAAGTGCCCGGCGCCGTGCGACGGATCGGAAACGATGGACTCGTACCGCGACCGACTGCGCAGGGCGCTCGATGCGGCGGCGGACCTGCCCGGCTGGCGGGCGACGATCCGGTCCCGCATGAGCGATGCGGCGGCGGCGCTCGACTTTGAAGCGGCAGCTCGGGCCAAGTCGCTGCTCGACCGCTCGGCCGCCCTCGATGGGCCGGCGTTCTCCCGGCTCGGTGATCTGGCGGCCTTTCGGCTGCTGGCCGCGATGGGTGGGGAATCGCCCGGGTGGCTGCGCCTGGCCATGATCACGCCGCGCGGCGTCCGATTGCTGGCCGATGTGCGGGCCGAGTCGGCGGACGGTCCGTCGTTGGAGTTGCTCGCCGCGGGCGCCGCGGCCGCGGCAGGCGACAGGGCCGAGAACCCGCCGCTTTCGACGCACGATGCTGAAACGCTGGGGCTGGTTTGCTCGGCGCTCTATTCGCCGCGGAGCGGCCCTCTGGCCGTCCGGCCGATCACGCCCGCCTTCGGCCCTGCCGATATCGAAAGCCTGCTGCACGAAGCCCGCAGCGCCCGCCCGGCCCGCGGCACCCCCCGAAAGTCGCGGTCCCTCGGCAGCTCGCAGGCCGAGGTCCCCGACGCGAACGCCGAGGGCGATCGGACGCTGGATACGCTCGACTCCCAAGGACCACCCTCATGAACCGCGGCGACGCCTACCCCCTGCTGTTCCAGCCGATTCTCAAGAACAAGGTGTGGGGCGGCCGCGCCCTCGAACGGCTCGGCAAGCCGCTGCCACCGGGCGTGAACGTCGGCGAGTCGTGGGAGGTTGCCGACCTGCTTTCGACGAGCCCCGACGGCGGCGGCGGCGATGCGGCGCACTCGCTGGTCACCAACGGACCGTGGCGGGGCCTCGGCCTCGACGCGGTGATCCGCTCTCATGGCGCGGCGGTTCTCGGCAGCATGAACCCTGCCACCCCGAAGTCCGTCCGGGCCTGGACCGGCTTCCCGCTGCTGGTGAAGTACCTCGACGCCCGCGAGAACCTGAGCGTGCAGGTGCACCCGAGCCCTGCCTACGCCGCGGCCCACCCGGGGGCCCACCTGAAGACCGAGGCGTGGTACATCGTCGACTGCGAGCCCGGCGCCGTGATCTACAAGGGCGTGAAGCCCGGCGTTACCGCCGCATCATTCGCCAAGCACATCGCCGGCGACACGGTGGTGGACGACATCCACGCCGTGCCGGTGCGGCCGGGTGATCTGCACTTCCTGCCCTCGGGCACCGTGCACGCGCTGGGCGCCGGCGTGCTGGTGGCCGAGGTGCAGACGCCCAGCGACACGACTTTCCGGGTGTACGACTGGGGCCGCACCGGCCGAACGCTGCACGTCGAGCAGGCGCTGGCGTGCATCGACTTCACCGGCGGCCCACCCGTGCCGGGCGTCCGCTCGGACGGGTCGCCCCGCTGCCCGCTGGTGCGGACCGACTACTTCGAGCTCGCCGAGATCCGCGTCGACGCGGGCGGCCGCACACCCGCCGACACCGGCGGCCTGCCGGTGGTGTGGATGTGCCTGAAGGGCTCGGGGCGGATCGAATCCCGCACTCGCGCATTTGAGGCCACACCGGTGGCCACGGGCGCCACGGTGCTGCTGCCGGCGACGCTGGCCGGGGCGGAGTTCAGTGCCAGCACCAACTGCGTGCTGCTGGAGGCCCGCCTGCCCGGTGCGGGCTGAGGACCGCCCGCCCACGCCGTCACTTGCCCGACACGAACTGCTGCCACAGGCCGACCCCGGTGGCCGACATGGCAAGGATCGCCTTCATCAGGCTTTCGCCGGCGACAAGGCCCGAAGCGATCGGGATCGTGAACTTGTCGGCCGAGCGGCTGGCGAGCGTCGCCCACAGCCACGCGATGACCGCGCCGATGGCGAACGCGAAGCTGTTCGAGAACGTGACCACCCACGCCAGCCCGAGACCCATGGCCGAGGGCATGTACGGGCGGGCCTTGGGGAAGAGCTTCTCGATGATCGGCAGCACGCAGCCGACGACCGCGCCGACCAGAATCGCGATCTTCGCCGAGTCGGGAAGGGCGGCCAGACCGTTCTTGCCGGCCAGCACCTCGGCGACGGCTTTCCACATGTTCGTGGCCGGCGGGTTGAACTTCTCGAGCGCCGACTTGCTGGGCACGAGCAGGTACCACGCCGGGACGATCGCCAGCGTCCCGAAGAAGATGCCCGCAAACTGTGCGAGGAACTGCTGGCGCGGATTGGCGCCCAGGATGTAGCCGCTGCGGAGATCGGTGAGCAGATCGGCCGACGACGACGCCGAGTTGGCCGCGATGCCCGCCGACATCAGGTTGATCGTCTTGTTCCCCGCGGCGCCGGGCAGCACCGCGAACAGCAACTGCATCACCTTGCCCATGGCGCCGATCGGGTTGGTGTCGGTCTCGCCGGTGGCTCGGCACGCCACCATCGACAGCACGAAGCTCATGCCCACCGCCAGCAGCCCCAGGGGGATGCTGATCTGGAACGCGAGGTAGTTCACCAGCACCACGCCGATCGTGATCGGGATCATCCCCGCGATGAACCACGAGTTCGGAACCTCGATCCGCCGGATGTGACGCTCGAGCTCCTCGTGGTCCGCGGCCGATCCCGGGGTGTCGGCCTGCGGCGCCCGGCCGACGCCGAACGACCGGAGGATCGTCTTCCACTGCAGAGCCAACGCCGTGAGGCTGGCGAACACCATCAGCGACGTGCCGCCCCACAGCGCCCACCGTGTGACGTGGTAGATCGTGCCGCCGGCGATCAGGTCGATCGAGTGGACATACCCCTCCACACCCGCGTTCCGCAGGTCCATCGCGACCAGTTGCGGGCCAACCACGAAGTACAGCAGCAGCGAGCCAGCCAGCATCGACAGACTCACCCTCATGCCGACGATCATCCCCGCGGCGATGAGCAGCACGCTCGGCTCGAAGTAGTAGCCGACGGGGCGCGTTTTGTCCGGGTAGAGACCGGTGCCGAACAGCGTCAGGTTGACCTGCTCGGGCAGCCGGATCGAGAACACGCGCTTCTGGAAGAACTCGAAGAACTCGTCGACGACCTTGAGACCGCCTTCGCCCGTGTTCAGGAACCCGACGACCGCGCCCGCGAGCAGCGCGGCAACAAGGCTGTAGGCCTTCTGCACCGCCTCGCGTCCTTCGGCGTAGAGGCTCTTGAGCGTGCTGGCCGCCGCGATACCCGAGGGGAACGGCAGTTGCTCGCGGTTGATCATCTGCCGCTTCATCGGGATCGCCAGGAAGACGCCCAGAGCGGCGGTGGTCAGTGTGAAGGCGCCGACGATCCACGGCGACTGCACGTCCCACGTCTTCGGGTCGCCCTCCTTGAGGAGGAGCATGGCGCCGAACGCCGTCGCGATCGTGGCCCCGGTCGAGTACCCCGCGGCCGAGGCCGTCGACTGCATGCAGTTGTTCTCGAGGATCGTCATCTGCGACAGCCGCCCGCCCGAGAGGCCTCGGAAGACGTTCCAGAGGACGTACGAGATGACGCACGCGGTGATCGCGACGCCGAACGACCAGCCGATCTTGAGGGTGGTGTAGAGGCCCGCGATCGACATGAGCATGCCGATGATGCCGCCCATCATCACCGCCCGGAACGAGAGCTGTTTGACGCGGTCACCCTGGTACACGTGGCGGTACCAGTGCAACTCGACCTGCTCGACGGTGGCGCCGGGGGGCAGCGCGGGGATCTCGGCGGCCGAGGCGGGCTGAGCGGAGGGGGACGGAACGCTCATGGTCGACCTTTCCATTCGGCGCGTCCCCGGATCGGCGGCCCCGGGGGCTGCTGCGCGCACGCCAAGGGCAGCAACGTACGGCCGCCGGGCGCCGGGCACAACCCCCAGCGGCCGGGCAACCGGCGCCAGGCTGTCAGAGTTCCAGAATCGGCGGGACGACCCGGAACGCCGCACTTTCGGCCGAGCGGGGGCCCGGTGCCGGCCAAACGGCGCTCAGCCGGAGGTGTCGATGGTGGCGGGGTCGAGCCTGATCTTCGGCAGCTTGGGGTCCATCGACTCGAGAGTCTCGCGAACGATCTGTGACACCGCCCAGTTCCGGATCCACTTGCGGTCGGCAGGGATGACGTGCCACGGGGCGTGATCGGTGGAGCAGCGGGCGACGGCGTCCTCGTACGCCGCCATGTATTCGGGCCAGCGGCGACGCTCGGCGAAGTCAGCGGCCGACATCTTCCAGTTCTTCTTCGGGTCGGCCAGACGGTCGAGCAGCCGCTTCTTCTGCTCGGCGTTCGAGACGTTCAGGAAGAACTTGCGGATGACCACGCCGTTGTCGGCCAGCAGGCGCTCGAAGGCGTTGATCTGGTCGTAGCGGGCCTTCCAGACCTTCTCGGGGACCAGCTCGTGGACGCGGACGACGATGACGTCCTCGTAGTGCGAGCGGTTGAAGATCCCGATCTCGCCCTTCGGCGGCACGGCGTGGTGAATCCGCCACAGGTAACCGTGGTCGAGCTCCGTCGCCGAGGGCTGCTTGAAGGCGGTCACCTTGCACCCCTGCGGGTTCACCCCGGAGAAGCAGTGGCGGATCACACCGTCTTTGCCCGCCGCATCCATGGCCTGCAGCACGATGAGCAGCGCCCGGGTGTTCTCGGCGTACAGGCGGTACTGCAGATCCGCGATCACCTCGACGTTGGCCGAGAGGGCCGCTTCTGCCTCGTCCTTGGTCGTTGGGGCGCCGGCAACGCCCGCCAGCGGATCGGCGGGGTCAAAGTCGGCGATCCGCGTCTTGCCACCCGGGGGAACCACGAGTTTTTTCGACAGAGACATGCGTACCAGCGTACTCGGAGCGGGGGCCGCCTCCCGGGGTGGTATGCTGCGGCCTGTCGATGGTGCCCCCGATCAGACGCCCGGAATGCCGGACGCATCGGGGGTGAAAAGGGAAGTGCGGTGAAAAGCCGCCGCGGACGCGCCGCCGTGATGGGCATT
This sequence comes from Phycisphaerales bacterium, assembly GCA_016742075.1. Classification (GTDB taxonomy): domain Bacteria; phylum Planctomycetota; class Phycisphaerae; order Phycisphaerales; family UBA1924; genus JACVCL01. The sequence continues at coordinate 20,072 of JACVCL010000003.1, forward strand.
CGGTGCGGGCTCCTTCGAGCGCCACTGTCGTCCCCCAAACCCCGGGGCGAGCCGACGGGAAGGCCGAGCCCGCGACGCCCTGAGCCGGAAGACCTGCCAACGACGTGTGCTGTGTGGCCCTCGCGAGCCTGGGGCTGCACGGTGACGCGTTTGCACGCTCCCGGCGAGCGGCGTTGCCGTGCGGCGAGAACCCCCGCGAGAGCCCGGAACCAAGGGCCGGGAGCCGTCCTGCGCGACTCAGGACGCATCTGAAGGGTTCGTGACTCATGAGCATCCGTTGTGCGTTCTGTGCCGCGGCCGCCGCGGCGTTGCTGGAGATCGGCGTGGTCTCGGCGGCCGCCGCCGCCCCGGCGTACACCCTGGTCGGATCGTTCACCCTGCCCGCGCAGACCGACGCGTTCGACGTGCTGCCCGACGGGCGCGTGGTGGCGATCCGGCGGAGCGGCGAGATCGCCGCCCAGACCTCGGTGAACGGCTCGGGCTTCGCCAGGGCCGGGTCGATCAACCCGGCCCTCGTCTCGTCGTTCGGCGCCGGATTTCTGCGCGTGAGCCCCGACGGCTCGACGCTGGCGATCGGCGACAACCGGTTCCCCGCGCCCGATCAGAAGGTGTTCTTCGTGGCTTCCGCCTCGCTCAACCCCGCGGCGGACTCGCCGGCCACCGGCGTGATCGCGCCGAACGCGGAAGCGGTGTGGCGCGACAACTCGACGCTGTACGTCACCGGCGCCACGGCCTTCGGCGCGGACTCCTTCGTCACCGCCGTGAACGTGCCGACCCTGACGGCCCGCACCGTCGTCGCCAACATCAACGGAGCCTCGGCCGGCGTAGCGGTCCGCGGCGGGTGGCTGTTCACCGGAAACGGCTTCGAGAACGGGCCCGGCGGGTCACGCACGGGGGAGATCCGGGCCATCCCGCTGACCGCCGCCGATGCCGCGGCCGCCGGCGGGTCGGCCGTTGACTTCGAGGCGGCCGGCACGCCGGTGGGCCGCACGCTGTCGGCCTCGACTCTGGGCTTCGACAGTCTCGGCAATCTGCTGGTCGGTGGAGGCGACTTCTTCGACGCCGACTTCGGGTACGCCGCGGCGATCGACGCGGCGTCGGTACTCGGCGCCCTCGCCGGCGGGCCCCCGGCCACCGCGGGCGGCATCGCCCGGCTGACGCCCGGGTCGACGTCGGACTTCTACGGCATCCGCTTCAACCCGGCGACCAACGAGGCGCTCGTGTACGCCTTCGGCGGCTCGACGGTGTGGCGGTACACCATCCCCGGTCCCGGCTCGGCGGCGGTGGCCGGCGCGCTGGGTCTCCTCGCCGCGCGGAGGCGTCGCCGGTGAACCGATGGTCACTCACCGTCGCGGCGGCGCTGGCGGTCGCTGCCGCCGCGGCACGCGCCCGCGGGCAGGACTTTGCCGACCGCGTCCTCTCGTACACGCCGGCCCCCGGGCAGTTGATCAACGACCCGGCGTTCAACGACCCCGCCCGGGCGCTGGGCCCCCCGGTCGGCGGCGGGATCTCGGCCCCGGACAACTCCAAGCTCGTCACGCTCGGAGGCTTCGGCGGCTCGATCGTGCTGGGCTTCTCTCAGACCGTCCGCCACGATCCTTCCAACCCCTTCGGGGTCGACGCCATCGTGTTCGGCAACAGTTTCTCCGTCGGGGCGAATCTCAACCGCCGGTGGGCCGAGGCGGGCGTCATCGAGATCAGCCGCGATGCCAACAGTAACGGTGTCCCCGACGACCCCTGGTACGTGATCCCCGGCTCGCATCTGGCGTGGGGTGCCGCCATGTCGCGGACCGCCGTGAATTGGAGCGACGCGAATCCATCGCTGCCGCCAGCGAACAAGGACTGGTACCCCGATCCCGGCCGGTATCCCGGATGGCCCTCCGCCTATGCCACGTCCACGTTCGCGCTGCCGACGCTTTTCAACGGGCCGATCGTCACCAACCCGCTCGGAACGGCGTCGGTGCAGCAAGGCATCTTCGGCTACGCCGACAGCACCCCGGTGCTCAAGCTGGGCGACGTCAACGGCGACGACGTCGTCGAGCAGCCCGGCATGACGCCGGCCGAGTTCTACACCGCGCCGACGAGCCCCTTCGGCGTGGCGATCGCGGCGGGCTCCGGCGGTGGCGACGCGTTCGCTATCGCCTGGGCGGTCGACCCGGCCACGGGCCTTCCGCCGAACCCACCGCTGGACGGATTCGACTTCATCCGCATCTCGACCGCCGTGAACGCCGTGAACGGCGTGTTCGGCGAAATCTCCACGGAGGTCGGCGGTGTGGCGCGGGTGCGCCCCCGGACGCCGTTCTTCGACGTCAACCGCGACGGCCGAGTCGATTCGGACGACGCCTACGCGTGGGAGGCCGCCCGGGCCGCGGGAGGTCCCGGCTCGGTCAGCGCCGCCACCGATCTCGACGGCGACACCTCGCTGACCAACGCCGACCGGCGCCTGCTGCTCGACTGCATCCGCCGCGCCGAGGCCGTTGGCATGGGGGCAGCCCGATGAACCCCACCCTCCGCCGACGCCCGTCCGGTTTCACGCTCATCGAGCTGCTGGTCGTTGTCGCCATCGTCGCGCTGCTGATCGGAATCCTCCTGCCGTCCCTCGGGGCCGCCCGCCGCAGCGGCCGCGGCGCGGCGTGCGCCTCCAACCTCCGTCAGCTGGTCACCGCCGCCAACGTCTACGCCACCGACGCCCGCGAGCGCTTCATGCCCGGGGCCGCCGAGTTCCGCACCCGGAACCTCAGGCGGTGGCACGGCGCCCGCACCAGCCCCGGCGACCCGTTCTCGCCGCAGGGCGGCCCCATCACGCCCTACCTCGAGGGGGGGGACGCGGGGCTCACGGTCCGGGGATGCCCCGAGTTCGCGCCCACGCTCGACGAGCTCTCTCGCTCTGGGTCGGGCTTCGAAAGGGGCTGCGGCGGTTATGGGTACAACAACGCCTTCGCGGGCGTCGATCGTGAACGCACCCGCAGCGGCGCCTGGCGCATCCGCAGCGACCTCACGGGCTCGCCCCGAAGCCGGTTTTCCCGCCCCTCGGCGACGCTGCTCTTCGCCGACGCGGCACTGGCGCAGGACCGAGTGATCGAGTACAGCTTCGTCGAGCCCCGCTGGTGGGCCGAGACCCCCCCGCCGCTGCCCGATGGCGGGGCATCGACCGCGGGGGGCGGACCCTCGCGTCCGGACCCGTCGACCCACTTCCGCCACGCCGGGCGAGCCAACGTCGGCTGGATGGACGGGCACGTGTCCGGCGAGGCGATGGCGGAGACGGCGTTCAGCGGCGTGTTCCCACTGGATCCGGGCCCTGTCCAGATCGGCTGGCCGGGGCTGGGCCCCGGTCTTCGGGGGTGGGGTTACGACTAGACCGCGCGGGCACCCGCCGCGCCCACGACACCGCCCATTCTGGTGGGACAGATCGAATTTCGACAAGAAGCTCGTGTACTTCCGCCAAACGCGCGCCACAATGTAGGGCGGCTTGCTAGGTGCCTTCCCCGGCCCTCAAGACCCGCCCGGGGCGTGTTCCGACGGGATGGAGCGTCGCACATGGCCGTGGATCGCTGCGTGTGCGTGAACGTGCTGTTCCAGGAGCTCCTTGAGCTCCATCGGGAGCATGGGCTGGGGTTCGATGAGCTGGTGGACCGGACCGGCTGCTGCACCGGCTGCACCAGCTGCGAGCCGTACGTGAAGGTCATGCTCCGCACCGGGAAGACGTACCTGCCCATCCTGAACGCTGAGGAGGCCGACCGTGTGTTGCACGAGTGGCAGGACCGTGAGGGCAAGCCGGCGTGAGGGGCGGTTTCCTATGCTCCGGGCCCCATGGGCCACCCACCATCCAAGCCGGTGACGTTCGCGGAGTTTCAGGAGTTGATCCGAACGCGGTACTCCGCGACGGACGCGGCCCGGGGAACCCCCGGCACGTTCATGTGGCTCATGGAGGAGGTCGGCGAGCTCGCCACCGCGCTCCAGGACTGCGCCCCGACCAAGCAGCCGCCGCCGACGAGCGCCGAGCGGGCCAACTTGGAGGAGGAGTTCGCCGATGTGCTGGCGTGGCTGACGACGCTCGCCAACATCAACGGCGTCGACCTGACCCGGGCGCTGACCAAGTACACGAATCCGGACCGGGTGAAGGGCGTGAAGCACTGACCGGGCGGCCGCGCACCCCGGGAAACGCCCGGGCGGGCTGCTGATCCCGGACTGGCCGGGGAGCTGAGTATGACCAGAATCGACCAGATTTTTTCTCAGCTTCGCGGCTCGGGCCGCAAGGGCCTGATGCCGTTCCTGTGCGGCGGGTACCCCACCTTGGGGGCCACGGCCGCCACCCTCGGCAGGCTGGGGCCGGCCGGAGCGTCGATCGTGGAGATCGGCATCCCGTTCAGCGACCCGATCGCGGACGGCCCGGTGATCGCCGCCGCGATGCACGAGGCTCTGGTGGCCGGGGTGACCCCCGGAGGTGTGTTTGAGGCGGTGAAGGGCGTGCGCGGAACGACCGGCCCGGGCCTGGTGGCGATGGTGTCGATCTCGATCGTTCACCGGATGGGGGCGGGGCGGTTTGTCGCGGAGGCCAAGGCGGCCGGCTTCGACGGGTTCATCTTCCCGGATGTGCCCTTGGAGGAGGCGGTGGGGCTTGCGGGAACAGTTCGGGATGGCGGGATGACGATGAGCCTGCTGATTGCGCCGACCACCCCGCCCGGGCGGGCCGCGGCCATCGCCCGCGCGTGCAGCGGCTTCGTGTACCTGCTCTCGCGCACCGGGATTACGGGGGAGGGCGCCGGGCCGATGGTGGAGCGTCTGGCGCGGCAGATCGTGGCGCTGCGACGCGAGACGGACCTTCCGATCGCCTGCGGGTTCGGGATTTCGTCCGCGTCCCAGGTGCGGGCGGTGGTGCGGGAGGCCGGGGCGGACGCGGCGATCGTGGGCTCGGCACTGGTCCGGGCGATGGGCGATTCAGCGGCGGCCGGGCGGGATCCCGTGGCGGCGGCGGAGGCGATGGTCCGAGATCTGGCGTCCGGGCTGGCCTAGGCGGCTGCGGGGGCCCTCGGCGGGGGTTTCAGGACGGTTCCGCTAGAATCCGAGGGCTTGATCGCCGGAGCGGTCGGGCCGATTGGAACGTTTTACCTTGACCCTTGACCCGGGGTCGTGCCCGACGGCGCGGGCCCGGGATCGTTCTTGAAGCGGAGAGCGTGGCATGAGCGGTTTGACGGCCCGGCAGGACGCGATGCGGAAGGTGGCGGCTTGGCATGAGACCGATCAGCCTTCGCTGACCAGCGAGGCGATCGAGCTGCCGCATCACTTCGGGCGCGATGTGTTCTCCGAGAAGGTGATGCGGGAGCGGCTGCCCAAGGAGGTGTTCCGGGCGGTGCAGCGGACGCTGCGGCGAGGCGAGCGTCTGGATCGGTCGATCGCCGACACCGTGGCCAACGCGATGAAGGACTGGGCGCTGGAGCACGGGGCGACGCACTACACGCACTGGTTCCAGCCGCTGACGGGCTCGACGGCCGAGAAACACGACTCGTTCCTGTCTCCCGACGGCCTGGGCGGGGCGATCACGGAGTTCAGCGGGTCGCAGCTGGTGCAGGGCGAGCCTGACGCGTCGAGCTTCCCGTCGGGCGGCGTGCGGGCGACGTTCGAGGCGCGCGGGTACACCGCGTGGGACCCGAGCAGCCCGGTGTTTCTGAGCCGCGGCCCCAACGCGATCACGCTGTGCATCCCGACGGCGTTCGTGAGCTACACGGGCGAGGCGCTGGACAAGAAGACCCCCCTGCTGCGTTCGATGGATGCGGTGAGCCAGCAGGCGCTGCGCGTGCTGAAGATCTTCGGCACCGACCGGGGCGTCGGGCGGGTGTTCAGCACGTGCGGGGCGGAGCAGGAGTACTTCCTGGTCGATCGGCGGTACTTCCTGGCTCGGGCCGACCTGCTGATGTGCGGGCGGACGCTCTTCGGGAGCAAGAGCCCCAAAGACCAGCAGCTGGAGGATCACTACTTCGGGGCGATCCCCGAGCGCGTGCAGGCCTTCATGGCCGCGTGTGAGGCCGAGCTGTACGCGCTGGGCGTGCCCGTGAAGACGCGGCATAACGAGGTGGCGCCGGCCCAGTTCGAGATCGCGCCGGTGTTCGAGAACGCGAACGTCGCTGCCGACCACCAGCAGGTGACAATGCAGGTGCTCAAGAAGCAGGCGCCGCGCTTCGGGCTGCAGTGCCTGCTGCACGAGAAGCCCTTTGCGGGGATCAACGGCTCGGGCAAGCACAACAACTGGTCGCTCTCGACCGACACCGGCGTGAACCTGCTGGACCCGGGCGACAACGCCCACGCGAACATGCAGTTCCTGGTGTTCCTGTGCGCCGTGATCCGGGCGGTGGACACGCACGCGGAACTGCTGAGGGCGAGCGTGGCCCACGCGGGCAACGATCACCGCCTGGGCGCCAACGAGGCGCCGCCGGCGATCATGTCGATCTTCCTGGGCGACATGCTTCAGGACATCGTGGAGCAGCTCGAGCAGGGCGCGCCGCGCTCGACCAAGAAGAAGGGCGTGCTGGAGCTGGGCGCGACGACCCTGCCGGCGCTGCCGAAGGACACCGGCGACCGGAACCGTACCTCGCCGTTCGCGTTCACGGGCAATAAGTTCGAGTTCCGGGCCGTGGGTTCGAGCCAGTCGATCGCGTGGCCGAACACGGTGCTGAACACGATCGTGGCCGACAGCCTCGACCACATGGCGACGGCGCTCGAGCGGGCGGTCGGCAAGCAACCGACGGACGCGAAGCTGATCGGCGCGGTGAAGAAGCTTCTGCAGCAGGTGATCAAGCAGCACAAGCGCGTGCTGTTCAACGGCGACGGGTACAGCTCGGCGTGGCACCAGGAGGCGGCCAAGCGCGGGCTGCCGAACCATCGCAACGCGGTGGCGGCGCTGCCCGCGATCCGGAGCCGGCCCTCGCTGGCGCTGTTCGCGAAGTACAAGGTGCTCAGCAGGACCGAGATGGAGGCCCGCTGCGACGTGTACCTGGAGCAGTACGCCAAGACCGTGACAATCGAGGGTCGCACGGCCGTGCAGATGGCGCGGACGCAGATCCTGCCCGCGGCCGTCCGCCACCAGACGGAACTGGCGCAGGCGGTGGCGGCGTGCCAGACTGCCGGCGTGGACGCCGACGAACTGCGGGACGCGCTCGACGCCTATGGCGAACTCGTGACTCGCCTCCGCGAGACGGTCACCGCCGTCGACGAAGTGCTCGCTCACGAGGCCGGGCACGGCCCCGCCGAGCACGCCGAGTACCTGCGGGATCACCTGATGCCGGGCCTCACCGATCTGCGCGAGATCGTGGACGAGCTGGAGCGCCACACGGCCGACGACCTCTGGCCGCTGCCGACCTACCGCGAGATGCTGTTCGTCAAGTAGAGGCGCTCACCACTCAGGCTTCGCCGCGGCCGCCCGCACCCCACGGGCGGCCGTTTCATTCGCTGAAGACGCGGAGAACCCGTGCGGTGCGCTCGGCGGCGAGCCGCACCGAGGACCCGGGGGCGACGAGAATCGCCCCGCGCGCGGCCGCGAAGATCGGAAGATCGGCCCGGCTGTCTCCGGCGTAGTCGAAGACCGGCGGCGGTCCGGCGAAGCCGTGGGCCGCGGCGTCGGCCTGGATCGCCAGCAGCTTCCGGCGCCCCTTGAGGTTCACGGTGCCCGACGAGGCCAGCACGCCGGCGAAGAGCCCGAGATGCTCGGCGATCGGTCGGGCGAAGGCCTCATGGGCCGCCGTGGCGAGGACGACCCGCCGCCCGGCGGCCTGAACACGGAGGAACTCGACCAGCTGAGCGCGATAGGGCAGCGAGGCCGGGTCGATGCGCACGCGGTCGGCGATGGCGCTCTTGAATGCTGGCCGTCCTCTGGTCAGCGCCAGGGCGGGTCCCAGCAGGGTCCACGGCCGGCGTGTGAGCAGCCCCACGACGGCCGACCGCAGCGAATCGGCGGCGATCAGCGTGCCGTCGAGGTCGACGTAGAGCGGCGGCTCGGCCGAGGCCGGGGTCATGGGCCGATCGCCCCGGCGGAGCGGGCCGCTCGCCCCAAGAGCCTGGACCCCAAGAAAGCCGCCACTTCTTCGGCGAGGTACGCCGCGGCGAGGAACCAGATGCTCATCGCGGGCAGGGCGTAGCGAGACACCGGCACCAGCAGCAGGCAGTGCGCGGCCAGGAACGCGAAGGAACCGGCGATGAGCGTCACCATCGGCCAGCGGCGGCGCCAAGCCGAGACAGCCGCCGCGAGGACCGCGGCAATGAACAGCGGCACCTGCGGGATGCCGGACAGATGCTCGCCGACGGCGTCGAAGAGTCGCTGCAGCGGCCCGGCGTGGGGCGGCATCGCGAAGCGCGCGGCCTCGGGGAACAGACCGACGTTCTGGAAGTTGGGGGGCTGACGGCCGTCGCCCGCCATGCCCGGGCGTCGGAGCAGGAAGGTGAGCTCGTCGTACATCGGCGGATGGGCCGCATCGCCGGCGTGCAGCTGCCAGCGCAGGCTGTGCCAGACCGCCGCGGCGTAGGCCCCGGGGTGACGGGCGATCGATCGCCGGGCCCAGGCTCCGAGCTCGGCGGCGGCGAGGGGATCGGTGTGGGCGTTCGTCCGCCAGACGGCCTGCATAGCGTGCCAGTCTGAGGCGCCGGGAGCCAGAGCGTCGAGCGCCACCCGGCGGATGTCCGGGTTCACGCGGTCGTCGTCCCGATCGAGCAGGCTGTGCATCGCCGCGCCATAGAACAGCACCCAACCGGAACCACCAGCGATCGGCGGCCGCCCTCGCTGCATGTTGTGCCAGACCCATGGTCCGACGATGAGACAGCCGGCCGCGACGGCCGCGGCGGCTGGGCCCAATCGCTCCTTCCATGGGCCGGTCCGGCCGATGACCCAGGCGATCAGCATGAAGGGAACGACGGACTGAAGAGCCGGCCTGAGCATGACCGCCGAGCCCAGCAGCACGCCGAGAGCGGCGCCGGCGGCCCAGCCGGCTTTCCCGCGGCGTGTGGCTATAGCGGCGGCAGCGGCGATACAGAAGAGCGTGGTGGTTTCGGTGAGGGCGTACGTCGCGAACAGCATCGACCATGGCTCGCACGCGGCCACAAGCCCTACCGCAAGACCGATCGACGGGCGTGACACCGCGCAGGCCGCCCGGGTGAGGCATGCCGTGGTGGCGACGGCGAGGACGTGCTGCACCAGCAGCACCCCGCCCGGGCCCGGGCCACAGAGCCAGAAAATGGCCGCGAGGATCGCGGGGTAGCCGGGCGTGCGATGATCCTGCATTCCCGGGGCCTGGCCTGAGAGCATGTTCGCGGCCGCGTTGAGGTACTCGCCGGAGTCGGGGGTCAGCACGAGCGGGCAGCCCGCGAGAAGCAGAGCGTGAACCGCGGCCGAGACCGTGCTCGCCAGCTGGACCGCCCGGCCGGCGGTCAGAAGTGGACGGGCGGACGACACGGCGGCTGCCGGTGCCGGGGGCGCGGTCATGGAGCCCCCCCAGGTGGCCGGGCGATGCCCGGCGCCATGACGGACCGGAACCACGGCAGGTCAATGAACGTGAGGGCGGTCATCGCCACAGCGCAGACGAGGCAGGCGGCCATGAGCGTCGGCTCGCGGTAGAGCTTCTCGGGGGCCTGCACGGCCGAGTCGCGCTGGTAGGCGAGCTTGAAGTACACCGCCATGACGACGGCGACGAGGGGGAATGACAGGACCAGCTCAAGGCGGTAGCGCATGATGAAGGCGCCGAAAAACAGCATCGAGGCCGCGGCGTGGAAGATGATTGAGACCAGCAGCCGCTGCTCGTTGTAGTGGGCGAAGGAGCGGCGGTAGGCGGCTGCGCGGGAGGGATCGCCGATCTCGCGGAACTCCGCGAACCGCTTGATAGCCATGAAGTAGCACCCGACGAACCAGTAGCTGAGCAGCAGCGAGGCCGGCGGGAGCAGCCAGGATGATCGGTCCGACGCGGCGAGCACCATCGACCAGCCGGCGACCAGGCGGAGCGGGTTGTTGACGCTCTCGCTGAGGACATCGAGGTACGGCAGATCCTTCGTGCGGACCGGGGGGATGTTGTAGACGCAGCCCATGAGCCACAGGGCGGCCATGGTGGCCGCCAGCATCGGCGAGACAGCCCAAGCGAGAGCCATGCCCACGGCCATCAGCAGCAGCCATTGGGCGTAGGCGAGACGGATGCTCACGCGCCCGGAAGACACCGGGCGTGTGTGCTTGGTGGGGTGCAGCCGGTCGAACGGCGCGTCGAGAATCTCGTTAATGGTGTAGTTGCTCGAGGCGATGAGGCAGACCGAGGCCAGGCCGAGAAGCACGGGAGGGAGCGCTGCAAGTGCATCGGCCGCCGGCAGGATGGCGACGGCGAGCAGGCAGCCGGGAAGAACGAACACATTCTTGACCCAGTGATCGGCCCGGGCGATGGCCAGATGCGCGCGGAGGGAAGGACGGCTCATCGCACCCTGCCTTCCGCGGCGTCGGGGGGCGGGTCGCGCAGGGCGAGAACGACGACCCACGAGTCGAACAGGTTGAGCGGCACGATCCGTCGCCGCAGCCAGCGCAGGGGCGGCACCCGCTCACAGAAGCGGTTGAGCCGGCCGATGGGTGCGTAGCGTTCCATACGCTCGGCAAGATACGACACGGGGAAGAACCACCGGGCCCGGAAGGCGTCGACGCGGACCAACCCGGCCCGCTCCGCCGCCCGGGTGAGGTTCGACAGGTCGAAGTATCCCACGTGGGCGAGGCGGTAGTGCCACCACCGGCGGCGGAGCATGCGGGCGGCGAGGCTGGCGGCGTCGGGCGTGACGACGATCATCCGGCCGCCGTGGGCCAGGGCACCGGCGGCCTGACGGAGGAGTGCAACCGGGTCGGCCACGTGCTCGATGACGTCGACCAGGGTCACGAGATCGAACCGACGGCCGGCGGTGGCCGGGTGGGGGTAAAGCCCCTGGTGGAGGGCGATGCCGTGGAGCCGGCTCGCGGCCTCGACCAACGACCGCGAGGGCTCGACCCCTTCGGCCCGCAGTCCGGCCGCCGCGGCCTCGGCGGCCAGCAGGCCGGCCCCGGCGCCGATATCGAGCAGGGACGTTGCGCCCGGGTGCGCCAGGCGGGAGGCGGCGACGATCCAGCGCATCTGCAGACGGCGGGATTGCTGCGTGATCTCGTACTCGGGATCCTCGAGACGCTCGTAGAGCGATACCAGCTCCTGAATCTCGGACCCGGCGGCGAAGATGAACCGGCATGTGCCGCAGCGGAAGAGCGTCAGGGTGACTCCGTAACGGGAGTCGGTGACACGGAAGTCTTCGGGCGCCAGCGCCCGGTCGATGCCTCTGGTCCGGAACAGCGGTGCGCCCGCGGCGCCGCAGACGGGGCACGGGCGATCGGCCGCGGCGGAAGGATGAGGTGCTGGGACGGGCGGGGGCATCGCTCGTCCAGAGTATCGGCCGGCGGCCGGGCGGGCGATCACCGGACTCTGCTGATGATCGCCGCCGCCGCCGCGACCAGGAGAAGGGCGGTGAGCACCGCCAGCGCGATCTTGATCCAGCTGTAGGGCCGCTCGCCGACCACTTCGCCGGTCCGGGCGTTCACGAGCACCCGGTAGATGCGATTGTTGTAGCGGTACGCGCTGATCCAAATGGGGAGCAGGATGTGCTTGAAGGTGATGTCGGCGTACGCGGTGCGGAGCGAGCTGATGCGCTGCTCATCGCCGCCGATGTCGCGGAGGATCGCGGATCGGATCGGCTCTTCCATACGCTGGCGGGCCTCGGTGAAGCCGTCGGCGAGGCCGATCTGGTAGCTCTCGGCCCGGAACCCGGCCAGATACGCGTCGTCGTAGGGCACGAGCTGGTTGAGATCCCACGGCACGAGCTGGTCGACCATCGGCTCGGGAAGCGACCGCGTGGCCGGGACCAGCACGTTGTCGAAATGCAGCCGGACGCGGCCGGAAGCGGGGTACCAGCGGGTCCGCCGTTCGCGCCGCCGGTTGTTGCCGCTGCCGACGGTGACCCAGTAGTGCTCGCCACGCTCACCCGTGTAGGCCGTGGAGGTGTTGCAGTCGTAGGTCCAATGCGGGGTGTACATTCCCTGCGGCGGCTGCTCGCGCGACCAGCGGCTCTTGAGGTTGCCCGGTGCGAACCAGCGCGACCGCACCCAGTCGGCAAGGGCCCGGGCGGCCTGCTCGGCTGAGAGGTGGAACGGCAGCAGGCTCCTGGGCTTGATCTGCCGCGTGCAGACCGACTGCGCCACGATGTTTGAACCGCAGAACGGGCACGAGAGGCTGGTCACACCCGGGGCGATGACGGGCTCGGCGCCGCAGGCTTGGCACTTGATGGTGGTCCGCTCCAGCTGCTCGCCGGTTCGCTCGATCTCCCGAAGGTAGCCGAGGTAGTCGAGCTCCTCGATGGGCGCGTCGGACCTGGGAATAGGGTTGCTTGCGCCGCAGTACGGGCACGAGAGTGACTCGGCGCCGGGGGTGAACTCGAGCCGGGCGCCGCAGGCCTTGCACGGGAACGTAGCCGGGCCGGGGGTGCTCGGCCCGGCGGACAGGGGCGGTGGTTCGGCGGCGGTGGGTTCGGGCGGGCTCATCGGGAGGAGCGGTGACTTCGGCCGCGGGCCGGGTCACGGCTTGGGGGGCAGCGGCGGCGGGGCGCTGGAGAACAGTTGGGCGAGCTCCATCACCTGCCCGGCCTTTTGCCAGTCGACCATCCCCTGCCGCCAGGCGAGGGTGTCACGGGTGAGCGTGCCCGCCGCGACCTGAGCGCGGAGCCCGTTGAGGTCGAAGGGCCCCTGCTGCTGGCCGTTGACGCCCAGGTAGAACTGAGCCGACTGGGGCAGCGGCGGCGGCGCGGCGCCGCCGGGGCCTGCACCCTGCTGCATGGCCTGGCCCATCGTCCCGGCCATGCCGAAGCCCATGCCCATGGCGATGGTGGAGCCGGCGCCGCCCGGGTTCTTGGCGGCCTGCTCGATCGCTTGGGCGGTCTGGTACTGCGCGTAGGCGTTCAGGTTGCCGATGATGCCCATGCTGCTCCGCTTGTCGAGGGCCTGCTCGACCTCGGGCGGGAGCGAAATGTTCTCGATCAGGAGCTTGGCGAGCTCGATGCCGTAGGCATCGAACTCGGGCTGGATGCGCTTGTGGATGAACTCGGCGAGCTGGTCGTAGTTCGCGGCGAGATCGAGGATCGGGATCCCCGCCTCGCCGAGCGTGTCGCTGAAGCGTGCCACGATCACGTTGCGGAGCTGGCTGACGAACTCGTCGGTGGTGAAGCGAGAGTCGGTGCCGGCGACGTTTTTGACGAGGGCGCCGGGGTCCTTGACGCGCATGGCGTAGGTGCCGAAGGCGCGCAGCCGCACCGGCCCGAACTCGGGGTCGCGGCGCATCACCGGGTTCATCGTGCCCCATTTGAGGTCGGTGAACTGGCGGGTGCTGACGAAGTACACCTCGGCCTTGAAGGGGGACTCGAAGCCGTATTTCCAGCCGAGAATCGTGGCCAGGATGGGGAGGTTCCGGGTCTCGAGCATGTAGGTGCCGGGGGCGAAGACGTCGGCGAGCCGGCCCTCGTTGACGAAGACGGCCGCCTGACTCTCCCGCACCACCAGCTTGGCGCCGTACTTGATCTCGTTGTTGTACCGCTCGAACCGGTGGACGATGGTGTTCTGTGAATCATCCAGCCACTGGATGATGTCGATCAACTCGCCCTTGAGCTTGTCCCAGATGCTCATGATCGAACCTCCGTGGCCGGCCCCGCCGCGGCGGGGCTGACGAATAAGTGTACCGGCAGAGGCCGCCGGCGCGGACGCCCGCACCCCATTGTTCGGAGGGGCGTGCGCGGGTTTCAGGGCACCGGCAGAAGGGCCGACGAGGGCTGCTCCCGCAGGGCCGTCAGGTCGAACCGGACGGGGGTTGCCGTGCCGTTCGTCCCGATCAGGAAGTAGGTGCCGCGGGATTCCACGAGCGCCACCGAGCCGGTCGGCAGCGCGAGCGCCGGGAATCGCTTCTCGAGCGTGATCACCGCCTTGTCGGTGCCCCGCTCGGCCTGGGCCGTCGCGGGCCCGGGGCGTAGGAGCACGCCGATCGTCAAACCGATCAGAACCAGACCCACAGCAGCGAGAACGGAAGGCCAGTGCAGCGTGCGACGAGTCTCCATGGGGCTCACCTTTCCGGGCCTGTTGAATCGCAGGCCCCTTTCGGCTGGTTCATACCGCCGGGCGCGGGCTACGGCGCCCCGGGAAGGGGCTCGAGCCACCCGGGCTCGATCTCGGTGCATCCCCGGGCGGAGGTGTCGAACATCACGGCGTTGAACGACCCTGTGAGGCCGTTGTTGGGCGTCGGCTGACTCGGCTTGAACGTGCCCCGATGGAATCGGCCGAGCCGCTGGGCCACGTGCGCGGCCTGGCGGAAGTCGAGCACCGAGCTGGCCCGAGTGGGCGGCGGAGCGCCCGGCGTGGGGCCCGAGCCGGCGACGTCGGCGAGAGACCCGTCGACGATCATCGGCGTGGCGGCGGGCCGGGTCACGCGGTCGATTCGCACGGCGACCGGCGCGGTCCCGGGCGGTAGCGCGGCATCGTAGTTGCCACGATCGCCAGGGAGGCCGGCCAGACCGGTGGCGTTGGCGGCGTAGGTCCGCGTCATGTCGCGCCCGTAGTGCCGGGACGCCGACGGGCAGACGAGCACCGAGTCGCGGGTGAGGAGCTCGCCGGCGGTGGTGCCCCCCCGGTCGGCGTACGACTGGACGACGAGCGCCCAGTTGGGGAGCGTGGTGTAGGGCTGGCCGACGGCCGGGCCCGTGCCGCGGGAGTCGCCAGCGTAAAGGGTGCAGGCGATCGCGGACTGGCGGAGGTTCGAGAGACAGATCGCCGATCGCGCGGCCTCTCTCGTGGAGGCCATGGTGGGCAGCAGCACCGCCAGCAGCACGCCGATCACGGCCACGACCACCAGAATCTCGACGAGCGTGAAGGCGCCCTGCAGAGCGCCGCTGGCGCGGGCGGGATGATCCCCATCGGATGGACGGACTCCGTACACGCCCGATGCTAGTGCGGGCGCGGGCCGGGGACGATCAGGCGCGTCGGGCGGCGGCCTTGGGCTTGCCCTTGCCTCGGGACGCCGGCTTGGAGTGCTGGCCGTTCCTGGCGGGCGACGCGGCGGGGGCGGCGCTCCCCGGCCGCTCCTGCCGGTGCGGCGGAGGAAGGCCGGGCGGGACGGGTTCGCCGGTGACCGGGTTGTTGAAGTGGGACTCCTGAACGGGCACGAGGTGCTCGAGGATCTGCTCGAGCACGCGGGCGGGGGAGCCGACGGCGTTGACGGTCTTCACGATCGATGGGTCATAGTGGTCGAGCACCGGGAACGTCTCGCGCTCGTAGACGTCCCAGCGCTTGCGGATGACCTCTTCCTTAGCGTCGTCGATGCGGTTCTCCTTCAGCGCCCGGCGGCGGAGCCGCTTGATCATCTCCTCCTTGTCGGGGCAGACGAGGTGGATGATCTGCAGGACATTGATGTAGCGATCGAGCAGGCGGGCCTGGTTGACGTTGCGGGGGATTCCGTCGAGCACCAGCAGGTCGACGTGCGGTTTGTAGTCCGACAGGATGGTCCGCGCGTGCATGTTGGTGTGCCACATCTTGACCGTGGCGTCGTCGGGCACCAGCAGACCCTTGGACGAGTACTGCATGAACACCTTGCCGAGCTCGGAGCTCACGTCGAGCGTGCGGAACACCTCGCCGCAGGAAAGGTGGTAGAAGCCCGGGATCTGCCCCAGGATCTTGCCCTGAGTGCCCTTGCCGGAACCGGGGGCCCCGAACAGCAGCACGGTCTGGTAACGATGGGCCACGTCGGACCTCCGGCGGATCGGACCGACCCCGCCGGTGAGGACGCGGGGGCCCGCCAGAGCCCCTTGCCGCGGCCGCCGAGGGGCGTCGCAGGATGACCATGAAGGGTATCGGCGCAGTTGTCAACAGAAAAGCAGGAAGATCCGCGTTTCGGCGGGACAGCAGGGCGAATTTGCGGTAGATATCGAGCCATGCAAGGGCTCACGCATCGCTGGGCATGGAGGCCCTCCGCCGACCCGGGCGGCGCGATGAAGCGGTTTACTTCGCCGCCCTCACCCGTCTCGATGGAGGGGGCCGAGCCCCTTGTGGCACGGGTTCTCGCGGCGCGGGGTCTGGGCTCGCCCGAGGCCGCCGCGGAGTTTCTGCGGCCCTCGCTGAAGGGGCTGCACGATCCCGGCCTGATGCCGAATCTTGACCGGGCGGCCGAGCGGCTGCTGGTGGCGCTGCGGGCCGGCGAGCGCATTGTGATCTACGGCGACTACGACGTGGATGGCGTCTGCGCGTCGGCGATTCTTTTTCACGTGCTGCGCGCGATCGCGGGGCTGTCGCCTGAAGAGGCGGCCGGGAGCGCCCGCATCCGGACCTACGTCCCGCACCGTCTCGACGAGGGCTACGGGCTGCACGTCGACGCGATCGAACAACTGGCCGCGGAGGGGGCCCGGGTCATTGTGTCGGTGGACTGCGGCGTGACCGCGGCCGGGCCGGCGCGTCGAGCGGCGGAGCTGGGGGTGTGCCTGATCATCACCGATCACCACAATCTTCCGGATGGCGCGGCCGACCGTGCGGGGCACGGGGCGGAGTTGCCCGCGGCGTTCGCGATCGTCCACCCCCGGCTGCCGGGGGGCGCGTACCCGTTCGGCGACCTGTGCGGGGCCGGCGTGGCCTTCAAGCTGGCGTGGCGGCTGGCGACGATGGACGCCGGCGGCGATCGGGCGGCGCCGGCGGTGCGCCGGGTGCTGCTGGACATGATGGCCCTGGCCGGGATCGCCACAATCGCCGATGTGGTGCCGCTCGTCGGCGAGAACCGGTTGATCGCCGGGTTCGGTCTAGCGCGGGTGAAAGACACCGAGGTCGAAGGACTACGGGCGCTCGTGGAGGCCTCGGGTCTGGGCGGGGCCGCGGTGACCAGCGAGGATGCCGGCTTCAAGATCGGGCCGCGCCTCAACGCCTGCGGCCGCCTAGGTCACGCCAGAGAAGCGGTGGAACTGCTGACGACGGCGCGGGGCTCTCGCGCCGCCGAGATTGCGGCGGAACTCGACCGCACGAACCGCCAGCGCCAGGCGACCGAGCGGGCGATCTTCGAGCAGTCGAGCGAACTTGCGGAAGCGGCGGGCATGACGGGCCCGGAGCGCCGGGCGATCGTGCTGACCGATGAA
This sequence comes from Phycisphaerales bacterium, assembly GCA_016742075.1. Classification (GTDB taxonomy): domain Bacteria; phylum Planctomycetota; class Phycisphaerae; order Phycisphaerales; family UBA1924; genus JACVCL01. The sequence continues at coordinate 37,247 of JACVCL010000003.1, forward strand.
CGCTGGCACGCGGGCGTGGTGGGGATCGTTTGCTCGAGGCTGGTCGGGCGGTACCACCGGCCGGCGATTCTGCTGGCCCGTGACGGCGACGTGTGCAAGGGGAGCGGCCGGAGCATCGACGGCTTCAACCTTCACGCGGCGATCGCGGCGTGCTCGGCGCACGTCGAGAAGTTCGGCGGGCACGACATGGCCGCGGGTCTCACCTGCCGGGCTGACGCGGCGGAGCTCTTCGCCCGCGATTTCATCGAGCATGCCTCCCGGAGCATCGCGCCCGAGCAGCTCACGCCCGAGCTGAGCATCGACTGCGAGGCCACGGTGGAGGAGCTCACGGAGTCGGCCGTCCGGCAGCTTCGGACGCTCGGGCCGTTCGGCCGGGGCAACCCGGCGCCGAGCATCGTGCTGCGGAACGTCCGCGCGACCCGCGGCGCCGAGTCTTTCGGCGCGGAGGGCCGCCACATGAGCGTGTTCGTCAGGGGCCGCGGCGAGCGCGAGCTGCGGCTGGTCGGATGGGGCATGGGCGATCGGCGCGGGGCCATTCGGGCCGGCGCGACGCTGGACGTGGTTGTCCGCCCGGAGATCAACGAGTGGCAGGGGCGCATCCGCGTGGAGCCGGTGCTGAGCGACCTTCGCCTGGAGGGCCTCTGACGGCGTTCCCGGCCGGAGACCGGTCACTTGGCCATGGTGTTCGCGACGCTGAAGATCGGCAGGAGCAGCGAGATCGCGATGCCCCCGATGGTCGTGCCCATGAAGATGATCATCACCGGCTCGATGAGCTGCGTGGCCGCCTTCACGGCTTCGTCGAGGTCTTCCTCGCTCGACTGGCCGATGCGCTCCAGAACATCCGGCAGCCGCCCGGATCGCTCGCCGGCGGCGATCATCTGGCTCACGCTCCGGGGCACGATGGCCGATCGGGCAAAGGCCTCGGAGATCGGCCGTCCGACCGTCATGGCCTTGTCTACGGTGTCCCAGAGCTCATCCCAGAGGACGTTCTCGGTGACGCCGCGGACGATGCGCACGGCGTCGAGGAGCGGCACGCCCGCGGCGAGCAGCGTGCCGAGGGTGCGCGTGGCACGCGTCAGGTAGAACATCGTGTACATACGGCCGAGGACGGGCAGGCTGATCTTGGCGCGGTCGATGAGGCGTCGGCCCGATCTCATCATCCGCAGGCCCAGCGTGCCGCCCACGACCGCCGCGATGCCCGCAACAACGGGCACCCAGTGGGCGAGCAGGAACTCGGAGACGCCGAGGACGATGCGAGTGGGCGTGGGGAGCGCCGCCGAGCGCGACTCGTAGATCCGCGCGAACCTCGGCAGCACCCACATGACGAGAAACAGCGTGACCACCGTGGCCAGCGAGACCATCACCAGGGGGTAGGTCATCGCCCCCTTGATCTGCTTGATCGTTCGCCGCTCCTTGGAGAGGTAGCCTGCGACGCGCGCGAGCATGAGACCCAGCTTCCCCGACGCCTCGCTGGCCCGGATGAGCGACACCATGAGGGTCGGGAACACCCGCGGAAACTGCCGCATGGCCTCGGAGAAGGGCACGCCGGCGTGGATACGGTCGGTGAGCACACCCATCACCCGCTTCATCGGGCCCGGACGGAGCTGGTCGAGATAGGCCTCGAGGGCCTCGGCGAGCGGCACGCCGGTGTCGAGCATCACCGCCAGCTGGTTGGCCATGCCGATGACCTCATCCCGGCGAACCGTGCGAGCGGCCTGACGCACCAGCACCTGCGACGCGTCGACCGCCGGACGGGCCCCGAGGAGGACCTCGGTGACGACCTTGCCCTCACGCTGCAGCGTGCGGACGACGTCGGACTGGGAGCGGGCCTCGAGCGTGCCGCTCACCTGGTTGCCGGCGGGGTCTCTGGCTTTGTAGGAGAACGTGAGCATGGGAGTCGGGTTGGGGTCAGGTGGAGGAAGCCCTGATGACTTCGTCGACGGTGGTGAGGCCGACAGCAGCCTTGGCCAGCCCGTCATCGCGGAGCCCCTTGTGGCCGATGACGTTGGCGAGCGTGCGGAGCTCCTGCAGGGTGGCCCCACCGGAGATCTGCTCGAGGACGGCCTCGGTGGGGACGAACAACTCGAAGATGCCCAGCCGGCCCGCGTAGCCCGACGCACGGCACCGGGCGCAGCCGGCGCCCCGGAAGAGCCGCGTGATCGCGCTCGCCGCGGACTCGACCGTGACACGCTCCTGAGTATCCGGCTCGTACTCTTCCTTGCAGTGCGGACAGATCTTGCGCACCAGGCGCTGGGCGAGGACGCCGCGGAGCATCGCGGCCACAAGATACGGCTCGATGCCCATGTTCGTCAGGCGTGTAACGGCCGAGATGGCGTCGTTCGTGTGCAGGGTCGAAAGGATCAGGTGACCCGTGAGTGCGGCCTGCGTGGCGATCGTGGCCGTCTCGAGATCGCGCACCTCACCGACCATGAGCACGTCGGGATCCTGACGCAGAAGCGCCCGCAGGGCCGAGGCGAACGTGAACCCGGCTTTGTCGTTGACCTGGAACTGGTTGACACCCGGGATCTGCGCCTCGACCGGGTTCTCGACAGTCGAGATGTTGATGTCGTCGGAGGAAATCTCCATGAGCGCCGAGTAGAGGGTCGTCGACTTGCCGGATCCGGTCGGGCCGGTGACGAGCACCATGCCATTCGACATATTGATGAGCTTCCGCCACGTGCCCACCATCTCGGGCCGCATGCCCATTTTCTCGATGGTCAGGATGGCGTTGCGATTATCGATGATGCGGATGACGACCTTCTCGCCGAACTTGCCCGGCATGGTCGAGACGCGGAGGTCCACGGGCCGACCGTCGATGGCCACGTGGATGTCGCCGTCCTGCGGCAGCCGGCGTTCGGAGATGTCCATCGACGCCATGATCTTGATGCGCGACACCACCGCCGGGAGCATCTGATGCGGCGGCATGAGCTTGGTCGCCAGGCGGCCATCGACGCGGAACCGCACACGGCAACGGTGGTCCTCGGGCTCGATGTGGATGTCGGATGCGCGATCCTGGATAGCCTGGTAGAAGATGTAGTTAACGAGCTTGACGACCGGCGACTGGCCCGAGAGTTCCTCGATGTCGCCGAGGTCGAACGACTGCTTCTCGCTGACCTTGAACTCCCGGACGTCGACATTCTCGTAGATGTCGTCGATGACGAATACATTCGCGGTCGGCAGGTACGCCTGCAGCGTGGCGCGGATGTCCTGGGCCGTTGACACCACCACCTGCGCTCGGCAGCCCGAGAGACGCTCGATCTCTTCGACGAGGAACAGGTTGGCCGGCTCGCACACCGCCACCGTGAGACTTCCCTCGACGCAGAACAGCGGCAGCACGCAGTGGCTGTCGATGAACTCACGTGGCAGACGGTCGATGACGCGCGGGTCGGCGATACGCGGCGTCACCCGGGCGAACGGGACGCCATAGGACGCCGCGAGGCATTCCATGATCACGGCTTCGCTGACGAATCCGAGCTCGACCAGCACCTCGCCCAGCAGCTTGCTGTGGCCGTGCGACGTCTGGGCTTCCAGCGCCTCGGCGAGCTGTTCCCGGGTGATGCGTCCCTGCCGGACGAGCAGCTCGCCGATCGGCAGGCGGGCCGCTGTCGAAGCCGAAGCGGCCGAGCCGGGCTGTCCCACGGGCGGGCTCATCGCAGGCTCCTCACGGCGTGCTCCACCGTCGGGTGCGACTCGAGCGCGAGCTCCAGCCGCGTGAGTGCCAGGATGGTGCTCACGGTCGTGTCCGGGCTGATGAGCCGGAGCTGCCCGCCCGACTCGCCGAGGGACCGCTGGAGCCGCAGGCACGACTCGAGCGCGGCCGAGTCGATGAACTCCAGATGCTCGACATTCAGCAGAAGGTGCCGGGCCGACTTGGCCCGGCGCTCGGTGGCCGCACGCTCAAAGCCGGAGATATCGTCGGCCGTGAACTCTCCCGACAGCGTCAGCACGCCGATGTGCTCGAAGTCGTGGGCCGAGATCTTCACGCGGCCTCCCGTCCGGCATCCGACGAGGGCCGCTCGGCCGCCTGGCGTCGGGCGACCATGCCGTCGTACTGCGCCAGGTCGAGCTTGACGAAGGCCTCGGCGAGGTCGGGGTCGAACTGCGTGCCGGCACCGCGCAGCACCTCGGCGAGCACTTGATCGCGGGCCATCGCGGCCCGGTAGGTGCGGTTGGAGCTCATCGCGTCGAAGGCGTCGACGAGACCGATGATCCGGGCGACCAGAGGGATATCGACGCCCCGCAGGCCGTGCGGGTAGCCCTTACCGTCGAAACGCTCGTGGTGGTGCATGACGCCGGGCAGCACGTCATCGAGGAAGGGGATGTCCTTCAGGATGTGGTGGCCGATCTCGGGGTGCTGCTTGATGAGGCGGTATTCCTCGTCGCTCAGCCTGCCCGGCTTGCGCAGCACTTCCTCGGGCACGCCGATCTTGCCGATGTCGTGGACCAGCCCGGCGATGCGCACACGCTCGGCATGCTCGGCGGACAATCCGACGGCCGTGGCCAGCGTGAAGGCCAGATGGGCCACGCGCTCGGAGTGACCGCAGGTGTACGGGTCTTTGGCGTCGATCGCGGCCGTGAGGGCCTCGAGCGTGCCGAGAAACATCAGCTGCTGATCCTCGTACAAGCCCGCGTTCTGGAGCAGCACCGCGACCGACGCCGCGGCCGCTTCGAGCATCTTCATCTCGATCGACGTGATGTCCGGGTCGGATCCCTGCTTGTCGCCCGCCATGAGCGCCCCGAGGAGCTTGCCCTCGTGGGTGATCGGCTGGATCAGCACCGGCGAGACCCCCTGCGCCAGCGGCCCGCGCTCGTCTCCGGCCAGCAGAAGCCGGCCGTGCACGCCGAGCCGCCCCAGCAGCCCACCCACGAACTGCTCGGCGGCCGAGCGGGTGCAGGGCAGGTCGCCGGACCACATCACACGGCCCGCCATCGACCTGGCGCGGCGTTCGTCGCGCACGAAGCACGCCCCGACCCACGCGAAATTCATCACGGCGAGCAGTTCGGCACAGGACAGCCGCACGAACCGCTGGGGGTGCACCAGCTCGGTCATGGCCTGGGACAGCTTGTAGAGAAGACTGGTCTCTTCGTACGACTCGGCGAGCTGGCGGCTGAGCGAGTCGGTGGTCGCCGCGCCGCTGAACACCTGAAGCAGGTCGGCGTGCATCCACGCCAGGCTCCGGGCGTTGCCCTGGGCTCCGGCGGCGGTGAAAGTGGCGATGGACGCCAGCGAGGAGCGGCACGCCGACGTGTCGAGCCCGGCGAGTCCGCACAGCCGCGCGAACTCTTCCGTCGCCGTGGCGGCATGGCCGAGTGCCAGGGCCGCGATGTACCCCCGGCGGCGGCGCCGGTGGGTCTCGACCAGCGGCACCAGCCAGGCTCCGGGGAACAGCTCGCGCACCGCCGGCTGCTCTTCCGCGGCCCAGAACTCCACGCACCCGCGGACCAGTTTCTCAAGGCCGGCAGACCGCAGGAACATGCCCGCCGGGCCGGTCTCGGCCGGTGGCGAGATCACCTGCCCGGCCGCCGAGAGGCGCCAGGTCGGCATCCCCAGTGCGCGGCAGCGTTCCCGCAGGATGAGCTCGGGAGACTCCGCCCGGGTTGGAACGATCACGTCGTTCACGCCGCACGGGCCTCCTCGTGGCCGTCGTGTTCGCCCTCACCGGCAAGCCCGAGCAGCACCTGGACCCGCTGGAGGATCTGCCTGGGGCTGAAGGGCTTGGAGAGCACGGCCTTGATGTTGGTCCGGTCCAGGTCGCTCTGAGCCAGCGCGTACCCGCGGGCGGTGAGCATGATGAGCGGGATCCCGGCGGTCGCCGGGTTCTGCCGCAGCTTCACGCCAAGCTCAAGGCCCGAGACGTACGGCATCTGCAGATCGGTGATAATCAGCGCCGGCAGACTCTGGCACGCGAGCTCGAAGGCCTCCTCCCCATCGCCCGCCATCTGCACGTCGAAGCCGGCATTGGAGAGCTTCAGCGACACCACCTGCACGATGTGTGCTTCGTCATCGGCCACGAGGACCTTGATCCGGTTGGGCTGCGCGGTCATCGGCTCCCCTCGCTCTCATACGGGATGCTGAACCAGAACCGACTGCCCATGCCCAGCTCGCTCGTGACGCCGATCCGGCCCTGATGGACCGTCTCCACGATGTGGCGGACGAGATTCAGGCCGAGTCCGGTGCCCTTGGCGACGCGCTTGTAGCTCTCGATCCGATAGAATTTCTCGAAGATCCGGCCCAAGGCGTCCGGCGGGATCCCCAGCCCGGTGTCCGAGACGCTGACCAGAACCGCCCGCGCGGCGTCGTCGTTGTCGACTGTGACGGTGACACGGCCGCCGTCGGGCGTGTACTTGATGCCGTTGCTGACCAGGTTCATCACCACCTGGTGCATCATGTCGCGGTCGGCCTGGGCGGTGTAGACCAGTGGGCCGGCCTTGAAGAGCAGCATGATGTTCTTGGCCCGGGCCTGCGGCTGCATGGTCTCGATGACGTCCTTGCAGACCTTGACGAAGTCGACCTCGGTCCGCTCGGCCTGGACGATCCCCGCCTCGATGCGGGAGATGTTCAGCATGTTGTCGATCATGCGCGAGACACGCTCGGTCTCGGACTTGATGATCTGGTAGAACTCCCGCTTCGACGCCTCGTCACGGGCCTCGCCGTCGAGCAGCATCTCGACGTAGGCATTGATCGAACTCAGCGGCGTCCGAAGCTCGTGGCTGGCCTGAGAGACGAAGTCGGACTTCATCTGCGAGATCTCTTTCTCGCGCGTCACGTCCCGCAGAATCGTCACGACGCCGCCGACACCGTTCCGGCTGTCGGGCAGGCTCGCGAGCGTCACGTCGAACGCCACCTGCCCGCCCGCCCGGGCCGATCCGCCGGGGGCCAGGGCGTGCTCCACGTGGCGCTGCTTGTTGGGCACGCCCGAAGAGCGGACCTCTTTAATGAGGGTTCGGAGACGATCGTCGAAGATCACGTCGTCGACGGGTTTGTGGAGCGCTCCGTCGGCTTCGAAGCCGAACAGCCGGGCGGCCGGCTCGTTCGCGACGGTGATCTCGTTGAAGCCGTCGGTGACCAGCACGGCGTCGCGGAGGCTGTGCAGAACACCCTCCAGATGGTCGCGCTCGGCGTCGATCACCTTCTGCCGGATGTCGGCTTCCTTCAAGCGGAGCGATGACTCCTCCGCCCGCCGCGCCCAGGCCGCGTTCGCCCGGTCGACCAGCCCCGAGACCGGGCCCAGCCAAGCAGGCCATCGGACAGGACCGCCGTCGCCCTTCTCGGCGGCGGCCGACAGCCGCTGGCCGGATCGGGCGAGGACCCACCGCACACCGATCCACACGGGCGCCAGCACCGCCAAAGCCGACGCCGCGTGCACCGCGAAGCCCATGAGCACGCTCTCGGCGAGCGTGGTGCCGCCAGCCCCTCTGAGCCAGAGGGCGTCGAGCGCAGCCGCCCCAAGGGCGACAACGGCGGCGGCTGCGACGCTCAGTGACAGGACCGGTCCTCTCGTCACCATGCTCCTCCGGAATGCCCCGCCCAAGGGCCGGGGCGTCCGACTCTGGGCGCTACTTCGAGTCAGGAATCGGGGCGCTCGTGACCGTGCTGCCGGACTTCGCCCGCACGCCGGCCAGCGCCTGGCGGGCGGCGGCATCGTCCGGGCTCAGTTCGACGGCCAGCTCGAACGTGCGAACCGCCTCGTCGCGGCGGCCGAGATCGTCGAGAATCATGCCCTTGAGAATGACCGCCTCCCCAACCCCGGGGGAACGGGCCGCCCGCGTGAGGCCGGATTCCAGCGTCTTGAGAGCGCCTTCGAGGTTCTGCTGCCTCCGCTGAAGCATGGCGAAGAGGACGTACCCCTCGTGCCGCTGCGGCGCGATGTTCATCAGGTGTGTGGCGCTCTCGCGCAGGCGGTGCTCATCGTTCAGAGTCAGCGACACCTTGCCCAGCGCGAGCCACGCCCGGACATCGCTGGGACCCTCTTCGTCCTTGGTCAGCCGCTGCAGAACGGCCCTGGCCTCGACCGGCCGGCCGGTCTCGATGAGGCACTGCGCCTGAAGGTGCAGCATGTCGCGACGGGGCTCTTTGGACTCCCGCAGGACCCGCCGGATCGTGGTCTCCGCATCGGCGAACCTGCCGCAGGCCATCTGGGCCCGCACCAAGTCCTCAAGGATGGCCGGCTCGCTGGGCGCCAGCAGCGACGCCTCCTGAAACTTCGCGGCCGCGTCCTCCGAGCGCCCTTCGATCATGGCGATGTGGCCGAGGCACTGCACCACACCGGGGTTATTCTCGAAGTTCTTCCGCCGCTCCTCGAGCCACGCCTTGGCGCCGGGCACGTCGCCCAGATCCATCATCATCTCGGCCACCGCCAGGGCGTACTGGGGCTCGGAGGCCTTGAGCTCCGCCGCCTGGCGGTAGAGGCCCAGAGCCTGCTCACGCCGGCTGTAGCGCTCCATCACCACGCCCTTGAAGTACATGGCGTCGACGTTCTTCTCTTCGAGCGCCAACGCCCGGTCGAAGGACGAGACAGCCTCGTCGAGGCGGCCCTGCTCCATCATGATCCGCCCGCGCAGCACGTGGCTCTTGGGCACCGACCCCAGCAGCGCGATCGACTCATCCACGCTCCGCTCGGCCTTCTTCAGGTCGCCGGCGAGGAACTGCTGATGGGCCATGTCCCAGCTGGTGGCGGCCTTGATGCCGGCCATCCGCACCTGCGCCTGCTCCCGGAACTCGGTCGTGTACTTGCCGTGCCCCGGGCTGCACCCGGGAAAGGCCGCCGCGGCCAGGCCGCCGGCGATCAGTGCGATGCGGAAGGACTTCATCACTGGGCTCCCTCGGGGTTGACGAACGTGATTGTCGGCTGGGTCGGCACGACGACCGGCGGCAGCACGAACTCGGCCACGCCCATGCGGATCAGCCGCTGGGCCAGCATGGCCATCGTGCCGTCGTCGAGCTTCTCGGCGTGAGTCTCGGTCTGAGCGGGCTGGGCCGCCTGACCGGCCGCCAGCCGATCGGACGGGATGAACGAGCCATCGCTGATCGGCGCCGACACGAGCGGCTGGGACGCGGCCTCACCAGCCGGGGCCGCATCGCTGTGGCCGGAGGTCTTGGCCTCGGGGGCCGGGGCCGGCGCCGGCGCGGCGGGGGCGCCGAATCGTCCGTGCACCTCGCCGCTGATGATCTCGGAGAGACCGCTGCGCTCGGGCTTGCGGTCGGCGTCCCCGGTGAGCCGCTCACGCAGCTTCAGGGCGTCGGGCTGGGACGGGTTGAGCTCCAGCGACCGGCGGATCTTGTGGGCGGCCTCGTCGCTCTTGCCCTGATCGGCCAGGCGCTCGGCCTCGATGTTCAGCTGCGCAGTCTGCTTCTCGCGGCTCCACGGCAGCAGCCCGTTTCGGGTGCCGGTGCGCAGGCGCTCGCCATGGGCGAGGGCCCGGTCGCCGGCATCTCCCATGATCCGATCGTTGACGATCGTGGGCTTGACCAGGAAGATGATCTCCTGGCGGTCGGTCTTGTCGTCGTGACCACGGAACGCGGCGCCCAGGATCGGGATGTCGCCCAGCACCGGCACCTGGTTCCGGCCGAGCGTGGTGGTCTCCTTGAAGAGACCGCCCAGCACCACCGTCGAGCCGTCGGGCACGATCACGTTGGTCGTGATCTCCTGGGTGATCTCGTCGGGAATGGTCACCGCGGCGCCCGTGGCATCGGTGGCCGTGCGGATCACGCCCTCGGACACACGCGGCTTGAGCTCCAGGCGGACCATCCCGTCCTTCGAGACGAACGGCCGGAACGCCAGCTGGGTGCCGGTGTCGAGGAACTGCACCGTCTGAGTGGTCGAGGTCTGCGTGGTCGTCGTGTTGAGGTAGCCCAGCTTGCGGCCCACGAGCACGCGGGCCGGCTGGCGGTTGAGGGCCAGGATCTTCGGGTTCGACAGGATATTCACGTCCGTCACCTGATCGAGGGCCCGGATGAAGATCCCGATGTCATCCTGGATCACCGACACCTTCAGGCCGCCCTCACCGGCGGAGTTACCCACCGAGGACACACCGCCCACGGCGCGGTTGCCCGGCGGGGTCAGCCTGCCGCTCTGGAGCGCGCTGGCCGCCGCCAGCGGGCCGCCGAGGCCCAGGAAGTCGGTGAAGTTGACCTGGCCGAGGATCGCGAAGTCGATGCCGAAGGCGTTGGCCTCGGTCAGCGTGCTCTGCAGAATCGTCGCCTCCACCAGCACCTGCGCGGGCCGCGAGTCGAGCTCCTTCAGCAGGTTCTCGATCTCGGCGAGGTGCTCCGGGAAGTCGCGCACCACCAGGGTCGCGGCGAGCGCGAACTCCTCATTCCCGGTGGGGGCGTTCTCCGGCAGGTTGAAGGCGCCGCTGTCCTTGTTCACCTTGATCGTGCCGCTCTTGGAGAGCAGCGGCGTCACGAACTGTTCCGCGTCAGTCGCCTTCAGGTAGTTCAGCGTGAACACGCGCGTCACGGGCTTGCGGCTCTCCTGCTTCATCTTCTCGACGTCCGCGGCCGGGTACACGAAGATGAAGCCGTCCTGCTCGACGTAGTCAAAGCCGTTGGCGCGCAGCACCGCGTTCAGAGCCTGCTCGAACGTCACGTCGTAGAGGAACAGCGTGAGCTTGCCGCCCACGTCCTTGCCCGCCACGATGTTCCGACGCGACTCGATGCTCAGCATCCGCAGCACGTTCCCGAGGTCCTCATCCTGGACGAGGATGTCGACGGTGTTGTGCTGGGTCATCTTGACCTTCGACTGTGCGTTCGGGGCGGGGGCGGCGCCCGTTGCGCCGGTCGCGCCCGTCGCGGCCGCGGCGGAGGGGGCAGCGCCGGTCGGGGCCGGGGCGGGCGCGGCGGCCGGCTGGTCGGCCGTCGCCGCGGCGTTAAACGGCGCCTGGCCCGAGGCGGGCAGCATCACGCCGCCGATCGCCAGGCCGGCGATCAGCCAGGGGAGACGCTTGTGCGCGAACATGCCGCCGACGACGTCGAGAGTGCTGATCTTGTGCATGGGTCTTCTCCGCCGAGCAAGGCCTTGATCGGCCCCTCTCGCTCCTGTGCTGCGGTCTACCGCTCCGGAAGCTCGCGCTTGAGCTCCACGCGGAATCCGTCCTTCTCGAGCACCACGCTGAGTTCGCTGACCTCGACCAGCGTGAGCCCGTCCACCGATTCACCCGGACGCAAGACGAAGTTCCGGCGGTCGGACCGTCCGACCTGATCGACAACCGCCATCGGCGTTCGGCCGAGCATCGTGCTCCGGAGACGCAGCTTGGACGCCTGTTCCCGGACACGCTTCTCCGCCGCCGCACGTTCGCGGCCTCTCACAACCTCTGGGTCTTCGGCGGTTTCCGACTGTGACTTCTGGGCAACTCCCGCCGACTGCGGCATCTCCACCGGCCGCGGAAACGTCACCTCGTTCACCAGGAACAAGTTGCGCGTCAGCTCCGCCGGGCGCGGCACCCGGATGATGGGGCGTCCTGCCGCGGCCGCGGCCGCGGCCGCGGCCAGGCCGGCCGCAGGGGCGGCATCGGGCTGCCCCGCGGCACGTCGATCGCGGGCCTGGGCCGAACCGATGCCGCCCGAGAGCACCGTCCGCAGGCCAAGCAGAGTCAAGGCCAGGAGCAGCACCCCCAGGACGGCGGACTTCTTTCGGTCAGCGTTCAGGATGATCCACAGCTCGGCTAGGCGCGTGCTCATCGGCGCACCTCCGGCCCGTCGGCGGCGCTCACCGCCCGTGCCTCCCTCGGCGCGTAAAAGACATCGATCAGCAGGTCGGCGTGGACCTCGCCGGCGCGGTTCATGCCCCGCCCGTCGGGCTTCTGGGCCTCGACGCGGAGCCGCTGAACACGGACCAGCCGCGGCAGACCCTCGACACGCCGGACCGCTTCGTAGATCCCCGGGAACGCGCCGTCGACGAGCACCGACATCGGCATGCTCGCAGCTTCCTCAAGCTGCCGGCTTGTGCCGGTCGTTACCTCTCGGCGTGACAGACCGATCCGTTCGAGCACCCCGCTCAGTTCACGGATCAGCCCGGCTACGTCGGCGTCTCGCGGGATGGGCGTCGATCGCTCGCGGCCCATGTCCCTCAGTCCGTCCAGTCGCGTGCGCAGGCGTGCGATCTCCTCCGGGCCATCCACAGGCTTGGACAGCTTCTCCTCGAACGCGGCGATCTGCCGCTCAAGCTCTCGCTGCTCTCGCACGGCGGGCCAGAAAAGGAGCCCGGCCGCCATGAACACACCTCCGCCCCAGCTAAGAGCCAGCCATCGCGCGGGCGTCATGGTCACGGGCGGACCTCCGAAGGGGTGGCGGCGACCGGAGCCGCCTCGAACACGTAGTGCCCCGCAAGGTCGACTTCGCACACCACCCGGAACTGCCGGCCGGCCGTGCCCTCGACGTCGCGCGAGCGGGCGTAGTCCATCGAGATCCTGTCGAACAACGGGTTGCCGTCGAGGCCCGATACCAGCCGGGCGATGGTCATGTCGTCGGGCGCCAGCCCTTCGATCTCGACCGCCAGCACCGACCTCGCGGCCGGCGGCTGCCCGGTCGACACCGCCGCCCGCCCCGGCGTGCGTCCCGAAGATCCCGCCCGGGCCAGGGACGCCAGATCTTGCCGGGGCGTCAGGGTGAGGCTGGTCAGCGAGACCGACTCGGGAACCTGCTCCCCCACCGCTGCGATCACGTCGCTCACCCGGACGGGCCACGCCAGCCTGTCGTACCGGGTGATCGCGCCCTCAAGCTCCCGGATCTCCTTCAGCAGCCGCTGCGTCTCCTCGCTCCGGCTCCATGCAAGCCGGGCCTCGGCCGCGAGCGACTCCACCCGCGCGGACCGCTCGGCGTGCCCGGCCCTCAGGATCGAGTACCCCGCGAACAGCACGGCGCAGGTCAGCGCGTACACCGCGACCCAGCGCCGCACATCCTCCCGGCCCTTGAGCGCGATCCGGCACGAGCCCGGCATGAGATCAATGACGGTTCTCACGCGGCGGCCCTCCCGCGGTGGCCGTCCAGCGCCGGCGGCTCATCGGCGCGCCCCTGACCTCCGTCCGACGCCGCAGAGACCGACTTGGCCGCGGAACCGCCAAGGCTCAGACCCACCGCCGCGGCGAGCTCGGGCCGCGGCCCCGGCCGAGCATCGCCGAGCGCCCCAGCGCAGTCGATGCCCTCCAGCGGCGACCCGACCGACGTCGGCACACCAAGAGCCTCGGCGATGGTCGCCGCCAGACGGGGCTCGAGCGCTTCGCCGCCGACCACATACGCGCGCTCGGGCTTGGCCCCGCGGAACGTCACGCTGTAGTACCGGAGGCACATCTTGATCTCGTGCGCGAGATCACCCATCAGCGGCCGGACGGCGTCGAACACCGCCCGGTCGACCTTCGCGTCGATCTCCGCCGGCAGGCCCGCCTCGGCGAGCCTCCGCCGCTCCCTCAGATCCTCGATCGTCGCCGGCTCCAGCCCCAGCCGCTCGGCGGCGGTGCGGGTGAGCCGCTCGCCACCGATGTCCAGCGGCTTGTGGAACGCCACCTGCTCGCCGCGGACCAGCGTCACCCCGGTGCAGCACCGGCCGACATCGACCACGACGCGGACGATCCCCTGATCCGAGGCCCGGCGCAGCGTCCGTGTGAAGCACCGCCCCGCCGCCAGGAACCCGGGCTCAACGGCCGACACGATCAGCCCACGGTCGGCTAGCCGCATCACCAGACGTTCGACCGGCCCGCGCGGCACGCCGACGTAGATCAGTTCTCGGCGGACTTCCTCCCCCTGCCGCACCTCTCCGGCGCTCAGCCAACCGATCTCGGCGTCCTCCCCCTCGGCGAAGCCGAGCCGCTGTGCGCCGTCCAGCCGCACCGCCTGGGTCACCTCGTCGTCGGGCATGGGCGGATGCCGCACCGAACGCGTCCGCACGAGCCGGTCGTCGATGCTCAGGATCGCCCGACGGCCCCTCATCCCCGCGGCCCGCGCCGCCGCCGCGATCCGCTCGGCCAGCTCGGCGAGTCCTTCCTCACTGACCTCCGGGCCGGCGAGGGCGGGCCGATCGACCCGCGCGACGGAATGCAGGCACAGACGCTGACGCCTTCGGCGGAGCTGGCACAGCTTCGCCCCGCCGGCGCCGACGTCGATGCCGATCGGCAAGGTCGGGTTGTCGAACAAGCTCCTCAGCAATCAGATCTCCCGTTGTGGATCGATCCCCGGCGCCCGCTTCGGGAGCCCGCGCCCGCCGCTCATTCGCGGCGCGACACGTCCACCCGCCCGGTCATCGGGGCAACCCGGATCTCGTAGGTGATGTTGAAGCCCGGCGACCCGACGACAATCGTGCCGCCGTTGCTCCCCGTCGAACTCGATGCCGAGCGCACGGGCCCCCCGAGCTCGTCGAAGAACAGCTTCTTGGCGTACTCGGCGTCGCCGGAGGTCTGCTCGTTGTCGAAGCTCACGCTGAGAATGCGGGCGCCGCCGAATCGCTCGTCCGACAGATCGCGTGCGTAGGGGAGCGACGGCGTCTCGGGGAGGCGCATCGCCGCCGCGGGCAGTTCGGCCCGCGTCAGCGACGGCCCGGTCACCGAGGCCACCGCGTACCCGTTGTCCATCCTGATCCCGCCGCTCACGGGCTGCCCGCCCCCGGAGCCGTGCTCGAAGAAGTACACGGCGCGGCGCTCTTGGAATGCCATCGCGTCGGTCTGCGCGAAGCTGATGTCGGCCACGATGTGCCGAACCGCTCCCTGGATGCGCAGGACGCCGGTCGATCCCATCGCGGGGATCACCAGCATCGCGGCGACGCCGAGGACGACGATCGTCACCAGCAGCTCCAGCAGCGTGAAGGCCCGGCGGTTCATGATCGGATCAACCCCTTGCACCCGGCGGTCAGCGCGACGGACGCGAACTCGCGGCCGGCATCTCCGTGACTTTCACCGAGATCCCGCCCTTGGTCAGCAGCGATTCCAGACGCTTGACGCTGGCGTCGATCCGACCCAGCGACTCGATCACCCGGTTGGTCTGCTCGGCGGGGTCCGGGAGCCGGGCCACGGGCTCGCGGCTCGGATCGGCCGACGAGCTCTGCGCCTGCGCGACCGACGCACCGGGCAGGAACCCGCGTTGGAGCACCAGCACGCCCAGCAGCACCGCGATCGCCGTCAGCACGCCGTTGAGATAGGTCAGCCCGCCCCGCACCCCGTTGCCCACCTGCCCGCTGGATTCCACTGGCTTCATGACTGGCTGCTCCCGCGTTGCGGTCCCGAGCGGCCCGGCGCCACGCGCGCGGCATCCGCCCGGGGCGTCATCGGCCATCCCGCCGAGCCTCCTGAGCACAACCCCCCGAATCGCCGGGCGGCACGCCGGGTCGGCGGCGCCGCCACCCCCACCCCCCCCCGTCAGGGCGTCTCGTTCGAGAGCCGGTCGGTCGTCATGTTGAACCCGGTGGGGAACACGTCCAGCCGGTCGGCCTGCTGCAGGAACTGCCAGCCGTTCGCGGCCGACTTCTCGGCCTCGGCCGCGCTCGTCGCGCTTCCGGCGATCAGCAGCCTGCTGCCCGTGTACATGTTCACGGGCACTTCCTTCAGGTAGTTGTCGCCGATGAGGGCACCCCAGCCGTCGTTGGGGCCGCCCTCGCCCATCGGACTGCTGGGGTCAGAGGTCGGGAACAGCCCTGCGTGCTGGACCCTGTAGAGCTCGATGTTGTTGTTGATCATCTGCACCTGACGGCGCAGCGACGACTTGGTGGCGTCCGACGACGCACGGGAGAACTGCGGGATGACAATCGCCGCCAGGATCCCCAGGATCACCACGACGATAAGGATCTCGACCAGAGTGAAGCCGGCCCGGCGTGTGTGCAGCATGAGTCGCAAGCTCCTCGTCCGGCCTCCGCATCACCACCCCGCCCCGCCGATCCCCACCATCAAGCCGATCGGGCCCCGCGAAGGGCCCGATCAGGGCGAAATTCCGTTATCCCCGGCTGTTAGGGCGTGGTGCCGCCGGAGCCGCCCGAGCCGCCGAAGCCGGTCTCGTGGGCGAGCAGCTTGTTGCGGGGGTCAAAGCCCGCGGCGTACACGGCGCTCGTCGCCTCGTCCCACGTCCAGCCCGACGTGTTGCTGTCGCGGGTCTGGGCCATCGCGGCCGACATGTCGCCGACCGAGATGTTCGAGCGGCCGAAGTAGCCGTTCACCGGCTCCTCCTTCAGGTACTGCGCGCTCACCATGTTGCCCCAGCCGTTGTTGGTCGCGGCCGTGCCCAGGGCCGGGTAGTCGCCGTTGTTGCGGACGCGGTACAGCTCAACCTGGCTGTTGATCGTCTGCAGCTGGCTCTCCAGCGCGCCCTTCACGGCCTCGTTGCTCGCGTTCGTGAACTGCGGGATCACGATCGCGGCCAGGATGCCCAGAATCACCACGACGATCAGAATCTCAACCAGCGTGAAGCCCTTGCGGATCGTGTTGCGCATGCTCCGAAACTCCTTCCACTGTGCCTTGGTCCCCAACGGGCCCGACCGGAGCCCCTCGGCGACGCTGCCTGCTGCCCGCGGCCCCGTCCCCTCCACGCACCGGGGTCCGGGCCGTCCTTCACTCGGCGGACGGTTCGTCAAGCAGCGTGACGCCGTGCGGCCGGCCCCGAACGCCGGGGCATCCGCAGACATCGACCGCGCACCGGCCGCGCTTCACCGCTCTCCGCAGCGCACGCGACCGTTTGCCCCGGGGGCCCGCACAGCCGGCGCAGATCACCACCGAAGCTGCCAAATCAGAACGTCCGAGAGCCCCGCCGCGTCAAAAGGACCTCCTGCCTGATGCCCCCAAGGCCCGACACCCGGAGGAAACTCGGGGGATCACCGATCGCATGCCCGAGAGGCCATGCAAAGAAAAGCGGCCGACCGCTAGGTCGGCCGCCGAACGATGGGTCAAGTGTTATTCGGTCCTGCCGCGAACCGCCGTCACTTCTGAGAGGTGATGAGCGGCACGAGCCGGCTGTTCGGCAGGTTCAGGGCCCCCATCAGCGCCGATGCCGCGGTGGCCTGCTCGCCGGTGCCCTTCTCCACCAGCTCGATCAGCCGGTCGATCTGGCGGGCTTCCAGCATGTTGCCGTGCCGCTTGGCCGAGGCGCTCATGATGCCGAGGAGCTTCACCTGTTCGTCCCCGCCGGCCGAGAGCGCCGCATCCATGACCGCCGACTGGGCCCGCGGCTCGCCGATCATCCCCAGAACCTCGGCCACGCGCTGCCGCAGCTCGCCCTTGGTTTCACCCAGGGCCGTGATGAGAGAACCCGTGGCCTCGCCGGGGTTCAGCGTTGTGCTGCGCGAGAGCGCGAGGTCCCGCAGGGTATCGATCGCGGCACCGGCGTAGCGGGCCGCCTCCTCATCGGTGACGGCCGGACCCGAGGCCTTCTTCACGATCTGGGCCAGTGCCGCGCCGAGCTGCTCATCGGCTGCACCCTCGCGCACCATCGCCACGGCGCCGTCGGCCTCGAACCGAGTGGCCAGGCGGTTCATCTCGTCGAACGGCAGCACCGCCAGAATCGGCGCCGCCCTCAACCGGGGGGACACCCGGGCGGCATCAACGGCATCGGCGGTCGCCGGGCCGCTCAGCTCAAAGGCCAGCGCATCGACCCCCGGGATCGCGGCGATCGATGAGGCGGCATCGGCAAGCGCCCGTGCCGGGGCGACCACCGTGAAGCCCTGAGCCTCAAGGACCTTTCTCAGGACCTGCTGCCGCTCGAGATCGCGGGCCACGACGACCCCGTACCGCGACTTGGCGTCGCGAACAGCGCTCGCGAGGATCGCCACGACGCGCTCCGAGCCTTCGAACGGGCTGCTCGGGTTGGCGCGGCCGATCGCCAGTGCGGCCTCGAACTGCACGCGCCGGTCGGGATAGCTCAGGGCCTCAACGAGCGGCCGGTTCGGACCCGCCCACATCGAGGGGCCCGTGCCGCTCTGGGCGATCGCCTCGATTGCTCGACGGGCCAGGAGCGTGTCGCGCACGCGGAGGGCGCGGTCGAGAACCGCCTGAAGGGGCCCGCCGCCGGCGGCGACCGCGTAGTACATGGCTGGCCGACGCGACGGCGGGTAGGCCGGGTTGTCGTAGCCCTCGGGGGTCTGGATCTCACGCCGAAAATTCGAGGCCAGCCAGAGCGAGAGCGCCGGCTGATCGCCGGGGGTCAGCGCCAGGGCCTTCTCGGCCAGCCGCATGGCCATCGCCTCGTGGAACACCTCGGTGCGGATGGCGGTCGGCTCGAGACCCACACCGCTGACCCATGACCACATCGGCTGGAACGCCTCGCCCGAAAAGCTGGTCAGGGTCCGGCTCTCGGAGTAGTAGTCGTCTCCCAGCCGCCGGAACAGATCGCCGACATTCACGTCGGCCGGCACCGAGCCGTCGATCCGCTCGATGGCGCGGCGGACGGCGGCCTTCACGCGGTCGTTGGTGGTGGTCGAGAGCAGCTCGTAAAGGAACGGCGCCGACATCCGGTACGGGATGGCTCCCAGCACCTGGGCCACCAGTTCCTGGGACTGCGCAGAGAGGTGCGGAAGGGCCGCGGTGAGTGGGGCCACCGCGTCGCGCCCGAGGTCGATGAGCATCCGCTGGGCGGCGCCGCGCTGGGCCGGCTCCTTGGCGTTCTGCATCGCTTCCAGCAGCTGCGGGACGGCGTATTCCTTGGCCTCCTTCAGCCGGTCGGTGCCGATGAGCTGGGCCCGGGTGTCGCGGGTCAAAAGGGCGATGTTCCGGTCGATCTCGGCGGGCAGCCGAGCCCGGGTGCGGCGGCCCTCTTCGTAAAGACCGTTCAGGCTCGCGGCCACACCCTCAAGTTCGGGCATCGCCAGCGCGCGGCGATAGGCATCATCGAACCGCGCCGCCATCTGGGGGTTTTCCTCGACGAGCCCGAGGAACTCGGCGGGCTTCAGGGAGCGGGCCAAGATGGCCTCGGCCGTCGCCTTGGCCATGACGACCTGGGCGATCTTCACGTAGTGGGTGAAGTCATCGAGCAGTTGGGCGTTGGACACGCCGGCGGCGGAGGACGCGGCCGGCGCCCCGGACGGAGACTTATCTGGCTCGGCCAACGCCGACGGGCCGAACGCGACGCTGGACCCGAAAACGATGGCGAGGGCCTGGAACGCCGTCACCGCCTTGCGGCCGGGGCGTGAAGTCAACAAGGCTTGCTCCTCTCGATGCATCTGCCGGGCCTGCGGCCGAGCCCGTTCGGACCGGACCTTCGACCCGCTCTGTTCGCGTGGTCACCCCAACGGGATCCGCACTCTACCGGGTGGTGTCGAAAAGTGTCAATCGAACCGGCGTGTTCCCGGGGGTCCGCGGCCGGGGGCGCCGGGGCGGTCGGCCGGACCCCGGGAAAACCGCCCAGTCTTCGCGAACCGGGGCACTTTTTGCCAGTGGTGTCGGCTGTGCCGGTCAAGCCACCCCCCCGCCCGGACGATGAACCCCCGGAGTTCGGCCGCCATGGAGGGCGGTCGCCGCTGGGTTCGATCAGTCCATCCCTGCACGGGGGATCCCAAGATATGCCGACCGAAAAGGACGTTCTGACGACGGGCGAGGTGGCCAAGATCTGCAACGTGGCCCCGCGGACCGTGTCCAAATGGTTCGATTCGGGCCAGCTCAAGGGCTACCGGATCCCGGGCTCGAAGGACCGACGGATCCCGCTATCGAACCTGCTGCAGTTCATGAAGGCGCACGGCATCCCGCTCGACGGCATCCACTCGGGCAAGACCCGGGTGCTGATCGTCGACGACGAGCGTGACATCACCGACGTGCTGCGGAAGGTGCTGGCCGAGCAGGCCGGCTACGACGTCCGGACCGCCCACAACGGCTTCGAGGCGGGGCTGGAGTGCGAGCGATTCCGCCCGCACGTCATGCTGCTGGACCTGCATCTGGGCGAGGGTGACTCGACCCACGTCGCCAACGTGGTTCGCGGCAACGACGATCTGGCCATCACGCGGATCATCGCGATGTCCGGCAAGCTGACCGACGGCCAGGCCATGCAGCTCCGCGGCCAGGGCTTCGAGGGATTCCTCAAGAAGCCCTTCCAGGTCCGGCAGGTCATCGACGCGATCGAGAAGGTCCACGCCCTCGTGGCCTGACCCCCACACACACAAACCAACCCATCCGGGCCCGACGCCGCGGAGCCCGGGAGCCCCAGCGGGCCCAGTCAGGCCTTCTCGGCGATACCTCCGACGCGCTTCTTCTTCGCGTCGTAGAGGTCCACGCGCGGCCCCGACTTTCCGACGCCAACGAAGATGCGGGGACGGCCCTTCTCGTCGGCCATGCCGACGCGGGCGGCGTCGTTGGTGACGCCCAGGAACGCCCGGGTCTGGCCGCGTGCGTCGCCGAGGACCACCGCCGGCCCGTCGGGCGTGAGCGTGACGGCCAGGCGCTCGGTGCCCGACTCGTCGACCATCGAAATGCGTGGGCCCCGGTCGCCCATCTCGATCACCGCCCTCACGCGGCCCTTGGGGTCGATCAGACGGAACTCCGAAGCCTCGACGACCCCGGCCCGCATCTCGGCGAGGGCTCGCTCGACCTCTTCCAGGCGTGATTCAAGTTTCTTCTGGGGCATAGGCGGCGGCGGGCGGGGGAACCGGGCGTCACTTGAGCGTGTTCATCCAGGCGGCCAGCAGGTCGCGGGCGGCGGCCAGATCGTCACGATGGATCATCTCGGTGACGGTGTGGATGTACCGCGTGCCCACGACGACCCCGGCGACCTTCGTGCCCTCGTTGGCGAGCTGGACGGCGCCGCCGTCCTGCCCGCCGCGGGCCAGAATCGTGCGCTGGTGCCTGATGCGGTGCTTTCTGGCGACGGCTTCGAGGTCATCGATGAGCTCGTGGTTCGAGATCATCGACGAGTCCATGATGTGGAGCCCGCAGCCCTGACCCTGGATGGTGACGGCTTCGTCCTTGGGGACGCCCGGCGTGTCGCAGCTGAGGGTGACGTCGAGACCGATACCGATGTCCGGCTTCACGCTCCGGGCGGCGGTAAGGGCTCCGCGAAGGCCGACCTCCTCCTGCACGGTGAAGACCGAGTAGATCTCGCACGCGTGCTTGGCCCCCTGCTCCTCGAGGCGGCGGACCGACTCGATGCCGAGCCAGCAGGCGACGCGGTTGTCCATGGCTTTGCTGACGAGCTTGTCGCCGACCGCGACGAACGGCTCGTGCATCACGACCATGTCGCCGACCGCGACGAGCTTGCGCACCTTGGCGGCCGGGAGGCCGATGTCGACCAGAAACTCCTTGACCTCGGGGATCTTCTTCTTGTCTTCCTCGGTGGCGATGTGCACCGGACGGCCGCCGGGGTTCATGACCCCGACGATGTCGCCGCCGTGCTTCGAGCACACGAGCACCCGCCGGGAGAAGAGGTTGCGGGTGTCAAAGCCGCCGGCGGCGTTGAGGCGGATGAAGCCGTCGTCGTCGATGTGCTTGACGTAGAACCCGATCTCGTCCATGTGGCAGGAGAGCATGACCCGGGTCGGCCTGCCGCGTCCGGAGCCCTTGGCCCGGGGCGCCCGGCGGCAGATGAGCGAGCCCATCGCGTCGGTGGTCACCTCGTCGAAGAGCCCCCGGATCTCCTTCTTGATGAGCTCGCGGACCCGTTCCTCGCGGCCGGGGATGCCGGGGGTTTCGCACAGACGCCTGAGCAGATCGACGTTCATTCCGCCTAGCCTTTCGCACACACAGACCGATGGACCGGATCGTGGAGGGAGACGATGGCTCACGAGAGCCCGCTGAACAATCTACACGAACAGGCCGAGGCGTCGTTTCTGGAATTCGCTCCCGGGGTCCCCGACGGCGGCGACAGCGGGAAACCGGCGGGAGCCCGCGTCGTCGAGACCTTCGGGGAGCTGGAGGCCGAGTACGCCGCGATCAGGAAGGGCTGCACGCTGTTCGACTGGCCGCAGCGGGCGTCGGTCCGGGTCGCCGGGGCCGATGCGCTGGACTTTCTTGACCGGATGCTGACGCAGGCGCTCCGGGCTCCGAAGAACCCGGCGAAGCACCCCCGCGAGGCGCCCGCTGCGGGGATCCCGGCCTGGGGGGTCGGCAGGTCGTTCTGGCTGAACCGGAAGGGACGGATCGACGCCGATCTGCGGGTGATGATCCTGCCGGAGCCGGTCAGCGCGATCATCCTCGACACCGACGTGCTCTCGGCCCCGGGGCTCGTGCGATCGCTCTCGTCGTTCGTGTTCTCGGAGGAGTGCACGATCACCGACGTCACGTCGTCGATGCACCGGCTCGCCCTGCACGGACCCCGGTCGGCGGAGCTGCTGCGGATGGTGGCGTCGGACACCGCCGGCCCCCCGCTGGCCGACCTGGGACCCGGACGCGCCGGCGTGATCACGATCGCCGGACGGCGGGTGATCGCCGACCGCGACGACAGCACCGGCGAGACCGGCTTCGAGTTGCTCATGGACACGGCCGCGGTGCTGCCGGTGTACCAGCAGTTGCTGGAGCGGGGCCTGAATTCCGACAGCATCCGGCTGCGGCCGGCCGGGTGGCACGCGTTCAACATCGCCCGGATCGAGGCGGGCTTCCCGGTGTTCCACCTCGACTTTGGCCAGAACAATCTGCCGCACGAGTCCGGCGTGCTCGAGTCGCGCGTGTCGTTCACGAAAGGCTGCTACCTCGGTCAGGAAGTGGTGGCCAGAATGGACGCCCTCGGCCATCCGAAGCAGCGGCTGGCAGCGCTGAGGATCGAGCCGCTCGGCCGGGAGGCCCCCGGGTTTCAGCCCATGACCGGCGCGGCGGTGTCACCCCCGGCCGGCGGGGCCCTGAAGCCCGCCGACGAGGGCAAGGCCGTCGGAGCGGTCACCAGCTCGGCCCGTTCGCCGATGCTCGGGGACGCGATCGTCTGTTTCGCGCAGGTCAAACACGACTACGCCTCGCCCGGGGCCCACGTGCTCGTGCACACGCAGGCGGGCCCGGTTCCGGCCACGGTGCAGCCCGGGCTGGCGTTCTGGAGGAAGGGCTAAATGGCGCTGGAACGTCGGCGATCAGGGCAGCGTTGACGTCTCGGGCCGCGGCGATCGGATGAGCGTCCACCGCTCGGTCGAGGTGTGACGGCCGCCCGGGGCGATTTCGACCAGCGGGCCGTAGAGCTCGGCCTCCACCAGCCAGTCGCCTGGGTTGGCGCCGGGCTGGATGTAGATCGCGACCGGCCCCTCGCCCGCCGCCTTCAGGGCCTCGAAGCCGGCCGCGTCGCCCGGCACCCCGGGGATCGCCCGGTGGAGCCAGTATCCGGCGTTCCAGATGGCGATCTCGGGGCGAAGATCGCCGGCGGATGCCCCGGCCGGGGTCGGTGTGATGTACACCTTGATGCCGTCGCGCCAGCCGGCCCGCGGCAGGTCGACCAGGCACCAGCCCTTCTCGTCGGGCTGGCCGAGGACGCTCCGGAAACTCTTCACCGACCGCTCATCCCATCCAGTGACCTCGACGCCGGCGCCGGCAGGAATTCGGACGGCGAGCCGGTCGGTGGCGCGTGCGGCGGTGTTCACCCAGGTGCCCGCCCGCACGGCGGCCGCCCCGGAGTTCTCGAGGGAGTACAGGAGTTCGGCGGTGGAGTCCGCGGTGATACGGAAAGTCTTCTCCTCGCGGAGGCCCATGCGGTTCACCGGGCCGAGGCTGGTGAGCACGCCGGTGCCGCGGCCGGTGACGGTGGCCGGGCCCCGGTCCATGGCCGGGTCGGGAGGCCAGTCTTTCCGGGTGCCGTCGGGGGCGATCCAGCCGAGCTCGCCCTTCTGGGGACTGATCCAGGTGTAGGCCCCGCCGTAGAACCGGTATCCGCCGTCGGCCGGCGGCCCCTCGGAGAGATCCTTGACGAAGAGCATGTTGGGCCCGCCGGCCGGGCCGAAGTAGGTGAAACGGTCGATCTGGCCCGCGTACTCGAACGCCAGCCCTCGGAACTCGATGCGGTCTCGCGAGTTCACCGGGCGGCCGGCGCAACCGCCCGATACAACGGCCCCAACCATCGCGGCGGCCGCTAGCCCGGCGGCCGCGGAACGAAACCCGTGTGTGTCATTGGACATGCCAGCACTCCTCGGCCCCCTTCCGCGTCATGACGACCTGACAATCTAGCACCCGGCGGGCCGGTCGCGGGAATGGCCTCTACGATGTGCCCGATGTCCTCGACAAGCCCCTCCGACGCCATCCAGACCGCGCCCCAGCCCCGACAGACCCGGGCCCTGCTGGAGGTGCGGGATCTGCGCACCTACTTCCCCATCCGGTCGGGCCTGCTGCAGATGACCACCGGTCACGTGCGGGCGGTCGACGGCGTGTCGTTCGACGTGCACCAGGGCGAGACGCTCGGGCTGGTCGGCGAGTCGGGCTGCGGCAAGACCACGGTGGGTCGCTCGCTGCTGCGGCTCATCCCGCCCACCGGCGGCACGGTGACCTTCGACGGTCAGGACGTTCTGTCGGCGCGGGGCGCTCGCCTGAAGAGCCTGCGCAAGCAGATGCAGATCATCTTCCAGGACCCGGCGGGCTCGCTGAACCCGCGGATGCGCATCGCGGCCATCGTCGGCGAGCCGCTGGTGGTCCACGGGCTGGTGAAGGATCGCGACGAGCTGAGGAGCCGCGTCGAGGATCTGCTGGTGCGATGCGGCATGCCGAAGCAGGCCGCCGACCGCTACCCGCACGAGTTCTCGGGCGGCCAGCGCCAACGCATCGGGATCGCCCGGGCGCTGGCGCTGCAGCCGCGGTTCATCGTGTGCGACGAGCCGACGAGCGCGCTCGACGTTTCGATCCAGTCGGCGATCCTGAACCTGCTGGCCGATCTGCGCGATGACTTCGGCCTCTCGTACCTGTTCATCTCGCACGACATGGCGGTGATCCAGCACATCTGCGACCACATCGCGGTGATGTACAAGGGCAAGATCGTGGAGTACGGGACGCGGGACGAGATCCTCTACCGCCCGCGCCACAAGTACACGCAGGCCCTGCTCTCGGCGGTGCCCGACACCGACCCGACGATCCGCAAGCAGCGCATCGTTTTCGACGGGATGGCGATGTGAGCCCGGGCGAGGCGAACAGCCCCAGCCCCCCCGCGGCGCAGCCGCCGCTCGGATCGCCCGACCGCCCGGTGACCATCCAGCTGACGCGGAAGCGCTACAAAGCGCTGATTCTGCTGGGCGCGGCGTTCATGCTGGCGGGGCTGGCTCTCGCCTGCGCCGACCTGGCCCGGCACTTTGAACACCCCGACCGGATGGGACTTCTGCTCGCGGTGGGCGGCGCGGCCTTCGGCATCGGCCTGATGGCCGCGCTGGCCGGACGCCTTCTGGCGTGGTGGCACCACGGGTGAGGTCGCCCGCGGTGCGCCGCCGCATCAGACGAGCAAAGTGGCGGGCGCCTCGAGCATCGCCCGGACGGTCGAGAGGTACTGCGCGGCCATGGCGCCGTCGATGACGCGGTGGTCCGACGACATGGTCATCTGCATCTCGTGACCGATGACGATCTGATCGTCGCGGACCACGGGCTTCTTGACCGCCGCGCCCACGGCGAGGATGGCCGAGTTCGGCGGGTTGATGATGGCGGTGAAGTGCTCGACGCCGAACATGCCGAGGTTGCTGATGGTGAAGGTGCTGTCGGCCATGTCCTCGACCGACAGCCCCTTGCCGCGAGCCTTCTCGGCGAAGGCTTTGGTCTGCGTCGAGATGGCGCGCAGGCCGAGGTGATCGGCGTTGCGGATCGTGGCGACGACCAGCCCGCCGCCCGAGCCGTCCGGGTTCACCGGCAGGGCGATGGCCACGCCGACGTTCACCGCGGCGTGCTGGCGGATGCTGCCGCCATCGGACGCGAACGACGCGTTCACCGACGGATGCTTGTGCATCGCCAGAGCGCACGCCCGCACGATGAAGTCGTTGACGGACAGCTTCACACCCTGCGCCGCGAGCTGATCATTGAGCTGCTCGCGGAGGTCGAGCAGTTTGTCCATCGACACCGCCACGGTGACCTGGTAGTGCGGGATGCCCTGCTTGCTCTCGACGAGGCGCCGCGCGATGGTCCGGCGCATGTTCGAGAGCGGCAGGTCGCGGTCCTGGAGCGCCCCGGCGGCACCGGCCAACTCTGAAGAGAGCGATGGACCGGCGACGGCCGTCACAATCGAGGGGCCGCGGGGTGCGGCCGGCTGAGCGGCTCGCGCGGCCGGGGCCGGCTTGGTCTCGACGGCGGCTTCCACATCGCGCCGCACGATCCGGCCGGCGGGGCCGGTGCCGGTGATGGCGGCCAGATCGAGGCCGCGTTCCTCGGCGATCTTGCGGGCCAGCGGCGACGCGAAAACGCGGGCGCCGGCGCCGTGCCCGCCGCCGTTGGTGTGCTCGAGCACAGCCACACCGGATGCCGTGGGGGCGCCGCCGGCGCTGGCCACCTTGGCTGCCGGGCGGGAGGTTGCTGCGGCACCGATCGCGGTCGCCGCCGCGGCCCCGCCGGAGAACCGGGCCTTCACCGCGGCGGGATCCTCACCGTCCTCGGCGATCGCCAGCATGAGGGTGCCGATGGCGGCGGGCTTGCCCTCGGGGAGCAGAATGGCCGCGACCACGCCGGCATCGAAGGCCTGCAGCTCCATCGTCGCCTTGTCGGTTTCGATATCTCCCAGCACGACGCCGGGCTTCACGGCGTCGCCCTCCTTGACGTTCCAGTGGACGATCGTCCCCTGCTCCATCGTGTCGGACAGACGCGGCATCTTGACTTCTACGGCCATCGGAAACCCTTCGAGAGCTGGCCGCGCGACCCGCGGCGGGGGAGATCGGGAGTGGGCACGGCCTCCTGTCGGCGGAGGCGGAGAGCATCCGGGCGTGCGACGGCTCAGGCCTTGCCGACGGCCGAGCGGACGGCCTCGATGATCTTGCGCTTGTGCGGCAGGTACTCCTGCTCGAGCGTCTTGGCGTAGGGCGTCGGCACGTCGTCGGTGTTCACGCGGAGGGGCTGGTGATCCAGATAGTCGAAGCACTTCTCGACGACCTGCGTGATCACCTCGCTGGCGACGCTGGCGAAGGGCCAGCACTGATCGACCACCACGACGCGACCGGTCTTCTGGATGCTGCGGACGATCGCGGCCGAGTCGAGCGGGCGCACGGTGCGCATGTCGAGAACGTCGACGGAGATCCCCTCGTTCGCCAGCTCGGCGGCGGCCTCGAGGCAGAAGTTCACCGGGCGGCCGAAGGAGACGATCGTGCAGTCGGAACCCTCGCGCCGCAGCGCGGCCCGGCCGAAGGGGATGTAGTACTCCTCCTCGGGCACGTGGGCCTTGTCGCCGAGCATGCGCTCGGACTCGAGGAAGAAGACCGGGTCGGGGTCCCGGATGGCGGTCTTGAGCAGCCCCTTGGCGTCGTATGGGCACGAGGGGATGGCGATCTTCAGCCCCGGGACGTTCGAGTAGAGCGCCTCGACGCACCAGGAGTGCGTCGAGCCGAGCTGCCCGCCGGCGCCGTTGTTGCCGCGGAACACGATCGGACAGCCCCACTGCCCGCCCGACATGTACAGCATCTTCGGCGCGTTGTTGAGGATCTGGTCGGCCGCCACCAGCGAGAACGACCAGCTCATGAATTCGATGATCGGCCGCAGGCCGTACATCGCAGCGCCGATGCCGAGGCCCGCGAAGCCGTTCTCGGAGATCGGCGAGTCGATGATGCGCTGCGGGCCGAACTCGTCGAGCATGCCCTGCGACACCTTGTAGGCGCCGTTGTACTGGGCCACCTCTTCGCCCATCAGGAAGATGCGCGGGTCGCGGCGCATCTCCTCGCTCATCGCTTCGCGGAGCGCCTCGCGGAACTGAATGACGCGTGAGCCCTCGCGCGAAGGCAGCTCATGCTCGTCCACGAACGAAGGCAGGCTGACGTTGGTGAGCGCCGGGTGGATCGGCGAGTCGATGATCGGCAGGGTCGGGATGGAGGGGGCGGTGGTCATGCGGGGTGTGCTGCGGCGATGCCGGGGTCAGGTGCCAGGGGCCCGGCCGGGGGCCGGGAACGCGGGAGCCGATGGACGGATCAGAGGAGCGAGTTACGGACGCCGTGGTGGTAGTCTCGGATCGACGAGAGACCGGGCTGCGGGTTGGCGTACACATCGGTGTACAGCTCCTCCGCCGCCTCCGGAGACGGCGACTGCTCGGCGAACTCGACCGCCAGCCGCACCTCTTCCTTGATCTCCCGCTGCATGTCCTTGAACTGCTCTTCGCTCAGGCAGCCGC
This sequence comes from Phycisphaerales bacterium, assembly GCA_016742075.1. Classification (GTDB taxonomy): domain Bacteria; phylum Planctomycetota; class Phycisphaerae; order Phycisphaerales; family UBA1924; genus JACVCL01. The sequence goes on from JACVCL010000003.1 coordinate 65,376, forward strand.
GGCCGAGGTGCCCCCCCACCGCCGGCTCGCCCTTGGGGGACATCAGCACCGCCGCGAGGCGGTCGATCGAGTCCCGCTCCTGGTACTTCTGCACCTCTTCCTTGGTGCGGTACTTCTGCGGGTCCGACATCGAGTGGCCCTGGTAGCGGTAGGTCTTCAGATCGACGAAGCCGGGGCGCTGGTTCTCGCGGCAGCGGTCGGCGTAGGGCTTGAACTTGTCGTAAAGGCTCAGCAGATCGAGACCGTCGATCTCGATGCCCTCGATGCCGTAGCCCGCCGCCTTGAGGACGAGATTGTGGGCCATCGTCGTTCCGCGCTCGATGCTCGTGCCCATCGAGTAGCCGTTGTTCTCGACCACGTAGATCACCGGCAGGCCGAAGAGGCCCGCGAGGTTCAGGCTCTCGTGGAAGCAGCCCTGGTTCAGGGCGCCATCGCCCAGGTAGCACAGGCACACCTTCTTGCCCGCGGGCGTGCGAGGCCGATCGGCCGGGTGGCCCGAACCGTCGAGCACCGGCGCGCCGGGGGCCTTGTTCAGCACCTCCCAGTCGTACCGGGCGGCGAACGCCAGGCCGGCGCCCAGGGCCGTCTGGGCCCCGACGATGCCGTGCCCGCCGTACAGATGATTCGGGCGGTCGAACATGTGCATGGACCCGCCCTTGCCCTTCGCGCAGCCGTGCAGCTTCCCGTACATCTCGGCCATGCACGCCTCGGGTGTCATGCCCCGGGCAAGAGCGTGGCCGTGGTCGCGGTACGCGGTCACCACGGGGTCGTCGTGGTTGACCGCGGCGAAGGTGCCCACCACGGTCGCCTCCTGCCCGATGTAGATGTGGCAGAAGCCACCGATCTTGGCCTGCTGGTACGCCGCCATCGTCCGCAGCTCGAACTCGCGGATCAGCATCATGTCCCTCAGCCAGCGGATCAACGTCGCGTCGGGGAGCAGCTGGCTCGGGGTGGGCGAGGAGCCCACCCGACCGGCCTGCTTGAGCGTTTCACTGGATGGCATCTTGGGCATCGTCGGAGCGGTGGCTGCGGACATCGCGGGCCTCAGAGGGGGTGTGGTCACGGCGAAGAAATCGGCTCGATCAACGCGGTTCCACGGGGGGAACGGCCGAAACGGAACGGGCCACGAGCCGGGGCGAGCGAAAGACCCTCGCCCGTCGGCCGCGCTCGCCGGCGACCCGAACCGAACCGCGAAGTGTAAGCACAACGGTTGGGTGGGGCAAAGGGCGGGCCGTCCGGGTTTGGTTTATGTCAGGGCTCCATGCGGCTGAGCCATGACGGACGGCGCGGCGAAGCGGCGGCGGAGGATCGTCAGCAGGCTCTCCGGGTTCAGGAAGTTCGGAGGCGGCCGGAAGTAGACCTCCGCGAGCTTCTCGCCGGGCTTGGGACTCAGCGGCCGCACTGTGCCCTTCACGCCCTCCAGCGCCGCGGCCACCGCGGACACCGCGGCCGGATCGCAGCGCAGGATCACATCCTGCTCGTGCACGGCGATCGATCGAACGCCCCGCGCGTGCGCCCCGATCCGCAACTCGGCCAGTTCGAGCAGCCGCTGCGCCGGCTTCGGAGGCTGGCCGTAGGCCTGGCTCAAGTCGGCCACGACGGCCGCGAGCTGCTCCGGGGTGGCCGCCGAGACGATCCGGCGGTACGCCTCGAGGCGGCGCGTATCGGATGGGATATAGACCTTCGGCAGTTGCCCGGTAGCGCCGATGTCGATGGTGGTCTCCGACGGCTGGGCGGAGGGCTCGGACCGCAGCTCCCTCGCGGCCTGCTCGAGCAGCCGGCAGTACATGTCGTACCCCACCGCGGCGATATGCCCAGACTGCTCGGCCCCGAGAAGGTTCCCCGCCCCGCGGATCTCCAGGTCGCGCATGGCGATCTTGAATCCCGCGCCGAGCATCGAGAACTCCTCGATCGCCCGCAGACGGCGCGTGGCCGAGTCGGTGACCGGCCGGTCGGAGGGCAGAAGCAGGTAGCAGTAGGCGCGGTGCTTGTAGCGGCCCACGCGCCCGCGGAGCTGGTGCAGATCGGCCAGGCCGAAGTGATCGGCGTTGTTGATGAACATCGTGTTGGCCGTCGGGATGTCGATTCCCGACTCGATGATCGTGGTCGATACGAGGATGTCGGCCTCTCGCCCGATGAAGCGTCGCATGACGTCTTCGAGCTCGTCGTCGGGCATCTGGCCGTGGCCGATGACGATGCGGGCGCCGGGCGCCAGCCGCTGCACGTCGTCGGCCACGCTGCGGATGTTGTGCACGCGGTTGTGGACGAAGTAAACCTGCCCGTCGCGGTTGAGCTCACGGGCGATGGCCGCGGCGATCCGTCGCTCGTTGTAGGGGATCACCTCGGTGACCACGCTCCGGCGGTCCATCGGCGGCGTGGTGAGAGACGAGATGTCGCGCAGCCCGAGCATCGACATGTGCAGGGTCCGCGGGATGGGCGTCGCCGAGAGTGTGAGCACGTCGGCCGTCATCCGGAAGCCGAGAAGCGCCTGCTTGTGCTCGACGCCGAACCGCTGCTCTTCATCGATGATCACCAGCCCGAGGTCGGCAAAGCGGACGTCCTTGGATAGCAGCCTGTGCGTGCCGATGAGGATGTCCACCTGTCCCTTGCGCGTCGCGGCCAGGATCTCATTGCACTCTTTGCCCGTCTTGAACCGGGACACACTCGCGACCCGGAACGGGTAGTCCGCGAATCGTGCCCGGAAGGTCCGCTCGTGCTGCTCGGCCAGCAGCGTCGTGGGCACCAGCACCGCCACCTGCTTCCCGAACTCAACCGCTTTGAACGCAGCGCGGATCGCCACCTCGGTCTTGCCGTAGCCCACGTCGCCGCACAGCAGACGGTCCATCGGCCGCTCTCGCGTCATGTCCCGCTTGAGCTCGGCGATCGCCGCGAGCTGATCCTCGGTCTCCTCGTAGGGGAACTCGGCCTCGAACTCTTTCTGCCATGGGGTGTCGGCGGGGAAGCGGATGCCCGGCATGTGCTCGCGGGCGGCCTGGATCCGCAGCATCTCGGCCGCGAGGTCCCTGACAGACTCCTTGACCGCCTGCTTCTGAGATTGCCACCGCTTGCCGCCCAGCGGCGAGAGCGGCGGCGCGCCGCCGTGCCCGCCGACGTACTTCTGCACGCGGTCGATCTGCGACACCGGCACGTGGAGCCGGGCCCCGGCCGCGAACTCCAGCGTCATGTACTCCTCGCCCTGCGGGTCGGCCCCCTCGCCGGGCTGGCCGTCGGCGGGCGCCGCCGTGGTGCGCGGGCCTTTGCGGTCGGCCTTGCCCGGGCGCAGAGGCGCGGGCTTGTTGCGGAGCAGGTCCGCCGCGTGCTGCTCGGCCGTGGGCTTGGGCCCGTGCGGCCGCATCGTCTTGAGCCCGGTGAAGCGTGCGATCCCGTGGTCGGAGTGCACCACGAAGTCGCCGACGGTGAGCTCGAGAAACGTGTCGGCCCCGCGCCCGGCCTTCAGCCGGCGGATTCTGCGGCGCGACTGGTACCGGTGCAGCAGCTCGTGGTACGGCACAAGGGCGAGCGGGCGCTCTTCGGGCCCCCAGAGGAACCCGCGGTGCAGGTACGACCCATCGTGCTCGACCAGCGGCCCGCGCTCGCCGCCGAACTCCGCCAGCAGCTCACCGAGCCGCGATCGCTCGCCCTCGTTCTGGCAGAGCACCCGCACCCGGTGATCCGCGGTCATCGCCGCCAGTTCGGCGACGGCCTCTCCCGCGTCGCGGGCGAACTCGGGCAGCGGCCGCGCCGGCAGCTCGACGCGCACCGCGATATCCGGCGCCGCGGCCGAGAACTGGTTCAGTTCGGCGAAGCCCGGGAAACGCTCGCGCATGAGCCGGAAGACCGCCGGCGGGCCGAACACCCCCCGCGAGTCCGTCACTCGCTCGTAGTAGCCGCGGGCCTGCTCGGTGGTCTCGAGCGTTTCGATGAGCATCGCCAGCGTGTTCCGGGGCAAAAGATCGAGGAACGAGACGGTGTGCTCGTCGGACGCGACCGCCTCGAGCCGGGCGCCCACGATCTCGGCCGACTCCAGACGCCTGTCCGATCCCATCGTCTCCAGGTCGATCTCGTGGATGGACTCCAGTTCATCGCCGAAGAAGTCGAGGCGGATGGCCGCCCCGCCGCTCTCGGCTCCGGCCGCGGGAGCGCTCTTCTCCGACGCCGCGCCGGGGGGGAACACGTCGAGGATCCCGCCACGGACCGCGAAGTCCCCCGGCTCTTCGATCGAGTCGCAGCGTCGGTACCCGGCCTGATCGAGCCACCGGGTCAGCGCGGTCAGTCCACGCCCGTCCCCCGGCCGCAGCACCAGCGACAGGGCGTCGAGCCGCCCCGGCGCCGGAACGGCCTGCATCAGCGACTGGATCGGGCACAGCAGCACCGCGGGCGGGCCGTCCGTGAGCACCCGCCGCACCACCGCCAGCCGCTCGGCGAACAGCTCGAGGCTGACCGCCGATTCGCCCGGGAGCAGTTCCAGGGCCGGCAGCCGCGCCGCGTCGACCCCCAGCGCGCTGAGCTCGTCGACGGCCTCGTCGGCATCGTCGAGGTGGGCGGTCACCACCAGCACCGGTCGCGCGGCGAGCCGCGCCACCGCGCCGGCGACCAACGCCGCGGACGAACCCGCCGAACCGAATGCGCCCACTCGTTTGCCCTCGGCGAGCGCGCGCGCCAGCATCCGCACCGACTCGTGGGAAGCCACCAGATCGAGATGGGTCTGATCCGTGCGCATGCGGAAGCCGGACCTCGGGCCTTCCGGCCCGGGCCGCGTCAACACTCCTGGGTCCAAGTGTACCTCGCCCCTCGTCCGCGCCGCCGCGCGGAACGTGCATGACGGCCCCCAGGGCCCTGCGCGTCTCCGTCTCACCCTCCGGGGCCGGAGGGGCGCGCTGGCGCCGTTAAACTGCCCGCCCGAACCTCGCTTCGGTCTGCCCCGTTCGCACCTGTAACCGCCGGAGTTCCCGAATGACGCGTCCGCTGCTCGGCCTGACCCTCCTCGCCATGCTGCCCTGGCTCTCCACCCCCGCCCGTGCGGCCGACGACGTGATCCCGGGCACGCGCCCGGACGCGACGATGCTCCAGTACCCGGCGGTGAGCGCCGACAGCATCGTCTTCGTGTACGCCAATGATCTGTGGACGGTCCCTCGCGCCGGCGGCGTCGCCAAGCCGCTGGCCAGCCCCCCGGGGCCCGAACTGCTCCCCCGATTCAGCCCCGACGGCAAGACGATCGCCTTCGTCGGAAACTACGACGGCAACCGCGACATCTACACCATCCCGGTGGCCGGCGGCCTCTCTCACCGCGTCACGCACCACCCGATGTCCGAGACGCTCTGGGGCTGGACCCCGGAAGGGAAGATCATTTTCTCGAGCGCCATGCAGGCCGGCATCGTCCGGGCCCCGCAGCTGTACACCGTCTCCCCCCAGGGCGGGCTGCCCGAGCGGCTGCCCGTGCCCTACGGCGCCGCCGGGGCCGTCTCGCCCGACGGACAGTGGCTCGCCTACACCCCGATCAACTCCGACTTCCGCACCTGGAAGCGCTATCGGGGCGGCATGGCCTCGCACGTCTGGCTGTTCAACATCAAGACGCTTCAGTCCCGCCGGATGACCGACTGGGAAGGCACCGACACCCAGCCCATGTGGGCCCCGGGGCGAGCGGGCGAGCAGTCGGTCGTCTACTACCTCTCCGACGAGGGCCCCTCGCACCGGCTCAACATCTGGGCCTACGACGTCGCCAGGTCGGCCAAGGAGCAGATCACCAAGTTCGATGACTACGACGTCAAGTGGCCGAGCATGGGCCCGGGCTCCGACGGCAAGGGCGAGATCGTGTTCCAGCACGGCCCCCGCATCTACCTGATGAGCCTCACGGATAAGCAGATCCGCCCCGTCGACATCGTCATCCCCGGCGACCGTCCCGCTCTCCGCGACCAGAACGTCAACTTCGCCCGGTTCATCAGCAACGCCGGCGTCTCGCCCAAGGGCAAACGCCTCGTGGTGGAGGCGCGCGGCGACATCTGGAGCCTGCCGGCCCAGCGCGGCGTCTCGCGGAACCTCACCCGCACCAGCAACGCCGCCGAGCGAGACCCCTCGTGGTCGCCCGACGGCAAGCACATCGCCTACTTCTCCGACGCGACCGGCGAGTACGAGCTGTACCTCATGCCCGCGGAGGGCCCGGGCGAGCCGCGGAAGCTCACCGACTTCCAGGGCAAGGCCGGCTACCTCGCCATGGGCAGCTGGTCGCCCGACTCCAAGCATCTCATCATCGCCGACAAGGCGGCGCGGATCTACCTGGTCACCCCGGGCGACGCAGGCCCGGCCGCCGAGGTTCGAGAGATCGCCAAGGACGAGTGGGCCGCCCGGCCGAATCCCGTCTGGTCGCACGACTCGCGCTGGCTCACGTTCACGCTCTCGCAGGAGAACCAGCAGGGATCGGTCTACCTCTACAACGTGGAGTCCAAGGAGCTCACCCGGGTCACCGACCCGTTCTTTGCGGCGTCCTCCCCCGCCTTCGACCGCAAGGGCGATTACCTCTACTTCGTCCGGACCACGAACTTCTCGCCCACCTACTCCGACCTCGACACCACCTTCATCTACGACAACGCCGAACAGCTCTTCGTGGTACCGCTTCGGGCCGACATGAAATCGCCCTTCGCCCCCCGGAGCGACTCGGAGGCCGACGAGAAGGCCGAGAAGAAGGACGACAAGAAAGACGACAAGAAGGACGGCAAGAAAAAGGACGACAACGGAGAAGCCGCGGCCCAGGGGCCGGCCGGCTCGTGGTCCGGCACCTACACCGCCGAGGGGCAGGCGATCGCCTTCACCATGACTGTCGCGGCCGACGGCGACTCGCTCAAGATCGAAGTGTCGGCGCTCGGACAGTCCCTCCCCGTCTCAGACATCTCGTGGGACAAGGCCTCGGGCGCCCTGTCGTTCACCGTGACCACGCCCGAGGGCAAGTCGAAGGTCAAGGGCACCATCAAGGCAGACAAGTTCACCGGCGAGTGGTCCGACGATCAGGGCCGCTCGGGCACGGTCTCGGCCGAGCGCTCGGGCGAGAAGGAGGGCAAGTCCGACACCGCCAAGAAGATCGAGCCCGTCAAGATCGACATCGAGGGCTTCGAGGCGCGGGCGATCCCGCTCCCGGTCCCGCCGGGAGGGTTCAACCAGCTCCAGGCGGGCGAGGGCACCAAGTTCTTCTACTTCCGTGCCGCGGGCCAGCCCAACCCGGACGACGATGAGCCCGTCGTCGGCGGGAGCATTCGGATGTTCGACGTCGGCGCCGAGGAGAAAGACCGCAAGGAGAAGACGGTGCTTGCGGGCGTCAACAGCTTCGAGCTCACCGCCGACGCAAAGAAGATGCTCGTCCGGCGCGGGCAGGAGATGGCCGTCGTCGACGCGTCGCCCGGCCAGAAGCTCGATGACAAGGTCCCCACCGACAACATGCTCCACGCGGTCAGCCCGCGCCAGGAGTGGCGGCAGATGTTCGTCGAGGCCTGGCGCCTGCAGCGCGACTTCTTCTACGAGGCCAATCTGCACAACGTCGACTGGAAAAAGGTGCGGGAGCGGTACGAGGCGTTGCTCGAGGACTGCGCCTCACGCGACGACCTGGCCTACGTGATCCGCGAGATGATCTCCGAGCTCAACATCGGACACGCGTACTACAACCCCGGCCCCACCGAGGCCGAGCCGTCGGTCTCGGTCGGCATGCTCGGCGCCGATTTCAGGCTCGCGTCCGCCGACGGCAAGACCGCCTACCAGTTCGCCCGCATCTACCGGGGCGCCGCGTGGGACGCCGACGCCCGGGGCCCGCTCAGCCAGCCCGGCGTCAACGTCAAGGAAGGCGACTTCCTGCTCGCTGTGAACGGCGTGGCTCTCGACACCGCCGAGGACCCGTGGGCGGCGTTCCAGGGCCTGGCCGGAAAGACGGTCTCGCTGACCGTCTCCGACAAGCCGCTGATCGACGCCACCGCGCGGGAGGTCATCGTCCGGCCCGCCGGCTCGGAGACGCCCATGCGCTACCGCGCGTGGATCGAGGCCAACCGCAAGCGCGTCGAGGAGAAGTCGGGCGGCAAAATCGGCTACATCTACGTCCCCAACACAGGTGTCGACGGCCAGAACGACCTCTTCCGGCAGTTCTACGGCCAGCGGGCCAAGCAGGCCCTGATCATCGACGAGCGGTGGAACGGCGGCGGCCAGATCCCCACCCGGTTCATCGAACTGCTCAACCGTCCGCGCACCAACTACTGGGCCCGGCGCGACGGGCGCGACTGGCCTTGGCCCCCGGACAGCCACCAGGGCCCCAAAGCCATGCTCATCAACGGCTCGGCCGGTTCCGGCGGCGACATGTTCCCCGCGCTGTTCCGGCAGATGGGCATCGGCAAGCTCATCGGCCAGCGAACCTGGGGCGGCCTCGTCGGGATCTCCGGCAACCCCGGACTGATCGACGGCGCCGGCGTCACCGTCCCGACCTTCGGCTACTACAAGCTCGACGGAAACTGGGGCATCGAGGGCCACGGCGTCGACCCCGACATCGAGGTCGTCGACGACCCGTCGAAACTCGCGGCCGGCAACGATCCCCAGCTCGATGCCGCCATCGAGCACTTGCTCCAGGAGATCCAGCGCAACCCCTACACCCCGCCTGCCCGCCCGCAGGGACCCGACCGCGCGGGCATGGGCATCCCGCCGAACCAGCGGTAGCCCCTCGGCTCGCATTCACCAGATCACGGGAACGAGGCGGCCCCGGTGCGACCGGGGCCGCTTTTTTGACCCCGCCGGCCCCGTCGGGGCCCAGCCGTCATCGGTGGCGATGATTTTCGGGGCGGTAAGTCCCGGGCTGACAAGAGATTGTCGCGATTAGGGATGCGCACTCCCTTGCCTCCGGCGTTTTCGGGGGTATGTTGAAAACTGAGTTGTCAGGAACCGATGCGCCCCGGCCGATGCACAGCGGCGGGGTCTGCCGGATGGCCGGGCATCGGAGTTGGAGTCAGGCCTTTTACAAGGCAGTCACACCGGAGCGCCCGTAATCGGTGCATCCGCGGGGTGATGGTTCGGCCCGTTCAGGCGCCGCGGCGTGGTCGTGGCGGCTCTGTCTGGTGCCTGCCGTCTCCCGGGGTATCGCCGCGCGGCCGAGCCAGGGAGAGAGTTATGGTTGCCCGCACCCTCCGCCGTTCGTCCCCCGTTCTTTTCTCCGCCGTTCTGGCCACCGCCGCGGTCGCCGGCCTACCCACCGCTGCCGAGGCCGCCGTGGTCCAGTCGCTCGCCAGCGGAGATCAACTGGCCGGCGCGGTGATCACCGTGCGCTTTCAGCGACGCGTGACCGGCGGCGGCTTCGCCGAGGCCGGGACGGCTTCCGCCACGATCACCGGGAACACCGCGACGCAGACCGGCTCGGCGGTCTCGGCCGGGAACTTCGCCTTCAGCTTCAACGTCACCGGCGACACGTTCCAGGTGCAGTGGCAGTTCCAGAACCTGTCGACGAACCTGTACATCAAGTCGATCAACTTCGACCTTCGGCCGTCCTCGTCCCTCTTCGATGACGGCACCGAGCCGAGCACAGCCGGCTCCAGCCTCGGGCGAGATGCGCAGTATCTCTCATCGTTCTCGACCGCCCAGGAGTGGCTGACCGCCGTCAAGTACACCCCGTGGACCGACCCGATCAACACCGGCGACATGTTCCAGCAGGAATTGTTCACCTGGGCCGACGCGAGCCAGAGCTTCAACGTCTTCGCTCCGGGCACGTTCCTCGCCTGGCAGGATGACACCGACTACATCGTGCCGGCCCCCGGCTCTCTCGGGCTGGTCGCCGCCGCGGCGGGCCTGCTGGTGCGGCGGCGCCGCCGCTGACGCGATCGCCAACCTCCATCCCAAGTCCGCATCCGCGCGCGCCCGGCACAAACACCGCTGGGCGCGCGTCTTTTATCCGAACAACCGTCGGCGAGCCTCTTCGTACCGCGCCGCGGTGCCCGCGACCACGTGCGCCGGGAGCGCGGGCCCCGGGGCCTGCTTGTTCCAGAGCCCCCGGGACACGAGCGTGTTGAGCCACTCGCGAAGGTACTGCTTATCGAAGCTCTCCTGCTCGGCACCGGGCATCCAGCGGTCGGCCGGCCAGTACCGCGAGCTGTCGGGCGTCAGCACCTCGTCGACGAGTATCGGACGGTCGGCCGCGTCCCGCCCGTCCCGGTCGAGGGGAAACCCAAACTCAAACTTCGTGTCGGCCAGGATCACCCCCCGCTCCAGGGCGTAGGCGTGCGCAGCACGGTACACGGCGACGCTCGCCCGGCGCAGAAACTCCATCGTGGCACCCCCGGCGATGGCCGAGGCGCGATCGAAGGTGATGTTCTCATCGTGCTTCCCGGCCTCCTCCTTGGTGGCCGGGGTGAAGATCGGCTCGGGAAGGCGGTCGCCCCGGCGCAGCCCGGAGGGCAGCGGCACCCCGCACACGGCCCCGCTCCGCTGGTATTCGCTCCACCCCGACCCCTCGAGATACCCCCGCACCACGCATTCAATGGGCACCACCCGGCAGCGCCGGACCAGCATCGCCCGCCCGGCGAGCATCGCCCGATCGACCACCGTGAGACCGGGGATCGCCCCGGTGTCCGCTCCGAGCACATGTCCGTCGACGATCCCCTGCCGCTCGAGCCACGAGAACCACCGGAGGGAAATGTCGGTGAGGATCCGCCCCTTGCCCGGGATCGGGGTGGGCATGACGACGTCGAACGCCGAGATCCGGTCGGTGGCGACCACCAGCAGCCGGGGGCTGCCGTCCGTTCCCGGCGGGGCGTCGTAGACGTCCCGCACCTTGCCCCGCCGTCGCCCCGGAAGCCCCAGATCGGTCTCGAACACGCCGTCCATCGACCCATCCTAACCCACCGGAAACCGCCGGGGATCGAGCCCGTACCCTGTTGTTGCCAGATCGGCGTGTTCGTGCACAATGCCGGCTCGTGAGGACCGCTCCCGCATGCTGAACTTCGCCGTCTTCGACGAGAGAGGCCCGGCCCCGGATGGGCCGCGTCGGCGTGCGCACCTGGCCGGGAAGCAGGGTGAGCACCTTCCCGCGACGATCGAGTACCGCGGCGGGGTGCTCTCATGCCGGAAGGCCTCGCCGGACGCCGCGGCCCTCTCAACCCAGTACGACGTCGGCCCGCTGGGTGTGCTCACCCTCCAGACCTGCCTGCTGCCCGACCGCGAACGCCCGTATCTGCTCGATCTCGAGCTGGCCCGGCACCGGATCATGCTGATCCTCAACAAGCTCGAGGACTGGGGAATGTCCACCCTGCCGGCGGACCACCCGGTGATGGCCGCGTTCGATCGCGCTCGCGAGCTGTTCACCGCCTCGCTGGTCGCGCCCCACGCAGGGGACTCCTGGACGGTGGAGCAGGCGCGGCTGGCCCGGCAGTCGCTGTGCATGGCCCTCGAGGCGTCCGAGAGCCTGGCGGAGCTGCACGCCGAGCAGGCCCTTGAGGCACGCCTGACAACAGACCAGGAGGCTCCGGGCTTGGAGGGGCCGGCGGCCAACCTGCCTCGAATCGGGTGCGTGGTGCACTCCGATCAGTTCAGCGAGCCGCTGCAGAAGGCACTGGCGTCGAGCGTCGACTTCATGGTGTGCTCGATGCGCTGGGCCCGGATCGAGCGGGAGGAAGGGCGGTTCGAGTTCACCGCCAAGGACCGGTGGATCGAGTGGGGTGTGCGCACCGCGAAGATGCCGGTGGTCTCGGCACCGATCATCGACTTCAGCCCGCGTGCGCTTCCGGCGTGGCTCCACGTGTGGGAGCATGACTACGAGACGCTCCGGGAGTTCGTGTACGAGCACGTCAAGCGCGTGGTCACCCGGTACCGACGAGCCATCAGCCGCTGGTCGGTGATTTCCGGGGTCCACCTCAACGAAGGAATGACCTTCACGATCGACCAGATGATCGACCTGACCCGCTTGGCGGTGCTGCTGGTCAGGAAGCTGCAGCCTCAGGCACGCGTGTTTGTCGATCTGGCTGCGCCGTTCGGCGAGCGGGCGCCCGGGGCCGTGGGGGCCATCTCCCCGCTGCTCTATGCCGAGCTGTGCCTCGAATCGGGGGTGAATGTCGATGGATTCGGCCTTCGCATCCACATGGGAGACCACGCCACCGGGCGATCAACCCGCGATCTGATGCAGCTGGCCGATCTGCTGGACGCGTGCGCCGCGCTGGAGAAGCCGTTGCACATCGCGGCGCTCGGCGCTCCGAGCGGGCCCGTGCCCTCGCAGACGCCGGCGAGCCTGGAGACCAACCCGGGTGATGAGCTGCTTGAGCCGGGCTACTGGCGCAAGCCCTGGTCGCCCGAGCAGCAGGCGGATTGGCTCGGGCGCGCGGTCTCGATCTGCCTTGCGAGACCGTCGGTCCTGACGGTGTCGTGGCAGGCGCTCTACGACTCGGCGGTGGCGCCGGAGATGGTGAACGGCGGCCTGATTGGGGCCGACGGGCGAGCCAAGCCGGCCCTTCGCACTCTCGCGGAGATCACCGCGGCCCTTCGCCAGCGGCGGGTGCCGGGACGGCCGGAGCGTCCGGCGGCCGCGGCCAGGGCGTGAGCATGGGCCGCGAGCAGCCAGCGCGATCGGGACCGGGCGTGCCCGATTGGACCCGCGGCCCGGCGAAGTTCGCGGCGGGCGTTGTCCTGGCGATCTTGACACTCGGTGGCGCGGCCCTGGGCGTCATGCGGACGGCCGGCCCCGCGCTGACCGCGGGGGAGTCGGGCCGGCTGTGCATCAACACGGCTACCGCGGCGGAACTCGATGCACTCCCGGGTATCGGGCCCACTCTGGCCGAGCGGATCGTGCGATGGCGGGAGAAGCACGGCGGGTTCGAGCGCGTGGAAGACCTGGCCCGCGTGGAGGGGATCGGAGCCCGCAAGCTTGAGCGGCTGCGCGGGGTTGTGCGAATCTCGCGGAAGGCCGAGGAACGCTGATCAGCGCGGGGCTGTGGCCGCGGGCGCGGCGGGCTGAGCAGCGGCCGGCGCGTCGTTGACGTAACGGGGCGGCGCGCCCGCGACACCGGCCGCGCCGCCGGCGTCGATGCGCTTGATGAGGTCGTCGGCGGCAGCCTTGAGCTGTCGGTCAAAGGCGGCGCTCTCGTCCTCGGGGGTTTGGGGCACGGTGATGTCGGGCAGGGCGCCGTTGTTCTCGAGGTCGGTGCCGTCGGGGAGGAACCAGCCGCGCCCGGGGGTGCGGATGGTGGTGCCGTCGATGAGCCGCGCGGCGCCGGTGCTGATGACGCCGCCGTAGGTCTGCTGGCCCACGAGATTGCCCCGCTTGAGGGTCTTGAAGGCGTGGCTGACGATCTCGGCGTTGGAGAAGCTCTTCTCGTTGCAGAGCATGTTCACGGGCCGGGTGTAACGCTGGATGAACAGGCGGTCGCGCGGGTAACCGTCCGTGACGGCGGGGTCGGCCCCGCGGGACAGCGTGTAGGCGTGCGGGCGCACCATGATCGAGGCGAGGACCAGGTCGGCGGTCGAGCCGCCGCCGTTGTTTCGGACGTCGATGAGGAGGCCGTCCTTCCCGGCAGCGGCGGCGAAGAGGTCGCGTTCGAAGTCGACGAGCGACGCTTCGTCCATTCCGCGGATGTGCAGGTAGCCCAGCCGCCCCTTCGACCAGTCGTTGACGAGGGCGGCGTTAGCGCGTGCCCAGGCGCGGTAGCGGAGGTCGGTCTCGGCGGCGCCGGAGATCGGGGTGGTCAGCACCCGGAGTTCCACCGGTTCTGGCGCGGCATCGAGCTTGCGGATGATGGTGAGGATCACCTCCTGCCCGGCGCGGCCGCGGAGGCGGCTCTCGACGGTGTCGCCCGGTCCAAAGGGCTGATCATCCACGGCGGTGATGACATCGCCGGCCCGGAGCTGCATCTCGCCGCGGGAGGCCGGGCCGCGATCGATGACGCGGATCACCTCGAAGCCCTGCTCGGTGCGGCGGCTGTCGATGCCCAGCCGGCCGTTGGGCTGGATGTTGGGCTGAGGCTCGTCGGGGCTGGTGACGCCCATGTGCGAGGCGTTGAGCTCGCCGAGCATGCGGTTGGCCACGTAGTCGAACTCGTCGGCCGTGCGGCTCTTGCGGGCGAGCTCGTGGTATCGGCGGGAGACCAGGGCCCAGTCGAGGCCCTTCATGGTCGGGTGGTAGAACTGAAGGTCCATGATGCGGGCGGCCTCGAGGAACTTCTGCGAAGCCTGGGCCTGAAGGTCGATGCGGACCCGATCCTCGACGGGGAGCGACTCGACCTTGCCCCCCTCGGGGCCCACGGTCCCGGCGCCGCCCTCGCGGACGAAGACGATCTTGTCGCCCGTGAGCGAGATCATCTGCACCGAGGCGGTCTCGTGGAGGCGTTTTTTGTCGGTGCCGTCCCACTTGACGGACCAGAGGGCCTCGCCGCCGTCGTTGGCGGTGTAGATGACACGATCGCCGCCCGGGGTCATTTCCAGGTTCGACTTCGAGCCGCCGGCCGTCGTGATGCGGCGGAGGCGAAGGTAGGCGTCGTCGAGCGAGAGCTCGACCGGCTTGGAGGGCTTGGCGGCCTCGTCCTTGTCCTTGGGCTGGTCGGCCTTCGGTGTGTCGGATTTGGCGTCGGCCGCCGGGGCGGTGTCGGGCTTGGGCGCTTCAGCCTCGGGCTTGGCCGGCTCGGCGGGCTTCGGCGCGGCGGGCTTCCGGACCGGGGGAGGCTTGAGGCGTTTGGCGGCCTTGGCGGCCTCGGTGAAGTACTTCTCGAGGTCGCGCCCGGCGAGAGCCTCGAGGTCCTTGTCGAGAAACACGCCCCAGACCTCGAACTGCCGGCCGACTCGGTCGCTCAGGAAGGTGAGCACTTTGCCGTCGGACGACCATCGCGGTTCGATGTCGGAGTCGGGATGCCGGGTGATGTTCACCGGCGGCGATGAACCGTCGGCGCGGGCGACCCAGATATCGCTGTTGTAGTCCTTATCCTCGACTGCGTAGGCGAGGTGACGGCTGTCGGGCGACCAGCGGAGGCCGATGCTGAGGTCCCAACTCTTGAGGAGGCCTCGCTCGGCCTTGGAGGCCAGGTCGAGGATGACGATGTCGCCGCGGGTGCGGCGGAACGCCAGAGCCTTCCCGTCGGGCGACGGCACTGGGGCGCGGTCATTGAACGCGCTCTCGACGACATGCTCCACGGTGAAGCGGATGGCGTCGGTCCAGCGGTCGGTGTCTTTGTTCCCGGCCGGCGGGGCGTCCTTTTTCTCGCTGTCGCCCGCGGGCTCGCCGCCGGCCGCGGCGCCGGCGCCCGCCCCCCCCGCGCCGGCGGCGCCCGGGGGGCGGCGACGGACCTGGTCGGCGGCCGCGTCGACCGCGGATTCGGGGCCCTTCGGCTGGGACTGCGGCTCGGGCTTCGGCTCCGCGGCGGGCTTGGGCTCTTCGGGCTTAGCCGGCTCGGCGGACGGGGGGGGCGGGGCGGGCGAGGGCTCGGCTGGCTTGGGCTTGGTGGTCTTCTCGAAACTCTCGCGGACGTCCTTTCGGGTGAGCGCGACCGACGCGGCGTAGATCTGGTCGCGTCCGGGCTCGTCGCTGGTGAAGTACAGCCTCATGCCGTCCGGAGACCAGGCGATGTCGCGCTCCCGCGCGGGAGAGCGGGTGACCCGCCGGGTCGGCGAACCCTCTTCGACGGCGCGGACGTACACATCGCCGTACGCGACGACGGCGAGCGTCTTGCCGTCCGGGCTGAGCGCCGCCTCGCTGACGTCCCTCCCTATGGAGCGGAGCGTGAAGTTGTCGGTCTCGTCATCGGCGGCGGTCAGCGTGATGGGCGTCGGCTTGCCGTCGGGAAGGGCGAGGGTGTAGAGGGTGTCCCAGACCAGCACGACGGCGGTCTTGCCGTCGGCCGAGACGTCGAAGTCGACGACGTCGGCGTCGCGAAAATCGGTGAGGCGGCGAGACTTGCCCTCGGCCTGCTCGCGGTCGGCGAGAGTCATCGAGTACAGATTGACGACGCCGCCCTCGCGATCGGACGTGAAGATGATCTTCTGGGAGTCTCCGGCCCAGCGGGCCTTTCCGTCGTTGCCGGTCCAGGTGGTGTGTCGCTGGAAGGCCTTGTTGGCGAGGGTGAAGGTCCAGACGTCGCGGTTGTCGGGGCCGCGGTAGCCGCGGCGGAACCAGGCCGAGCCGCCCCGGCCGAAGAGCAGGGTTGCGCCGTCGGGGCTGATGCGCGGCTCGTGGCCGAAGGCGTCGTGCAGGCGGGTGGCGGGACCGCCGTCGACGGACACCGAGTAGGGCCGGACGTCGCGGTACACGTCGCCCTCGATGGAGGCGGAGAACAGGATGCGCTTGGAGTCGGGCGACCAGCCCGAGAGTGCCAGACGCTGATCTGTGCGCGTGACCTGCCGGGTGCCGGAGCCGTCGGCGTTCATGACGAAGAGGTTGGAGCCGCCGTCGCGGGTGCTGCTGAACGCGATGAGTCGGCCGTCGGGGCTCCAGGCGCTCAGCAGCTCGTTGGCGGGGTGGGCCGTGAGTCGGACGGCTTCGCCCCCGCGGGACGGGGCTTTCCAGAGATCGCCGCGCCAGGAGAAGACGATTTGGGACCCGTCGGGGCTGATGGAGGGCGCCCGGGGGAGATCGACGGCGGCCGCGAGAGCGGGGCCGCCGATCGAGAGGACGGTCGTGATGAACGCCAAGATGAACGACAGCCGCATGGCAGGCTCCGCGAGAGGAACGGAAACGGGCCGGCGGGATCTCCGGCCGATCTTCGCGGAACTATAACGGCAGCCCGGCCACACCCCGGCGGGCTAGAACGGCGGGATCGTCACGATCACCGTCTGTGAAAGGCTCACGCCGACCGGGGTGACGAAGACCATGATCTGCCCGCTGGTCGTCGTCGCGTTCGGTGCGGTGACACGCATGAGCCGCAGGTAGAACGCGCTGTCGCCGAAGAGCTGCGTGTTCTGCGTGGCAGGCGGGAACGCGACGCCGGGGGGCACGAACCAGACGGCGTTGAGCACCGGGCCCCAATCGCTGATGCCGAGCGGGGCGGTGTTGGTGCCGAGGAAGCCGATCGTCGAGGGGTTGATGGCCCCGATGCAGAGGTAGCTGTCGAAGGCGAGGCACGGGGCCGATCCGTTGCGGATGACAGGCGGGCCGTTGTCGGTGGCGGCGGCATGCTGGAAGATCGGCCCCGAGAACTGGATCTGCACGCCATCGCCCGCGCCCTGGCCCGATGCGACGACGCCGACGGTGTTCGGGGCCGACATCCGGATGTACAGGTCGGCGGTCTTGGTGCCGGCGAGGTTGACGGCGGGCCAGTCCTCATCGGCGTTCGCCGGCGCGTTGCAGGCGCCGTTGTCGATCGTCTTCCACACGGCCGTCACGCCGATCGGGCCGGTGGGGCCGGTTGACCCGGTCGGGCCGGTACTCCCAGTGGGGCCGGTGCTGCCGGTGGGACCGGTCGGCCCACTGGGCCCGCTCGGGCCCGAGGGTCCCGAGGGTCCGGATGGGCCGGTGGGGCCCGATGGGCCGCTGGGCCCTGAAGGGCCGCTGGGGCCGGAAGGCCCGGTGGACCCCGTCGGCCCGGTTCCGCCGCTGGGGCCGGAAGGGCCGGTTGAACCGGTCGGCCCGGTGCCGCCGCTGGGGCCCGTTGGCGGGTTGGAACCGCCGGTGGGCGTCTGCCAGCAGGAGGCGCAGTGCGGGACCTGCACGTTGACGGTTTGCACCACGCCGGCCGGGCCGACAGCCATGCCGACGGCGAGCGTGCCCGACAGGTTGGCCAGGCCCTTGGGGGCGGTGAACCGACCGAGGAAGACGTAGTACGCGTTGTCGCCGAACTGAGCCGGGTTCTGAACCCCTGTGACCTGAGACAGCGTGAACCAGAGCGAGCGGACCGTGGGCGACCACGGGACGGCGCTCGTGCCTTTCGGGTACACGATCGACACCGGGGCCGTGTTCAGCGCGAGGTAGGTGTCGAACCGGAGACACGGGTCGGAGGTCGGGCCGGGGAAGAGATCGTTGCCGAGAGTGTTCTGATACGGCGGCGCGGAGATCGACAGCCCCGGCGACTCGATGCCCGAGTCGACGGTGAGGACCCGGTCGGTGGTCTGCAGGCGCAGGTAGAGATCGTTGGTGAGGAACGATCCCTTGAGTGTTGGGCAGCCGGTGTTGTCGACCGGAACCCATGCCACCCCCAGCCCCGACGAGGACGACCCGTTGTTGTTCGGGAACACCACGGGGCCGCCGCCACCGCCGCCGCCGCCCAATCCGCCGGAACCGGAGCCAGAACCGCTACCGCCTGATCCGCTCGAGCCCCCGGAGCCCCCCGACGATCCCGACCCGTTCCCGCCGCTGCCGCTGCCGGACGAGCCTGAACCGGATGAGCCCACTCCGCCGGTGCCGGTTCCGACCGTTCCGCCGAACTGGCCGCGGCCGGCCATCCAGTCGGAGAGCATCTGCCGGGCCTCGGGGGTGAGGTTCGAGTACTGGGCGAACGGGTCGTTGGACCCCGATCCGGAGCCGGCCTGCGCCGTTTGGCCGCGGCCTCGCGGCTGGTTGACGTTCAGCGGCTGGTACCCGGGGTTCGTCACACCGTTCGACCCGACCCGGCCCGCGAACGGCCCGGCGACATTGCCCTGCGGCGCATTGACCTGCATCTTCCCGAAGTTGGTCTGGTCGGCGTTCGGAGTTCCCTGGGGCAGGGTCCCGGCGATGCTCCCGGTGATGCCCGGCGGGCGCCCCGATCCCGGGCCGCGGGCGTTCTGCTCGTTGTAGTTCCGAGGAGTGGTGGCCTGACGCGTCGGCGGGTTCATCATCCGGCCGCCGACGGCCTCGGGCTTGGGAAGGCCCGCGGGGACGGCGGAGGAGAGACTGCCCACCATGCCGCGCGGGCTTCCGCCGAGCAGCCCCTCGGAGACGGGAGGGGCCGGCGTAATGGCAGGGCTGATCGCCGGCGGCGGGAAGGACGTCGAGCCCGGCGAGAGCGTCGAGGACGGGGTGCCGGTGGTGAGCAGCATCGCGCCGCCGGCACCGACCACCAGCACGACGATCCCGAAGGCAACCCAACTCGGCTTCATCGCAACGGCAATCCTTTGACCATCCGGACCCGAACCTGACGGGCGCCCGCGAGTGTTTCGACCAGCCCGGCGGCATCACGTTACCGCCCCACGACCGGACGGTGGCGAAAAGCGTTCCGAGAACCCGGTGTGATCCCTCCGCCGAGCACGCCGCCAAGGCCCAAGAACAGGCGGGTTGCCGGAAACGGACCGAGAAGTTTAGGCCTCGGCCGCGAGCGGCAAAATTCAGCCTGTGGGGGTGGACACCGGTGGTTCCGCCGAGGGCAATCCGCGTCTACTCTCTTTAAGCCGGGGTCGTGTCGAGGCGAGCTTCCGCCCCCTGACGGGCGAGGGCCGGCCGAGGAAGGACGAGGCGCATGGCGGAGGTGCATCGGTCGGTGGTCACCGGGTTGGATCGTGCGCGGTGGGCCGCCGCGGCCTTTTGTCTCGTGTGCGGGGCGGGCGGTGCGTCGGGGCAGATCCGGGTGGTCAATTACAACGTCGCCCAACTGTCGGGGGATCTCGCCTCGATGCAGAGTGTCTTCGCGGCGTTGAACACCGACGACAAACCGGGCTTCGCGGTCGCGCCGGCGGTGTACGTGTTCCAGGAGGTTGTCACCGGCCAGCAGACCACGCTGGGCACAATGCTCAACAACGCGAGGCCGCCGGGGGTGACCTGGACTTACGTGCTGGGCACCTGGAACATCACCGGCAGCGAGGCCGGACAGGCCGGATTCGGCGGAGGCGCGCAGGCGATGTTCTACCGCTCGGACCTGGTGGGAGAGGACGCCACCGGATACTCGAGCTTCGGCACGCTGGCGAGCCGGAACACTCGGCGCTGGCTCATCCGCATCCGGCAGACCGCCGGCGGACCGGCATACACCTCGAACGACGCGGCGTTCTACATCTACTCGTCGCACCTGAAGGCCGGAACGGCCGCTTCGGACTACACGGATCGGAACACGGGCGTGAGCACCATCCGCAGCAACGCGGCGGCGCTCGCAGGCGGGCGGCGGATCATCTTCGCGGGCGACTACAACCTCTACAGCACCGGCGACGCGGCGTACACGACGATGGTGTCGGCGGGCAGCGGCATCAACGTGCCGGTGGATCCGCTCGGCAATGCGACCTGGGCGGGGTCGGGCAACGCCGCGAAGCACACCCAGTCGCCCTACAGCGGCCCGAACGGACTGACGGGCGGCGGGATGAACGACCGGTTCGACTTCCAGTTCATGACCGCCCAGCTCCTGAGCGGCCAAGGTCTGTCGCTGATCTCCGGGACGTACCGCCCGTTCGGAAACGACGGGCAGCACTACAACGTGGCGATCAACGCCGGCGGCTTCAACAACTTCTACCCGGGCAACCCCGCGCGCGGGCTGGCTCTGGCCAACAGCCTCGCGCTCGCGTCGGATCACCTGCCGCTGGTGACCGACCTCCGCGTGCCGGCCATCCAGTCGGCGTCGATGCCGGCCAGTTTCAGCCGGGTGATCCGCGGCACACCGCTGAGCGTGCCGGTCTCGGTGTCGAACGCCGCGCCCGGGGCCTTCGCCGCGGGCATCGACACGCTGTCGTTCAGCATCGCGACGTCCGGTGGCCTCTCGGGCTCGACTGCGGGCACGCGGGCGGGCCTGTCGGCCCCGTTCGTGTGGAACGCCGCCGTCGACACCTCGGCGGCGGGGCCGGTGTCGGGCGGAGTGACCGTGACCAGCACCAACGCCGGGGTCGAGAACGCGACCGTCAATCTGACGACGAGCGGGCAGGTGCTGCTCCCGTCTTCGCCGAGTTTCGCGTCGAGCTCGGCGGTGACCAGCCTTGTGCTCTCGCCTTCCTTCACGGCCGGCACGGGCGTGCAGAGCATCACGGTGCCCGTGTGGAACCTGGGCTTCACGGGCAATCAGGCGCTGATGAACCTCGATTCGATCACCCCGCCGCCCGCGTCGCCGTTCGGGCTCTCGTCGGGCGTGCCCGCCTCGGGCATCGCCGGCGCGGCCTCGAACATCGTGCTCACCTTCGACACCGGCAACCCGCCCGGTCCGTACACGGCGACCTACACCGTGGCGACGTCCGACGAGGCCGTCCCCGGGCGGACCTTCGGATCGCTGCTGCTCACTGTCAACGTTTCGCTCTCCGGCGGTTGTGTGCTTCCCGGCGACGCCGACGGGAACGGCTCGGTCGGGGCCAACGACCTGTCGCTCGTGCTCGCGTCGTTCGGCAAGTGCCCCGGCGACGCGAATTACGACCCACGGGCCAACCTCGACGGGAACCCCTGCATCGGCGCCAACGATCTGTCGATCGTGCTCGCCAACTTCGGCCGCACGTGCCCGTGAATCACCACGACCCGAGAACCGCCGACTCCGCCCCGCACGCTCCCGAGACCGCACCCATGCACCACCGCCGCTCCGCCGCGTTCTTCTTCGCCGGGTTTCTTGGTCTCGGTCCGGCTCTGTCGGCCCCGGCGGCGCTGCAGCCCGGAGACATCGTGTTCATCGGCTACGGGGCGACGGACCCGGACCAGATCGCGTTCGTGGCGCTGGCGAACCTCGCGGCGGGCGAGGTCATCCGCTTCACGGACAACGGCTGGGATTCCGTCGCCAACGCGTTCCGCACCGGCGAGGGCGGCGTGACGTACACCGTGCCGGCCGGAGGGCTTCCCGCCGGGTCGGTCGTTTCGAAGGCCAACCCGTTCACCGGCGGGGGTTGGGCCACCGACAGCGGGTGGGCCGGCACGTTCGCGCTCTCGACCAGCGGCGACCAGGTGCTGGCGTTCCAGGGCACCAACGCCAGCCCGACGTTCATCGCCGCGATCAACGGCGGGAACGCGGGGTGGTCGAATGCCACGAGCTCGAACACCTCAGCGCTGCCGCCCGGACTGGTGAACGGCGACACGGCGATCACCATCGCCGTCAACAACGGCTTCTACCGCACCAACGTGCTGAACTCGGGGACCCCCGCGCAGCTCAGGGCCGCGATCGGCAACGCGGCGAACTGGACGACCAGCGCGACGGCGGTCAACTTCCCGGGATGGTCGTTCGTGGTAACCGGTGGCGGCGGCGGCCCGGTGGCCCCGGTGGCCTTCGCCGGGAGCAACCGGACGCTGCAACTTTCCGGACCGACGCTCTCGATCACGTTCGACGAGGCGACCATAAACGACGCCGACGGCCTGGCCGGCGTCACCTATGCGTGGACGCCCGCCACCGGCACGGGAATCGTGTCGTGGTCGGCCCGCACCGGACCGGTGGGCACCGCGACCGACCCTGCCAACGCGGCCGTGACCGTGAACGCCACCGGCATTTACACTTTCACGCTGACCGCCACGGATCCGACCAGCCTCACGGGGTCGTCGAGCGTGACGATCACGGTTCAGACGGCCCCGCCGCCGGGCAACTTCGACCCGCCGGCCGCCTATTACAACCCCGCCAAGTCCCCCCAGGCCCCGACCGGGCAGTGGCTGACCGGATCCGCGCTCAAGTCGGGCCTGAACGTCGCGATCAACACCGGCGTGCGATCCCCGTTCCCGAGCTATGACTCGCTGCGCCAGTCGCTCTCGATTTACGACCAGGACCCGGTTACTCCGTCGAACGTGATTCTGGCGTACACCGGGCTGTCGGTCCCCGGTGTCTGGGACTCGGGCGTGACGTGGAACCGGGAGCACATGTGGCCACAGAGCCTGCAGCCGACGGGCAACATGCTCTCCGACGCGCACCACCTGCGGACGTGCAACCCCTCGGTGAACAGCAGCCGCGGGAACAAGCCATACGGCAATTTCAACAGCAACTTCTGGGATCCCGGGGCCCTCGGCGGCAACGACCGCGGCCGGGCGGCCCGGGCCATTTTTTACTGCGACGTGCGCTACCTCGGGCAGGTTCAGGTGGTGGACGTCGCCCCCAACGGGCCGTTCCCGCAGGCGGGCTCGAACACGATGGGCGACAAGACCACCCTGCTCAACTGGCACTACGCGTTCCCGGTCGACAGCTGGGAGCGCCGCCGCAACCAGTACATTTTCTCATCGGTGCTCAACCCGACGTACTGGCAGGGCAATCGTAACCCGTTCATCGACTACCCCGAGCTCGTGTGGTCGATCTACGGCACCGGCCCGAACAACTCGCAGCTCTCGGTGGGCACGCCCGCTCCCGACGGGTCATCGTCGGTGGCCGTGAACTTCGGCCGCCGGATCGTCGGCGCCGCGATCCCGGCCGATCAGTCGGTCACGCTCACCAAGACCGGCTCGACGCCGACCACCTACAACGTGACCGTGTCCGGCGACGCTCAATCGACCGGCGCAGGCAACGGTCAGGCCTTCGTCGGCGGTGGCGGCGGCCGGCCGCTGAACGTGCGGCTGGCCCCGTCGGCGTTCGCCAGCGCCGGCAACCGCAGCGGCACGATCGTGGTGACCAACACCGACCTCACCTCGGCCGGCGCGGGGCTCGGCTCGGCCGACGCGGCCGACACCGTGCAGGTCTCGGCGACCGTCCTCAGCCCCTCCGCCCCGTCGTTCGACCCGGTGAACGTCGTGGCGTCGGGCTCGGCGTCGGCCTCGTTCGCCGCCAACAGTGGCGTGCAGAGCATCCCGGTGAACGTCTACAACGCCTCGTTCACCCCGCTGCGAGCGCTGCTGAACGTGAACACCGTCACCGGCATCACGGGCCCGTTCGGCGTGTCAACCCCGCTTCCCATCACCGGCGTCGGGGCTACGCCGGCGTCGGTCGTGTTCACGATCAACACCGCGGGGCTTTCGGCCGGGCCCTACGCCCAGACGGCGACGATCGGCGTGGCCGATGAAGCCGTCCCCGGATCATCCTCGGGGACGCTCTCGTTGCAGTTGAACGTGACGATCACGGGATGCTCGCTCCAGGGCGACGCCGACGGAAACGGGAGCGTCGGGGCGAACGATCTGTCGATCGTGCTCGCCTCCTTCGGCTCGTGCCCGGGCGATCCGAGCTACGACGCGCGGGCGAACTTTGACAGCAACGCCTGCGTCGGGGCGAACGATCTGTCGATCGTGCTGGCGAACTTCGGCCGGACATGCCCGTGAGCCCCGCCGGCCGGGCAGCCGGCTACTCGTCGTCGTCCTCTCGCCCGGCCGCGGCCGCCGGGGTCCTCGGGGCGAGCGTGCCCTCGATCATCCCGGGCATCCAGATCTCGCGGATGTCCTGCTCGTCGTTCACCCGACGGACGAGCAGGTAGAGGATGGTTGAGCCGGTGAAGTAGAAGCTCACCACGAAGGCGCTGACGAGCAGTTTGGCCACGCTCTCCCACCACGCGATGATGCCGCCCGGGCCGCCGGCCTTGAGCGCGTCGTGAGCCTCCTTGCTCATCAGCATGCCGACCCAGTCGCGGGTGGCGGCGATGGCTGACTCGACCAGCCAGTCGAGGATGAGGAACGCGATCAGCCCCTGCACGATCAGGACGAGCATGTAGAGCAGCAGCCGCCCGGGCCGGTTGAGTACGTAGGCGTAGGCCCGCTGGACGGCGTCGATCGAGTCGGTGGCTTCCGCCGCGACCGCTGGGGTCAGCAGAGCCTGCCCGACGCCGAAGCCCACGAGCAGGAACATCAGCAGCAGACCGCCGACCAGGAAGATGAAGTAGATCAACGCCCCGACCCATCGGATGCCGGGCAGCCCGTGCAGCAGCCACCCGAAACCCATGAGCAGCACGGCGATCGCGGCCATCAACGCCGCGGGGATGAGCATCGCCAGCCAGAACGTGCGGTACCGCCAGATCGCGAAACCGAGCCCTTCGCGGGCCGTCATGTTCAGGTCGCCCGCCACATCGACCGCCACGGTGCGGCAGAGCGCTCCGCCGAACACCGACCACGGCAGCGACCACGCCAGCAGCAGGGTGGCCCCCGCGACCGGGTGGTTCTGGGTGAGCCGGGCGATCGACCCCGCGGCCTCGTACACGAGTGCGTAGGCGGCCCCGGCGATGTCCGCCTGGCGCCCCGAGGCGACGAACCGCTGCAGGCCGTCGCCCAGCTGCCGCATGGTCTGGTGGGCGATGCCGGCGTCGCCGGCGCCCCCCATCGCATCGAAAATCAGGTTGATCGTGCCGATCGACAGCACGATCAGCAGGCCCAGCAGCAGGCGGGGCGGCTGCATCGCCATCGACGCCGAACGCAGCAGCGTCGGCCAGACCAGCCCCGCGGTCAGCTCAGCGATCGTCACCGCGCCCACCCGGGGCACGAAACGCGTCGTCCGTCTCCCGCCGTTTCCCTCAGACATTGCACGCTCCGAAAGGCCCCGAACGGCCCACCGATACCCGCCCCGGCCACCCCACCCAGCCACCCCACCCAGCCGCCCCACCCTTCCGCCCAACCCGGCAGCCTCACCCGGCCGACTGCTCGGTGCGGTCCTCGGCCGGGCGCGGCCACAGCACGATCTGATCGGTGGTGCGGTCCTGCTGCACCCGCAACTCCCGCCGGCGGACCATCTCGAGCAGGGCCAGGAACAGCCCCACCATCTCCGCCCGCCGCCTGCCCCGGAACACCTCGACCATCGGCAGGCCGACCTCGGGGACACCCCCTTTCAGACGGTCGCGGAGGTCCTCGATGTGCAGCTCGATCGGCGTCTCGTCGTCGGTGATCTCGTGGGCGCCGAGCCGGTCGAACTGCACCGTCTCGACGATCTTGCGGAAGGCCTGCAGCAGGTCGTAGACCTCCAGATCCTCGATATCGAGCTCATCCGGGGTGACATCCGGGGCGTCGAACCCTGCGCGGCCGCTGGGGTAGCGGCGCTCCCACTCTTCACGCTGCCGCTCCAGCCGCTCGCCGGCCTCGCGGTAGACCTTGTAGGCCAGCAGCTGGCGGATGAGCTGGGCGGCCGGGTTGTCGGCCTCGGCCTCGGCGAGGGCGGCGGCCTGCGACGCCGAGGTTTCGCCGGGCCCGCCGGGGCCCCCACCTTCGACCGGGGAGAGCACCCGGCTCTTGATCTCGACGAGGGTCGCGGCGGTCACGAGAAACTCGCCGGCCACGTCGACGTCGATCCGGTCCACCTGCTGCAGGTAGGCCAGGTACTGCTCGGTGATCCGCGCGATCGAGATCTCGGTGATGTCCACCTCGGCCCGCCGGATGAGGTGAAGGAGCAGATCGAGCGGGCCCTCGAAGGCCTCGAGTCGCACGGTGTAGTCGTGGGTCACCATCGGCGGGCGGGTATCCCGTGGGGTGGGTGGAACGCTCCAAGGCAGTGTACCCTTCCGGGGATGTCCCGACGGCCGGACCATGCCCAGGAAGTCGAACTCGCCCGCGGCGTTCTGCGGGCCGAGGCGGCCTCGGTCGGCGCCCTGGCCGGACGGCTGGGGGTGTCGTTCGGTCTGGCGGTCGATGTGCTCGATCGGGCCGCGGCGGGCCATGGGTCGGTTCTGGTGTCCGGGCTTGGCAAGTCGGGGCTGATCGGTCAGAAGATCTCGGCGACGCTGGCCTCGCTGGCCGTGCCTTCGCACTTCGTTCACCCGGCCGAGGCCGCCCACGGCGATCTCGGCCGCATCCGGTCGGCCGATTGCCTGCTCCTGCTGTCGAACTCTGGCGAAACCGACGAGGTGGTGAACCTCGCCCTGCTCTGCAAGCCCGAGGGCGTGCCGATCGTGGCCATCACGGGCGACGATCACGCGGCGCCGCGCAGCACACTGGCCCGGTTGGCGACCGTCACGCTGGCCCTGGGCCCCCTTACCGAGGCCGCCGAGGCCGTTCCCGGCGCTGCTTTGGCCCCCACCTGCTCGACCACCGCCGCGCTGGCCATGGGCGATGCGCTGGCCCTGGCGCTGGCCCATCGCCGCGCGTTCACGGCCGATGACTTTGCGCGCCGCCACCCCGGCGGCAATCTGGGCGGTCTTCTGCGGCCGATCACGGAGGTGCTCCGCTTCACGGTTGGGAAGAATCTGCCGCTGACTCCCGCGGGCGTTACCGTCAGGCAGGCCCTGGCCGACGCCGACCGGCTCGGCCGCCGGCCCGGCGCACTGCTCATCACCCATTCCGACGGCACGCTCGCCGGCATCTTCACCGACGGCGACCTGCGCCGGCTCGTCCTGGGCCGCCCTGACGGGCTCGACCGCCCGATCGACGACGTGATGACCCGGTCGCCCCGGTCGCTGCCCGACTCGGCGTTCGTGCGCGACGCGGTGCGCATGGTGCGCGAGTTCCGGGCCGACGAGATCCCGGTGGTCGACGCGCGGGGCCGGCCTGTCGGGCTGCTGGACGTGCAGGACCTGATCGCCCTGCGGCTCGTGCACGATGAATCCACCCCCCGATGACAACGACCACCACAGACCACCGCCATGGCCGC
Source organism: Phycisphaerales bacterium (assembly GCA_016742075.1). Taxonomy (GTDB): domain Bacteria; phylum Planctomycetota; class Phycisphaerae; order Phycisphaerales; family UBA1924; genus JACVCL01. The sequence goes on from JACVCL010000003.1 coordinate 92,624, forward strand.
CGCACCCACCAACCCATCCCGGCCGGAACAGGATCTTGAGATCCTGGAACCTCTGTGCGCCGTGTTCCGGCGGCATCTCAAGTCGCTGGGCCAGAAGTACACGCCCGAGCGCGCTCAGATCCTGGACGTGCTGGTCCGGCTCGACGATCTGTTCGAGGCCGACCACCTTCTCGCCGAGATGAGGCGCGGCGGGTTCCGCGTGTCCAAGGCAACCGTGTACCGCACGATCAAGCTGCTCAAGGACGCCGGGATCATCCAACAGGTGCTGCTCGACACCGATACGGAGCAGGCCCATTACCAGCTCGTCTACGGACGCCGCTCACGAGACCTGATCATCCGAACGGACACGCGCCAGGCTATCCCGGTGGAACTGCCCGAACTGGTCGAGCTCTGCGAACGGATCTGCGTGACGCTCGGGCTGAAGGCTCACGCCCACCGTCTGCACATCTTCGCCGCCGCCGAGTGAGGGCGGGGCACCGTGGTCAATCGATGCGCGAGCGCAACAAACCCTTTGTTTGGGACATGTCCGCCCGACCGTGAAACCCACCAGAGTTCGGGGCGAATAATGTGTCCGGCATCGGCGTCGACCGTCGGGACCGGCCCCCGGGAGGTGATGTGTGCGCCAGATTGATCATCTGCTTCGCCGCGGGGCGTGGCGCCTCTTCGGGGTGAGGTGGGTCCACGCGTCGATCGTGTCGCTCGCGGCTGCCGGCGCGGGCCTTGCGGTGGTAAGAGTGGCGGAGCGGATCGTGGCGTTCCCCTTCAACCTCTGGCTGACGTTGGCCGTGACGGTGGGCGTGGCGGTTGTCGGCGCTGGGGCGTGGGCGTTGCTGACGCGGCCTGACCGTCTCGGCGTGGCGCGCGCGCTCGATTCGGCGGCCGGGCTGAAGGAGTCGCTGTCGACAGCGGTGTGCGTCGGACGCGACGACGGCGCATGGGGCGAGGCCGCGCTCGCCCACGCCGAGTCGGTGAGCCGGACCGTCCGGGTGGCACGGGCTTTGCCCTGGCGCGGAAGCAGGGTCTGGCCGGTCGCTCCGGCGGGCTTGGCCGCGTTTCTGCTCCTGGGGCTCGTCCCCACGGCCGATCTGCTGAACAAGCAGGCGGCCCGGAAAGCCGCCGACGAGGACAAAGTCCAGATCGTGCAGGCCCGTACCGAGGCTCAGCAGGCCAAGAAAGCCCTGGACGAAGCGCTCGGAGCGGTGAAGGACGACAAGCTGGCCGAGCATCTCGGCGACCTCGCCACGGCCGACGCGGCCAAAAGCCCCGAGGAGATCCGCCGCGAGGCGGTCAAGCGGCTTACCGCGGCCGATGAACGCCTGAGCGAACTCATGCAGGGAGACAAGTCCAGGGCTCTTCAGCAGATCGAGGAGAAGATGCGCGAGCTGCGCCAGCCGCCGGCCGGGTCTCCGCAGGATCTGCAGAACATGGTCCAGGCGATGCAGAAGGGTGACTTCCGCCAGGCGGCCGAGGCGGCCAAGAAGCTGGCGGAGCAGATGCAGTCCCAGGCCGCCACGCCGGAGCAGAGGCAGCAGATTCAGACGCAGCTTCAGCGTCTGGCCGAGCAGATGGAGTCTCTCGCGAGAGACCGCAAGGCCCTGGAGGAGGCGCTCAAGCAGGCCGGGATCGATCAGAAACTGGCCGCGGACCCGCAGGCGGCACAGCGCGCGATCGATGACGCCAAGAACCTGACGCCCGAGCAGAAGAAGTCCCTGCAGGAGCTTGCTCAGGCCAGCGAGGCCGCGTCGCAGGCGTTCCAGGAGGCCGCCAAGGCCGCCGGCCAGGCGGGCCAGCCCGGCGCCAAGGCGGCCGAAGCGATGCAGTCGCTCGGCGAGAAGCTCTCGGCCCTCGAGGCGATGCAGGACGAGATCAACTCCATGCGTGCCGCCCAGGGCAAGCTGCGCGATCAGCTGAACCAGATCGGCAAGTCGATGGGCCAGAGTGACAGCGGCAGCGCCATGGCCGACCTCATGCGTCAAAGCGGGCGCGGCAGCGGCCAGAACCGCGGCCAGGGCGGCGGGCAGGGCCCGGCGCCGAAGGAAACTGCTGTCAATCTCAACGCGCGGAAGGCGGGTGGCGGCACCGACGAACGCGCCGCCATCATCGGCTCCACCGTCATCCAGGGCGACCAGGTTCGCGGCGAGGCCGCGGCGGAGTTCGGCCGGGCGGTTCAGGCTGGGAGCGCGGCCGCGACCGAGGCGATCGACAGCAAGATCGTGCCCCGGGAATACCACGACGCGATCAAGCACTACTTCGGGCAACTCCGAGAGAAGGCCGCGCAGTCGACGCCACGGGCGCCCGAGAAGCCGGGCGAGAGGAAGTGACCGTCGCGTGACACTCCCCGTCGCCGCGAGCATCCGGCGCCTCGTCTTTCTCGCCGCCGTGGCCTGCGCGGCGTGGGCCGTCGTGGGATGTGACCGGCGCGACGCGGGGACTGCGGTGGTGCTCTACGTGTCCGCGGACGACACCGTGGCTCGCCCAATCATCGAGCGATTCGAGCGGGAGACCGGGCTGACCGTCCGGGTGGTCGGCGACACCGAGGCCACGAAAACGACCGGGCTCGTCGAACGCCTGCGGGCCGAGCGCGATCGTCCGCGCGCCGATGTGCTGTGGTCGAGCGAAGTATTCCTGACGATCGGCCTGGCCGGCGAGGGCGTCTTTTCCCCGCTCCCGCCGGAAGCCGAACAGGGGCGCCCGGGCCCGATGGTCGGGCGCGACCGCACGTGGGCCGGCTTCGCCCAGCGGGCACGAGTCCTGGTGTTCAACACGCGGAGACTGGGCGATGGATCAGCCGTCGGTCCGCCGCCCGCGACCGTTCATGGGCTCCTCGACCCGCGGTTCCGGGGTCGGATCGTCATCGCCCGTCCGGGATTCGGCACCACGCGCGGCCATCTGGGCGCGATGCTCGCCGCGTGGGGCGAGACCGACTTCCGTGCGTTCTTCGAGGGACTCCGTGAGAACGGCGTCAGGCTCGTCGACGGCAACTCGGCGGTCGTCCGGGCGGTAGCCATGGGCGAGGCCGATATCGGCCTCACCGACACCGACGACGTCTGGGCTGGGCAGCGCAACGGTTGGCCGGTCGACCTCGTTTACGTGAGGCACGAGAGGCCAGGGGATCGTCCGGACGCGCGGCTCGGCACGATGCTGATCCCGAACACGGTGGCGTGCGTCAGCGGCGGGCCCAACCCCGCCGCGGCCGCCAGACTCGCGATGTTCCTGCTGGGCGACAGCGTGGAACGCATGCTCCTCGCCAGCGACTCCAAGAACATCCCGGTGAGGCCCGAAGTGGTGGCCGAGGCCGGCGTCGCGATACCCGCGAACCCGATGACGATCCCGTTTGAAGAGGTTGCCGGTGCGGCCCCCCGCGCCGTCGGTCTTGCGGAAGACATCCTGCGCCGATGAGCCCCCCCCCACTCGCCCGCGGGTCTGCGGCCCTGCCCGTCGTCGGGCTGGGGATCGCGGCAACTGTCGCGGCGGTCATCGCCCTGGGTGTATGCCGGGGGCTCGTTCAGGCGCCGCGCGCTGAGTCGGTCCGGGCCGGTGCGGTCATCTTCGATGGCTGGATGCTCGCGCGGACCATCTCGACGGCGGCCGGCATCGCGGCACTGGCGACGGCTCTCGGGCTGCCGGCGGCATGGGCGATGCGGCGCCTGCCTCCTGCGCGGGCAGCGTTGCTCGTGGCCCCCCTGCTGCTGCCCAACTACCTCGTGTACGTGGCCTGGGGCCTTCTGCGGGCGCCGGGAACGTGGCTTGGCGATCTTCTTGAACGATCGGCCGATCCGCTGCTGTGGAGGGTCACCTTCACCGTCCAGGCGGTCGGCGGTCTGGCTCTGTGGGCCTGGCCGCTCGCGGCGATGGTCATGGGGCCCGCCGCGGTTCGCATCCCGCGGGAGACGCTCGACGCCCTCGCGCTGAGCGGCGCTTCCGGGTTCCGCCGCGGCGTGGCGGTGCTGGTGATGCTCAGCCCGTCGATCGCCGCGGCGTGGGGGGTTGTCACCCTGCTGATGCTCGGCTCGGCGGTGCCGCTTCACGTGGCGCAGATGGAGACCTACTCACTGGTGATCTGGCGGCTGATGACCGAGTCGGCCGGGGCCCGGCAGGTCTGGCTGGCCGCGGTACCGCTGGTCGCGATGGGCCTTCTCGGGGGCTGGCTCGTGGGGTCGCGACTCCTGAGCACCCCGCTCGCGGCGGCCGAAACCGCGGAGCACACCGACGATCGCACGGCGATCGGCTGGATCTGCGGCGCCTGGGCCCTCTGGGCCGCGGCGACGGTCTTGCCGCTCGCCATCATGATCAGCCGCCTCAAGGGCGGCTGGGGCACCCTGGTCACGGCCTGGAGTGAGGCCGCATCACCTGCCTCGACGAGTGCCCTCTCCGCGTTGTCGACCGGCGGCGGCTGCGCGCTGGTGATGCTCTCAACGGCGATCGGTCTCTCTTCCCAGGATGGTGCCGCGGCCCGCCGCGCGGCGGGGTGGGGTCTGAGGATCTGGCTGGTGCTGGCCGTGACGCCCGGAACCCTCATCGGCTGGGCGGTGCGGTCGGCCTCGCTGACGCCCGGGCTCGGTGGTGCCGCCGATGCTCTGGCGGGCCCGGTCGGACTCGTGATCGCCCACATGTGCCGGTTCGGAGCGATCGCCGCGATCCTGGGCTGGTGGCTCTCGCGGACCGAACCGCGGGAGCTCCGCGAGCTTCGCCGGATGTACACCCGCGACCGGACGCCCGACTGGCTGCGGACCACCGGACGCCTGAACGCGGCCGCGATGCTCGGCGGAACCGGGGCGATCGTGCTGCTCTCGATCCATGAAATCGAGGCGGCGGTGGTGGCGGCCCCTCCCGGAATCGGCGGCCGAGGTACCCTCGCGGAGCACATGCTGGCCCTGCTCCACTACCTGCGCGACGAACAACTCACCGCTTGTGCCATCGGGCTTCTTGTGCTGGGCATATTCCCGGCCGCGGCGGCGGCGATGGTTATCGCCCGGCGGCCTCGGGCGATCGGCCGCGCGTCACTCGTACTGTTCGCGGCGGTCGGCACGGTGCTGCTCATCGGCTGCGAGCGCTCCGGGCCCGGCTCGCTGCTTCCCGACGCGCGGGTGATCGGCGAGCCGGGCAAGGCCACCGGGCAGTTCATCTCACCACGCGCGATCGCCTACGACGGCCGCTCGCTCTACGTGATCGACCGCTCGGGGCGGGTGCAGCGAATGAGCCTCGATGGCCGCGTGGACGCAACCTGGACGCTGCCGGCCGTCAACCGCGGGTACCCGTGCGGAGCGACTGTCGGCCCCGACGGGTTGATCTATGTCGCCGACACCCACGAACACCGCGTGCTGGTGTACCGCGTCGACGCCGCGGGGACCGCCGAGATCGCCGCGCTGTGGGGCGAATATGGAACCGGCCCGGGCCAGTTCATCTATCCCACCAGCGTCGCGGTGGTCGCCGGGAATGATGGGAACGTCGGGCGGATCTTCGTCGCCGAGTACGGCGGGAACGATCGGATCTCCGTCTTCGATGCCGGGCATCGGTTCCTCTTTGCCTGGGGCTCCGAGGGCAGCGCCAGGGATCACACCGGTGTCGTGTTCACCCGACCGCAAACGATTGTGTGGCACCCCCTTCGACAGGAATTGCTGGTCGCCGACTCCGGGAACCACCGCATCGGGCGCTTCGACTTCGACGGGAAGCTGCTGGGCTGGATCGGCTCACAAGACGGGACCCCCTCGGCCGAGGCCGGAGGGTTCCACAAACCCTTCGGTCTCGCCATCCTGAGCGATGGCTCGGTCCTCGTGAGCGAGTACGCCAACAGCCGTGTCCAGCGGATCGACCCGGCGTCAGGGGCGTCTCTGGGCGTCTTAGGCCGGATCGGCCGGGCGCCGGGAGAGCTGGTCACGCCGTGGGCCGTGGTCGCGATCGGCCGGATCGGCGTGATCGCCGATGCCGGAAACCATCGCCTTCAGCGGTTCGCGCTCCCGGTGGCCGGACTGGAGCCCGGCGTTTCCGCCGCGGGCGCACCGGCGCCGCCTGGGGCTGATCCCGCCGGGGGGATCGCCACCCGATGACGTTCGGACCGGTCCAATTCGATCAGCCCTGGTATCTGGCTTTGATACCGGCCTTGGCGCTCGCGGTGTGGCTGATCGCCCGCCGGAGCCTGCAGGGTCTCGGCCCCGCGGCCCGGTGGACGGCGCTCGGGATTCGGCTGTCCGTGCTCTCGCTCATCTGTGCCGCACTGGCCGAGCCGTCCTGGCGACGCCGGACCGAGAGCGTGTCGCTGCTGCTGGTGATCGATCAGTCGAGGTCCATGCCCCCGGCCGCGGACGCGGCACTCAAGTCGTACCTCGAGACCGCGCTCCGCGACTTCACGCCCGGCGATCGGCTCGGCGTCGTGACGGTGGCCGAGTCGGGCCTGGCCCAGGTGCTGCCGAGCGCGGGGGTCACGCCCCTGCAGATGTTCATCGACCGGGTGAAAACCGGGCAGCTCGACCCCGGGCCTCGCGAGGGCACCGACATCGCCGATGCGCTCCGGCTGGCGCTGGCGATCAAGCCCGAGGACACCGCCGGACGCATCCTGCTGTTCAGCGACGGCAACGAGACCGGCGGCTCGGCGCTCGCTGCGGCCGAGGCCGCGCGGTCGGCCGGGGTGCCGATCGACGTTCTGCCGGTGCCAGTGCGCATCGAGCGGGAGGTGGTCTTCGACCAGCTGGCCGCGCCGCAGACCGGACGAGTGGGCCAGAACATCAGCCTGCGCTTCGTGCTCACGGCGACACGCCCGACGCGGGGCCGCATCACCCTGACCGACAACGGCGTGCCCGTGAACCTCGCCGGCGCCGGCGGGGCAGACTCGGCGGCGATGGCCGTCGATCTCGCGGCGGGCCGAAACGTGCTCACCGCCGTGGTGCCGCTCACCCGCGGAGGCCCTCAGCAGTACTCGGCCACGTTCGAGCCGCTGGACCCGGCCGACGACACCATCCCGCAGAACAACACCGCCATCGGGGTGACCTTCGCCGCGACCGAGGGGAAGGTGCTCGTCTACGTCGGCCAGTCGGGCGAGATGCAGCCCGCGGCGCGAGCGGCGCCGCTGCTGGCGGCCATGCGCGACGCCGCGCTCAACGTCGAGGTGCGGGTTGCGGCCGAGAATGCGCACCGGTCGCTCGTCGAACTGCAGAACTACGACGCGGTGATCCTGTTCGACGTGCCCGCGGGCGACTTCAACCGCAAGCAACAGGACGAACTGGCCGCGTACGTGCACGACGCGGGCGGCGGGCTGGTCGTGGTCGGCGGCGAGAACAGCTTCGGCGCCGGCGGCTGGATCGGAACCCGGGTGGCCGACGTCCTGCCGGTCCGGCTGGATCCTCCGCAGAAGCGGCAGATCCCCCGCGGGGCCCTGGCGCTGATCATGCATTCCTGCGAGATGCCCGACGGGAACTTCTGGGGCCAGAAGACCGCCCAGGCGGCGGTGGACGCCCTCTCGCGGCTCGACATCGTCGGGGTCATCGAGTTCAACCCCTTCAACCCGCTCGGGGGCTGGGTGTTCCCGATGGCCGAGAAGGGCGACGGCGTTGGGGTGCGCAATGCGCTGAACAACATGAACTTCGGCGACATGCAGAGCTTCGAGCAGTCGTTCCAGATGGCGCTCGACGGCCTGCTGCAGGCCAAGCGCGAGAAACGCGCCGGCCAGCTGCACACGATCGTCATCTCCGACGGCGACCCGACCGGGCCGAGCGAGGGGCTGCTGGCGAAGTTCATCGAGAACAAGATCTCGGTCAGCACCGTTCTCGTGTTCCCCCATGACATCCTGAACGGCGCCGACGCCCAGCGGATGCAGCGTATCGCCCGGCTGACCAAGGGGACGTTCTACCAGGTCACCAGCCGGAACCAGCTCGCCCAACTGCCCGAGATCTTCACGAAAGAGGCCCAGATCGTGAAGCGCCCGCTCATCTGGGAAGGCCCGGCGTTCTCGCCGCAGATCACCGGCGGCGCCGCCGAGCCGATGCGCGGCATCCGCGGGCTTCCCCCGCTCACCGGGTACATCGTGACCGCCGACCGGGAAGGGCTGTCGCTGGTCACCGCCCGGGCCCCGCCGCCGAACCCCGATCCGATCGTTGCCCAGTGGCAGCACGGGCTGGGCCGGGCGGTCGCGTTCACCAGCGACTCTTCGGCCCGCTGGTCGAGCGCGTGGCTCGGGTGGTCGCAGTTCCGCTCGTTCTGGGAACAGCACGTGCGGTGGGCCATGCGCCCCAGCGGCTCGGCGAATGTGAGCGTCACGACCACCAGCCGCGGCGGAGAAACATCCATCGTGCTCACGGCGCTCAACGCCGAGGGCGATCCTCTGAACTTCGCACGCTTCATCGGCCGAGTCGTCGGACCGACTCTGAAGGGTTCGGACATCGCGCTCCGCCAGACCGGACCGGGGCGGTACGAGGGCACGATTCCCAGCGCCGACGCCGGGTCGTACCTGCTCAGCTTCCGGTACGACGCGCTGAAGGCCGACGGCACCACCGTGGAGTCGGGATCGGTGCAGGCGGCCGTGACGAGGCCGTTCGCCGATGAATACCGGGCGCTGACCGACAACGCGCCCCTTCTGCGCCAGATCAAGGATCTGACCGGTGGACGCGAGCTGAACCCCGCGCCGATCGCGGCGGAGCTGTTCTCCCGCTCGGGCCTGAAGATGCCTTCGGCTCTCCGGCCGATCTGGCTGGCGGTCACACTCGTCACCGTGGGGCTGTTCCTCGCCGACGTGGCCGTTCGGCGCGTGCGTATCGACCTTCTTGCCCTCCCGGCGTTGCTCCGCCGGGCTCTGCGCCGCGCCCCGGCGGCGCGGGATACCCAGGTCGACGCGCTCAAGGCCGCCCGTGAGAAGGCTCAGCGGCAGATCGCCGGCCGCACCGCCAAGCAGCACGCCGGCGTCAAGTTCGAGGCCTCTCCCGGGTTCCCGCCGGGCGACCACTCCGGCCCGCTCTCCAAGCCCCCGGCGCCCGCCGCTCCGGCCGCAACGGCGGGCCAACGCCCGCCGCCCGGCCCTGTTCCTGACGACGAAGAGCAGGGCATGTCGCGGCTGCTGAGGGCCAAGCAGCGTGCCCGCCACACGTCGGACACCACGGTTCAGAAGCCCCCCACCTCTCCCCCGCCGCCGGGATCACCCCCCCCATCGCCCGGCTCCGGCAAACCGTCCTGATCACCCCCCGTCAGAAAGCGAGCGATCGTCATGGCAGGCACAGAACAGGTTCCCACGACACCGGCCGAAGTCCGAGAGCAGTGCGAGCAGTTCCGCCGGACCTATCAGTCCATCAAGGGCGAGGTCGGGAAGGTGATCGTCGGCCACGAAGATGTGATCGACGGCGTCCTCACGACGCTGTTCGTCGGCGGCAATGTGCTTCTCGAGGGCGTGCCAGGCCTCGGCAAGACGATGCTCGTCCGCACCCTCGCCGAGGCGCTGAGCCTGAAGTTCAGCCGCATCCAGTTCACGCCCGATCTGATGCCGGCCGACATCATCGGCACGAACATCGTGATGGAGGACCCGCAGACCGGCCGGCGGCGGTTCGAGTTCCAGAAAGGCCCGCTGTTCGCCCAGCTGGTGCTCGCCGACGAGATCAACCGCGCGACCCCCAAAAGCCAGTCGGCGCTGCTCGAAGCCATGCAGGAGAAGAGCGTGACCGTCGCCGGCACGCAGTACCGGCTGGAGCCGCCGTTCTTCGTGATGGCCACCCAGAACCCCATCGAGCAGGAGGGCACCTATCCCCTCCCCGAGGCCCAGCTCGACCGGTTCATCTTCAAGCTGGTGGTGGGCTACTCCAAGCTCCCCGAGCTCATGACGATCCTCGACCGCACGACCGGCGCCGAATCGGCCAGGATCGAGCCGAAGATCGACGGCCCCGGCATCATCCGCGCCCAGGAACTGGTCCGGCACGCCATCGTGGCGCCCCACGTGAAGGAATACGCGGCCCGTTTGGTCATGGCGACGCACCCCGACGGGCCGTTTGCGCCGGAGATCACAAGCCGCTACATCCGCGTAGGGTCAAGCCCCCGCGGAGCGCAGGCGCTCATCCTCGCCGCCAAGGTGCGGGCACTGTGCGACGGCCGGTACCACGTCAGCTACGCCGACATCCAGTCGGTCGCCAAGCCGTCGCTCCGCCACCGGATCATCCTGAACTTCGAGGCCGAGGCCGACCGCATCGACCCCGATCACATCGTGTCACAGATCCTCGAGCTCACCCCCCGCGACGCGGCCAAATCCGCGGTCTGACCCCCCAATCC
>JACVCL010000175.1 GCA_016742075.1 Phycisphaerales bacterium
GGGCCGGGGGGGCAGGGGCGGTTCCGGGTTCGGGAGCAGGGTTGGCGAGAGTGAGGGACTGGGCGGCGAAGGCGTCGGCCTGCTGCTCGAAGCGGCGGGAGAGCCAGCCGAAGGCGATGACGCCGATGATGAGCACGGCGGCGAAGGGGAGGGTGGCGACGAGCCACTCGGTCCAGGAGAAGTCGGAGACGGGGATGCGGCCGCGGGCGTCGGGGGGGAAGCCCAGGCGGGTGAGGGCGAGTTCGGCGGCGGAGGTGGCGGCGGTCCAGGCGAGGCCGACGACAGCGGCCATCCCGGCGATGAGCCAGGGGAGATGGTGGCGGCGGGCGTGGCCGACCTCGTGGGCCATGACGGCTTCGACCTGCGGCTGGGGCAGGGACTCGAGGAGGGCGTCGGTGAGGAGGATGTAGCGGAAGCGCGGGAGGACGCCGACGAGGGCGCCGTTGATCATGCCGAGGTGGGTGTGCCAGACGAGGATCTGGCGGCAGCGGATGCGGTGGCGTGCGAGGAGGGCGTCGAGGGCCTGGCGGAGGGGGCCCGGGCCGAGCGGGCGGGTGCGCCAGACGCGGCGGAGGACCTCGGGCATGGCGGCGAAGACGGCGAAGACGCCGGCGAGCTGGAGGGCGATGAGGAGGTTCTCGGCGGCTTGGCCGTCGGGGGCGATGGCCAGTCGAGGGGCGAGGGCGGAGGCGGCGCGGGGGGCGGCTTCGCTCCAGGCGCCGAGGGCGAGGACGGGGATGAGGACGATGAGGACCTGGTGGCGGAGGTGCTCGGCGACGTACTGGGCGCGTGTGGGGATTTCGGGGATCGGCCCGCCGCGGTCGAGGTCGCGGATGAGGAGGGACTCGCGGATGCGGCGCTCGACGGGGTAGTGCGAAACCCAGGCGAGGGTGATGACGGCGAGGGCGGGGAGAAGAAGGATGAGTTCGTCGGCGAGGATGAGGTCGGAGAGTGCGGCGCGGGTGGCGTCGAGGGCGCCGAGGAGGAGGACGGCGGCGGCGTGGACGGCGAAGACGGCGGGGCGGGTGAGTTTGACGGCGAGCTCGGCGGAGCGGATGGCGCGGAGGTCGCCGCGGAGGTCGATGCGGCGGGCGGCGGCGAGTTGGGCGATGTGGACGGCGAGGGCGATGAGGGCGTAGGCGGCGAGGGTGGCGGCGAGGGCGGGGAGCGGGCGGTTGGGCCAGAGGAGGGGGAGGCGCTCGGGCAGCGCATCGCGCAGCACGAAGACGGCGAAGAGGGCGATGATGAGGACCTGGACGATCGGGCGCGATCCGTTGGGAGGTGTGCGGCCGCGGGGCGGTGGCGCTGGGGCTCAGCGGTCGAGGGGGCCGAGGTCGATGACGGCGGAGGTGGGGAAGAAGACGTCGGCGTTGAGGCGGCTGTTGCTGAGGGAGGTGAAGACGACGCAGGCGCGGCCGTGGAGCCTGGCGTAGTCGATGTCGGCCTGGGAGGGGCCGGCGAAGGGTGCGAGGTTGGCGGCGCGGGCGTGGAAGTGGAAATGGAAGAGGGCGGTGTCGCTGGCGTCGAGGAGCTCGGGCGAGGCGACGAAGCGGTCGTCGCCGAGGCGCTGGGCGGCGCGGGGCTCGAAGACGCGGACGGTGAAGCGTCCGGCGTCGTCGGCGTCGATGCAGCCGCCGTGCTCGGTGGAGGCGTCGGCGCGGTCGCGTTCGACGGCGGCGAAGAGGGCGTCGGCGGAGGTGCGGTCGGCGGCGAGGTCGGCGGCGATGAGGACGAGCAGGAGGTCGGCCCAGGGGAGGCGACGGTCGTGGGCGCGGAGGGTTTCGGGCGGGTAGGCGTCGCCGCCGGGGGTGGCGGTGGAGCGGAAGACGTGGGGCTTGGCATCGATGCGGCGGCGGGCCTCGGCGAGGAGCTGGGCGCGGGTCATCGCGAGCCACTCGGTGCGGTGGGCGGAGGCGAAGACGACGGCGGGGATGTGGCGGAGGGCGAGGCCTTCGGCCTGCTCAGGGGTGAGGCGGGCGGCGGCGGCGCGGGCGGTGGTCCAGAAGGCGCCGCCCTGCGCGGCGCGGAGTCGCTGCACCCAGACGACCTGCTCGGCGGTCTCGGGGACGACGCGGAGTTCGGAGGCCGCGAGGCGGAGCGTGGCGAGCATCGGATCGGCCGAGGCCTCGGGGGAGTCGGCGGTGAGGAGGGCGATGGTGCGGCGGTTGTCGGGGTCGACGCGGCGGAGGAGGCCCCAGGCGGCCTGGCGCTCGCGCTGGGCCGACTGGCTGGAAGGATCGGCGGCGGGGCCGAGCTTGCCGGTGAGGACGTCGTAGATCACGTCGGGGATGGGCCGTCCGGGATGGAGCCTGCTGAGGGCGTCGCGTTCGGGGCGGGTGTCGTCGGGCAGGTTGGGGGTGATGCGGGCCCATCGGGAGACGAAGCCGCTGGTGGTCTGGGTCCAGTTGTTCTTCGCGGCGCGGTCGGCGAGGCCGCGGACCATGTCGGGGCTGGGCTCGGAGGCGACGAGCAGACGGACCATGTTGGCGGTGTCGGCGGGGTCGTCGGGGGTGAGGGCGTCGACCGCGGCGAGGCGGACGGCGGGGCGGTTGCGCGCGGCCCAGGCAACCTTCTTGAGGGTCTCGCGGGTCTGTTCGCGCGGGATCTGGCGCGCCTCGGCGAGGGCGAAGGCCTGGTTGATGGAGGCGATGCGCGCGGGCTCGCGGGCCTGCTCGTCGGCGATCGAGGAATAGGAGGCGAGAGAAGGGTCGGCCGTGGGGGCGCCGGGGCCGCTGCTGCAGGCACAGAGAACCGAGAGGACGGCCGCGGCGGCGAAGATCGGGAGTGCTCGGGAGCGCATGCGGCTGAGTGTACGCGTGGGGCCGATGGGCCTAGACTTGGGCCTTCGATGAGCGATCGTCCAGTCATGCCGACGACCAGCGCCGGGCTCCTGGGGGCCGAGTCGGGCACGGGCGTGCCGCTCCGTCAGCGGGTGCAGCGGGTGCTGGATGCGATCCGGCCGGCGGTGCAGTCGGACGGCGGCGACCTTGAGCTGCTGGAGGTGACGGCGGGCGGGGTGGTGAAGGTGCGGCTGCACGGGGCGTGCGTGGGGTGTCCGTCGGCGTCGATGACGCTGAAGATGGGCATCGAGCGGAACCTTCGGCAGTACGTGCCGGAGGTGCGCGGCGTGGAGGCGGTGGAGCCGGTGTGAGGGATGTCGGGACGGGTTGGGGAGCGCGGGTGGGCGGAATTTCATCGGACCCGGCGGGAATTGGCCGAGGGCCCGATAAGAATGCCCGATTTGGAGTATTGGATGGGCATTTTGGGACATGTCAGGGTCGAGATGTCCTGAAAAATGCGGGGTGGACGGTTGTTTCGGGGGGGTGCGGCGTAGATTAGTGACGTGTTGCCGCGGCGTGTTTCTAGCGGCTGGTGTGCTCCGGACAGGAGGTCCCCACGATGCTGGTGATCACGAGGCGCGAGGGAGAAGAGGTCGTCATCGGCGACCCGAAGAACCCGATTGGCGTGGTGCGGATTGCGAGCATCAAGGGTGATCGCGTGCGCGTGGCGTTCGAGTTTCCGCGCGATGTGCAGGTGCACCGCCGCGAGGTGGCCGAGCAGATCGTGGCCGAGGGGCCAGATGTGATCGGGAAGATCGGGAACGGCTGAGGAGTCGGGGGGCTCCGGGGCGCGCGGGCGGAGGGGGAAGCGCGGGCGGAGGGGTCGTGGTTTGCGGGGGGCGTGGGGGCTACTCGGCAAGGAAGGCGGAGAGGGCGACGAGCTGCTCGATGGTGAGCTGCTCGGGGCGTGCTGCGGCGTTGATGCCCGCTGGGAGCACGGCCGGTGGTGCGGGGAGGTTCCATCGGTAGCCGTCGCGGGCGCTGTCGCGGATGATCGCGGCGAGCTGTTTGCGGCGGTGGGTGAAGAGGGCGCGGCAGGCGCGGGCGAGGCGGCGCGGGTGGTCGGTGAGCGGCGCGGGGCGGCGCGTCACGGCGATCATCTCGCTGGTGACTTTAGGTCGGGGCCAGAAGCACTCGGGGGGGAGGACGGCGACGCGGCGAACCTCGGCCATCGAGCCGAGGACGACGGCAAGTTCGCCGTAGTCGTGTGTGCCGGGGCGGGCGCGGGCGCGGTCGGCGGCTTCTTTCTGAACCGTCACCCACATGCCCGAGCAGGCGGGGTGGTCGCACATGAGCGTGACCATGAGCGGGCTGGCTGCCTGATAGGGCAGATTCGCGACCAGCTTGAACCCCCCCGCCCCCCTGCTGCCTCCGCCGGTGCTGCCCGGGGGCGCGTGGGGTGCGTGGAGTGGACCCGGCGTCGCCTGCGATGTCGTGCGGGCGAGGGCGGTCGAGAGGGCTTCGGTGATCAGCGGGTTGAGATGGGCTTTGTCGGCGAGGCAGTCGCCCTCGATGAGGGTGAAGCGCGGGTGGTCGGCGAGGCGTTCGCGGAGGAGGGCGGCGAGGTCGGAGTCGAGCTCGCAGGCGATGACGGTGCAGCCGCGGTCGAGCATGGCCTCGGTGAGGACGCCGGTGCCGGGTCCGACTTCGAGGACGAGGTCGGCGGGGGAGAGTTCGGCGGCGTCGGCGAGTTTGCGGATGAGGTTCTGGTCGGCGAGAAAGTTCTGGCCGAGGGATTTCTTGGGGGAGAGGCCGCGGGACTCGAGGAGGGCGCGGATGTCGGAGAGGGACTGCACGGGTGGAGGTTAGCGGCGGGGGGGGGGGGGCGGGGTCGGGGGGGGGGGCGGGGGCGGGGCGGG
>JACVCL010000021.1 GCA_016742075.1 Phycisphaerales bacterium
GGCGGGGGGGGGGGGGGGGGGGAGGAGGGTGGGGAGGGGGGAGTGGTGGGGAGGGCGGGGGGGGGGGAGGGGGGAGAGGGGGGGGAAGTGGGGGGGGCGAAGGCGCGGTCGAAGTCCTCGGCGGGGCGCGACCTCACCCACGAACTGCTGATCGACTTCATGACGGCCGTCCGCGGCGGGACCGAGAGCATCCGCGTGAGCCGCGGCGGCACGGGGCAGACGGTGGAGGTGAAGATTCCGCGCGGCACCAGGCACGGGGCGAAACTCACGCTGCGCGGAATGGGGGCCCCGAGCCCCAGCGGCGGCTCGGCGGGCGACCTCATCCTGGACATCCGCGTGGGGACCCACCCCCTCTTCCGGCGCGCGGGCGAGGAGCAGCGCGATATCGAGCTCGACCTGCCGCTGACCATCGCCGAGGCCACGCTGGGCACCACAGTCTCGGTGCCCACGCCCGAGGGGAAGGTGGAACTGAAGGTTCCCCCCGGCACCTCCAGCGGCCAGCGGCTGCGGCTGCGCGGCTTCGGCGTGAAGCGAGACGACGGCGCGGCGGGGGACCTGTTCGCGGTGGTGAAGGTGGTCACGCCGCGGAAGGTGACCGAGACCGAGCGGGCGATGCTCGAGGATCTGGGACGCCGGATGGAGAGCCCACGGTCGGGGCCTGAGTGGCGCTGACCGGTCGGGCAGGGGGGCGGGCAGGCGGCGGACGGGCCGGGCGGATCGGTTGGTGTTGTTCCCCACACCAGCAGCCTACGGCCACGGCGGGCAGAGGCAAGGAACAACCGGTGTATGTCGCTGTTTTGGCGCTCGGGTGGCAGCGATGCTGTCGGGCGAGGGGCGGGAGGGTGGATCGCGCCCCACCGCGTGCACGCCGCCCGGGCCGATACCTTGGGCGTTTCCCGCGAGCGGAAGTGTGACGGGACAGCGCCCGCGACGTCGTAGCGGATCAGAGCCGGGGCCACGAGCGTGCGGCCCCCCCGGGAGTTCCAGATCCTCGGTCGTGCCCCCCCTCGATCAGGACCAGCTTGGTGACCACGGACGCATCGATCACGGCCGCGGCCCGACGCCGCGCGCTCCTCGCGGATCAGGGGCGTCGAGTCGGGGAGCTCGCCGGAGGTGTCGCGGATCTGCTGCTGGTGCTCCTCGACCATCGCCAGGAGCTCGCGCCTGGGCCGCCGGGCCTCCTCGTCGATGACCCGCCGCAGGATCGCCTCGACGCTCGTGCGTTCCCGCTTGGCCCGCTCCTTGAGCTCGACGATGTTGCCATCATCGAGCTTGCGTACTTTGGCCTCTCCCATGCCCGCCCCCGCGTGCTGTTGAACACCGAACCCCACCGTGCCACACCGAGGGGCGTTCGTCAAGGACTTTCGGCGCGGCCAGGACGGAGCGTTGTCCCCGTCCACGCGGAGGCCCTGACATAACGCCCTTTGCGTTGGCTGCCGCAATCAACGCTCTGGTGGCGGGTTTCTGCACCAGACGGCGCACGCATTTCGCTCGCACACAGGCACAGCGATCGCCTCTATAAAACTAAGATCTCGATTTTTGAAGTCATCCATGGACCGCAGCGAGCCGTCCGCTCGAACGATTACCAGCGCAACATCCCCATGCCCACCCAGTCCCTTTGCGAGTTCAGGAATCCACGAAATATCGCCAGCGTAGTCGCCGATGTATGACGCCGATTCGTACGCATCGTTTCTTTCGAATAGTCGCACAGGGAAGCGGCCTATGATGTTGTTTTGATACGTTGTATAATCTTTTTCTAGGGCGGATCTGGGGCATCCTTCGAGAATAATTTTGCGATCACATCGAGGAAGGCGGGCGATGCTTTCCGACAGATGCGCAGCGATATCATTCTCTGATACATAAATATTGTTCTGAGGGATCTCGAGCTCCTCGAACTCGGCGCCCATGAGACTCTCGACGAGCATATCGTGGTAGTCGTCTCGGGCAAGGATATGATTATCGTGAAGGATGAGAGTGCATTCGCCTGCGGACCAGGGAAGGTTAAAGGGCAAGCGTCGGCCCATCCTCCAGCCGATTTGAAGTCCGTAGATGATGAGCATGTCCCTCATCGCAATGAGAGCCACGCACTGATCTGGGTGAAGTGTAATCATGCTAGTCGCGGGTTCGATTGGGCTTCGTCTGCTTCAGCAGGCATAGGGACTCCTGAACAACCGCTCCGGCCGGCGGCATGATACGGCGTGGACGGGGGATCGGATCGTTGTGCGGTCGTTGTTCGGCCGCCGCACGGGTGCTGTCCCCCTCGGTCCCGGCGGCCTACCCGGCCCGGATCAGGCTCAGGCTCCGCTTCCAGTTGTACGCGATCAGGTTCAGGGCGAAGTCCAGTTCGTTGCGTCGTCGCCCGCGGTACCGCGCACGCCGGTAGACCGAACCACTTGGCCAGCAGCATGCACTTGAGCATGGTGAGCGCCGGCCACGCGGGGCGCCCGCCCTTCTCCCCACCGCGGTACTCGGGCAGCGCGGCGATGGGTCGGACCAGCGAATCCCACGCCGCGGCCCGGTCCAGCCGCTCCAGCAGCGCCGCCGTCCGTGGCCCGCCCAGGTTCGCCGTCCACGCATCCACTTGCCCGTGATCCGCGTTCACTCGCTCGGCCATGACGACCTCCGTTCGGCGTGTCGATCACGCCTACGAGGTCTACGCTCAGACACCGCCGACGGTTGCGCCCGGTTGTTCAGAGGTCCCTAGAGGCGAAGAGGTAAAAATTAATTCAAATCGGACATTCATATTGTTATTGTCTGGGTGGGCGTCCAGATACAAGATGGCGTGAGTATTGCTGCGTTCACAGTAATCATCGGCAGATTCATGATCACCGCGATTGCAGCCCCAATTGTCTCCAAGGGGGCTTGTCTGCCATCGTGACTCGGGGCTCATCCGCACCCACACTTCGCCGTCGAGCATGCCATATTTGGCATCCCTCGCGAGACGAATCACCTCGATCGCATCTTTGTAAAGCCACAGGATCGAATTGTAGCCTTCGTCGACCAGTGAGATGGAGCGTGACACGAGAGCATCCGGCAATATGTGAACTGGTACATTGCAATAGCACATGTCATCCCTCGTTTGCTCTGAACAGGCGGGTGGCCCGAGCCACTGAGGTGAGTGGCCATGAACCGTAGCCTGCAAGGCGTACGCCGGCAACGGCCGCGTGGGCCGACCCCCTCAGCGCTCCCTCTCCGCGGGTCGCCGCGTGTTCACCCGATGGCCGCGGGGGAGCACCAAGCCGCCGTTCCGACGGCGGATGGGTGTCCGGCGCCACGCCCGCCTGCACGGGCGACCCCATGCCCTGCCTCCGAACGATCACCAGGCCCTTCGGACGTCCTACATGCCCGCAATCTCGATCGGAATCGAGATTCGTGGCTCCCCCCGTCCCCTTCCAGTCCAGACCCGGGCCATGTGGCCACCCGCTGTTCACGATCATCCGCGGCGCAGTGGTGACGGCCGCTGCGGCGGTGTCGGTGGGCCCGCCGCGTTGCCCGGGAGATCTGGATGGATCGGGCTCGGTGGGAGGGGCGGATCTGGCGATCGTGCCGGCGGCGTTCGGTTCGTCGGCGGTTCCGCCGGCGAGCGCGGGGTGGAACTCTTCGGCGGACATCGACGGAAACGGGGCCGAAGGTGCGGGGGGCCGGACGGCGCTGCTGGTGAACTTCGGGGGGATGTGCCCGTGAGGGGGCGGGGTCGATGGTGCCCGCGGAGCGACTGCGCACCACCTGGTTGACGGAGGTTCTGTGGCCCTCAGCGGCCCACTGGCCGAATGGTCGGCAAAGAGCCGCCGGGGGCTGGTGCCGCTCGAGTGCACCGGGTGCGGTGTGTGAGGGCTGGGGAATGGAGCCGGGGGGAATCGAACCCCCGTGCCGTGACAGTCCGCTCCACGCGTCTACGCGTGTGTTCGCCTATTGGATCTCGATCTTGTTGGCGTCGGCGACGACGCCGCGAAGATCCAGCCCCGGTTGAGTCTTACCCGCTTGCCTCGGGGCGGCGTCGTGCGGGCCAGCCCGATGTTTTTCACCCCCGCTCTATCGGGCGTTGGGCGGGGGTGATGCGGTCTGTATTAGGCCGCGAGAGCGTAATTGCTGTTGGCAATTATGGTGTGCACGCTTGATGACGCGGCCAGCGTGCGCCGCGACGCGCAACGTGGAACTTTCCCTGTCCGGTCGATGCCTGTCGGCCCCGCTTGTCAAAGAGCGGGAGAGTGTAGGCGCCGGGCGGATCGGTTGGGGAGGGGCTTAGCCCGGGCTCGAGCTGGTGCGGACGACGGCGCCGGCGTTGCCCATGGCGGCGCGGGCGGCCGCGGCCTCCTGCTGGGTGCGGTAGAGGCCGATGTGGACGAGGTAGATGGCCCGACCGGAGGGGTCGGGGCGCTGCATCACGCGGGGTTCGGGGAGGCCCATGGCGGCGGCGCGGCGGCGGTTCTGGGCGGCGAGGCTCTGGGCGCGGTTGGGGTCGCGGAAGGCGCCGAGCTGGAGCGTGAAGGCGTCCATGGCCAGGCGGTTGGCGATGATGGCCTGGAGCGTGGGGCTGGTGGCGCGGGCCTGGGCGAGGCGGTACTGGACGACGGCGGTGGGGCTGTTGCCCAGGGCGTTGTGGGATTCGCCGGCGTAGAAGTAGGCGCGGGCGGCCTGCTCGCCGCGGAGGCGGGGGGCGGCGGATGAGAAGAGCACGACGGCCTCGCGATGGTTGTTCTGCTCGGCCTCGACGAGGCCGAGGGTGAGGCCGGCCATGCCGGCGGTGTCGGGGTCGCGGCTGGAGAGCAGGGGGCGGAGCTGGGCCTCGGCGCTGGTGTTGTCGTCGCGGGCGTGGGCCGACATGCCGGCGAGGAGGGCGGCCCGCTCGCGGGCGGGGCCTGTGGAGCGTGCGGCCTCGGCGGAGGCCAGCTCGTAGGCACGGGCGAAGTCGCCGGCCTGGTAGGACTCGGCGGCGGTGGGGCCCTTGGGCTTGGCGGCGCAGCCTGCGAGCAGGAACGCGGCGAGGAGGGCGGCGGCGGTGGTTCGGCTGGGCATCGGGGAGAGCGTGGGCGGGTGGCGCCCGTGAGGGCGGGGGTGAACGGGGGGCGGTGGGAAGGGAGGCCGCGTTTTCTCGTAAGGTATCGGGCGGCGGGCGAGTGCGTCCGCAAGAACGGGAACCCCGCGGGGGTGTGCGATGAGCGTGCATCGGCCGATCTTCGGGAAGCTGCTGTCGCGCCTGACAACGACGGTGGTGGTCGACGACCAGCGTTCGTGGAAGGGGTTCCACGTGCTGGGCGGGGCGTTCCACCTGGCGAGGCTGATCGAACGCGTGAGCCGGAGCCGGACGGTGGGCCTGCTGCTCCCGACGGGCGGGGCGTTCCCGGTGTGCGGGCTGGGGGCGTGGGCGGCGGGCCGGACGATCGTGCCGCTGAACTACCTGCTCAAGCGGGAGGAGCTGCAGTACGTCGTCGACGACTGCGAGACCGACGTGGTGATCACGGTGGGGCCGATGCTGGAGTTTCTGGGGCACGAACCCAGGGTGCGGACGATCGTGCGGCTGGACGAGGAGGCCAAGCGATTCGGGAAGATCCCGCCGGTGCGGTGGCCGGCCGAGGCGGCGGACGACGACCTGGCGGTGCTGCTGTACACCAGCGGCACGAGCGGCAAGCCCAAGGGCGTGATGCTCACGCACGGGAACGTCTCGGCGAACATGCGGCAGTGCATCGAGTGGGCGGGGTTCCGGGGCGATGACGTGGTGCTGGGCGTGCTGCCGCAGTTCCACAGCTTCGGGTTCACGGTGCTGACGTGGCTGCCGCTGAGCCACGGGTGCAAGGTGGTGTACTCGGCGAAGTTCATCCCGCAGCACATCCTGAAACTGATCCGGGCGCACCGGCCGACGGCGTTCGTCGGGATCCCGTCGATGTTCCGGGCGTTGCTGCACCTCAAGAGCGCCACGGCCGAGGACTTCCGGAGTTTCCGGTATGTGGTCTCGGGCGGCGAGCCGCTGCCGGACGCGGTGGCGGGTGAGTTCCGCGACCGGTTCGGCGTGACGATCAACGAGGGTTACGGCCTGACGGAGACCAGCCCTGTGACGAACTGGTGCCTGCCGTCGGAGTACGTGCCCAAGAGTGTGGGGCGGGCGATCACCGACGTGCGCGAGCGCATCGTGGACCTGGACACGGGCCGCACGCTGGGGTCCAACCGCGATGGCGAGGTGCGGATCAAGGGCCCGAACGTGATGAAGGGGTACTTCAAGCTGCCCGAGGAGACCGCCCGGGCGTTCGACGAGGAGGGCTGGTTCCGCACCGGCGACATCGGGCGGTTCGACGACGCCGGGCACCTGTTCATCACCGGGCGGCTGAAGGAGATGATGATCGTCGGCGGCGAGAACGTGTTCCCGCGCGAGATCGAGGAGGTGCTCAACGCGCACCCGGCGGTGGGGGCTTCGGCGGTGGTGGGGGTGACGGACCCGCTGCGCGGCGAGCTGCCGGTGGCGTTCGTCGAGATGAAGGATGGCGAGGCGTTCGACGAGACCTCGCTGCGGACGTGGTGCCGCGAGCGGCTGGCGGGGTACAAGGTGCCGCGGGATATCCGGCACATCGAGAGGCTGCCGCGCAACCCGACGGGGAAGATCATGCGCCGCGAGCTGAAGGGGCTGGCGGGGGCGCAGGTGTTCGGCGGGTAAGTCGACTTGGGCCCCCGGTCAGAGGACGCGGGCGAGGAAGTCGGTCTGCAGGTTCTTGGCGTCGTTGGCGACACGGCCGAAGCCGTAGTGCTCGTTGGGGGCGCCGGTCTGCGGCCAGGTGCGGAGCTCGATAAGGCCGGGGTCGGCGCCGCGGCGGCTGTAGAGGGCGCGCAGGCGGTCGGTGAAGGCGCGGATCGCGGCGACCGGGACCCACTGGTCGGCCTCCGAGTGCAGGGCGAGAAGGGGGATGGTGCGCCAGTGGTCGAGGTGCTCGGCGGGGTTCAGGCGTGCGGCGCGGTCGGGCACGAAGAAGCGCGAGTGGGCGTGCATGGCCGAGAAGTCGCCGGCGGTGCACTCCACGGCCGCGGCCTTGAAGGTGTGGGCGTGGGGCGAGGTCAGCCGGACCAGGGTGACCATGCCGCCGGCCGACATCCCGCCGATGGCCAGGCGGTCGAGGTCGAAGCAGCCGTGGAACTCGGGAGAGGCCAGATGCTCGACGATGGCATCGACCTCGGCGGCGGCCTGCTCGACGATCTCGAGGGTGCGCTCGGGCTCGCGGAGCGATGCGTCGCCCGCGCGGGCGCCGTGGCCGGGGAGGTCGGCGGCGCAGGTGGCGATGCCGGCCCTGAGCCACCGGAGGTAACGCCCGGGGTCGAGTTCCTTGCTCACGGTGCGGCCGTGGAACCAGATGACGGTGGGCCGGGGGCGCGCGGGGCGCGTGCGGGAGAGGACCGCGGCGGGGCTCTCGGCGCGGTCGAGGGTTTCGCCGGGGGGGAAATCGGGGTGGGCCAGCAGCAGGGGGACGGGCGCGCGGGCCGGCGCGGCGTCGAAAACGGTGCGTTCGCGGAGTGCCAGCGGGAGGTCGGAGAAGTTGCGGGGCATCGCGCCTGGGTGGGCCGGGTGGGTCAGGGGCGGACGTAGGGGTTGCGCTCGCGCTCGTGGCCGATGGTGGTGGTCGGCCCGTGGCCGGGGTGGCAGAGGGTGTCGGGCGGGAGGGTGTAGAGCTTCTCGCGTATGGACCGGTGGAGCAGGGCCTCGTCGCTGGTGGGGAAGTCGGAGCGGCCGATCGACTCACGGAAAAGGGTGTCGCCGACGATGGCCTGGCCGGAGGCGTCGTGCACGAGGGTGATGCCGCCGGGCGAGTGGCCCGGCGTGGTGACGATGCGCCACGGCTGGCCGGCCAGCGTGAGCGGTGCGGGGTGGTCGCCGCGGACGAGGTCGTCGGCGGGCTTGGTCATGAAGGGCACGCCGTAGGCGCGGGAGAGGTTGAGCATGGGCTCGGTGAGCCACTCGGCCTCGCGCTCGTGGATCATGACGCGGATGCCGGGAAAGGCGCGGCGGACGGCGTCGAGGCCCGCGATGTGATCGATGTGGGCGTGGGTGAGGATGACCCGCGTGGGGGTGAGCTCGGCGGCCTGGGCGCGGCGGATGAGAGCCTCGGGGTTGAAGCTGGCGTCGATGATCCACGCCTCAGGATCGGGCGGGGTGTGGATGAGGTAGCAGTTGGTACCAAAGGGGCCGAGGGCGAAGGCCTCGATGAGGGGCTCGGCGGGGTTCATGGGGGGAGTGTACGGGCCGCGCCCGGCGATGGCGGGAGGCCCAAGCACGGGACCGCCGACGGCGGGGCGGAGAGGGCCGGCGACCTACGATTGGACATGGTGATCCGCAACATCGATGAGGTGTCCGACGCGCCGGTGCAGATGGACGGGGTGAAGGGCGTGCGCATGGCGGTGATGGTGGGGCGGCAGGACGGGGCGCCGAACTTTGCGCTGCGTTCGTTCCGGGTGGAGCCGGGGGGGCACTCGCCTCGGCACAGCCATGACTACGAGCATGAGGTGTTCATCGTGGCGGGTTCGGGGACGGTGCTGCTGGGGGGCGAGCGGCGGCCGATCAGGCAGGGCGATGTGGTGTACGTCCCGGCCGATCACGAGCACCAGTTCACGGCCGGCGAGAAGGGCCTGAGGTTCCTGTGCCTGGTGCCGGTGACCCGCAATTGCGGCGATCCGACGCCGGGGAGCTGATCGGCCGAGTCTGTTCGAGCCCCGGTTGGGGGGTCGTCGGAGGGCCTCGGCGGGCCCGCCGGGCGGGCCGCGGGGGAGCCCCGTGGGAGGGCGTGGGGCGTGTATCTTGAAGGGACGATCGCGCATCCCGACCGAGCGAAGGAGTGCCCCCGATGTCCGATCCCTCATCTCTGCACGGCAACAAGCGTGTGCCGTTCCTGCTGACACTGGTGTGGTTCGCGGTGGTGGCCGGGGCATCGGTATGGCTGATGAGCCAGGGCGGCGATGCGCGGTGGCTGGGTATCGGGCTGATCGCCATGCTCGCGCTGGTGGTGCCGGTGTCGGTGCTGGTGGCGTGGCACGCCGGGCACACGTCGACGGAGTCGCTGGAGGGGCGAGTCCGCGAATTGACGGTGGCGGTGAACAACATGGTGAGGGAGGGCGGGCTGTCGGAGGGGGCCAAGCGGGTCATCCACCGCAAGGAAGAGCGTGAGCTTCTGCGGCGGGCCATCGAGCAGGACATCCAGGACGGCGACTGGGACGCGGCGACGGTGCTGGTGAAAGAGCTGGCCGATCGCTTCGGCTACCGGTCGGACGCCGAGGAGTTCCGCACGCGGATCGAGCGGGTTCGGGCGCAGACGACCGACCGCAAGGTGGTGGAGGCGCTGCAGCAGCTCGACGACCTGATCCGCGGCCGGCGGTGGGCCGAGGCGTACGCCGAGGCGGCGCGGATCCACCGGCTGTACCCCGAGTCGCACCGGGTGGAGGGCCTGCGCGAGCGGGTGGACGCGGCCCGGGCGGCGTACCGCAAGGATCTGGAGCGGCGGTTCCTGATGGCGGCCGAGAAAGACGACGCCGAGCACGCGATGGGGCTGCTCAAGGAGCTCGACCAGTACCTGACGCCCAGCGAGGCCGAGCCGTATCAGGAGGTGGCCCGCGGGGTGATCGGCAAGCTGCGCGAGAACCTGGGCGTGCGCTTCAAGCTGCAGGTGCAGGACATGAACTTCCCCGACGCCATCGAGACGGGGCAGAAGATCATCGCGCAGTTCCCCAACACGCGCATGGCCCAGGAAGTTCGGGAGATTCTGCCGGTGCTGCGGGAGCGGGCGGCCAAGCTCGCGGCGGTGAGGTAGCCCCCGGGGGCCGCCGTCGGGGGATGGGGGCGCCTGAGAATTACTTGGCGAAGACGATCCCGGGTTCGAGCCTGAACAGCCGGATCATGCTGAACACGGCCGAGAGGATGCTCACCGAGAGCACCGTGGCGCCCGTGAGCAGGATGTTCGACGTCTGGAGCGTGAAGGGCATGGCGGGGATGTGCAGGCTGAGCCCCAGCGCGCACGACGCACCCATGCCCAGGCCGAAGCCCGTGCCGGCGGAGACCAGCGACTGGACGGCGACCATCGCGGCCAGCTTGGCCCGGGTGGCGCCCATCGCGTTGAGCAGGGCGTAATAGGGCAGGTTCTGCGTGGTGAACATGTAGAGCAGCAGGGCGCTCACGCACACGCCGACACCCGCCCCGATGCCCACCATGAAGATGATGCGGGCCACGACGCCGGTGGTGCGGAGGTAGTAGTCGTAGGTGTCGTCCTTGAACTGGGCCGCCGTGCGGGCGCGCAGGCCAGTGGCCTCCTGGATGTGCGCGGCGAGCAGGGCGTGGTCGACGCCGGGCTGGGCCCTGACGAGCACGTACGCCAGCGTGTGCCGCTCGCGTGGCGCCAGGCGCTCGGCGCGGGTGAAGGTGGTGTAGAAGGTCGGCTTGTTCAGGAATCGCGGCCCGAGGTCGGCCAGGCCGACGACGATGACGCGGTGGTCGTTGACGAGCAGTTCGTCGCCCACGGCCAGCGGGCGCGTGGGGGCGTGGAAGTCGGGGAACTCCCAGCCGGGCTCGTGGGGCTTGGGGGCGACGGGCATGCGCAGCAGCCCTTCGGCCGATTCGGTGTCGGCGATCACGGCGTCCTGGCCGCGGAGCGCGGCAACGGCCTCGGGGGGCGTCCCGGCCGGGAGGCCGACGAGCGAGGCGTCGTCGACGCCGATGACCAGCGCCGCCCGGAAGACGCCGCTGGGCAGGCGGACGATGAGCGAGCGGGCGAAGAGCGGCGAGGCCCACGCGACCCCCTCGACGCCCCGCACGCGGGTGAGCGCGGTGTCGGGGATGCCGACGGGCTCGTCGGCGTTCTGCACGGCCGGGTCCATCACCCAGATGTCGGCGATGGGAATGTCGGAGACGACGGCGTAGGTGCGGCTCATCATCCCCGCGAACATCGAGAGCAGGTGGGTGATGAGGAAGGTGCAGAAGAAGACCCCCAGGACCACGCCGAGCCACTTGGCGGCGTCGCCCAGCAGCATTCGGAGGCCGATGAAGATCATGAGTGAGGGGGTGCGGGGCGGGGCGTCGCTCAGCCGCGGGCCGGGGAGGGTCCCGCGTCGTGGCGCCAGAGGCGGATGACCAGCAGGCCGATGCCGACCAGGAGGAAGGCGTCGGCAACGTTGCTGACGTAGGGCCACAGCTCGTTGGAGCCGCTGGGCCAAGTGATGCCGAAGGGCATGGTGGCGGTGTAGAAGGGGTGGATGAAGTCTCGGACGCAGGCGTAGACCAGACGGTCGTAGAGATTGCCGATGCCGCCGGCGATGACCAGGCCGATCGCCACGTGGGCTAACCGGTCGCGGCGGGCCGTCCATCGGGCGAAGAGGAAGCCGGCAAAGATCAGGGCGACGACCGTGAAAGCGATGAAGAACCATCGTTTGCCGGCGCCCGAGCCGAAGACGGCGCCTGGGTTCAGCACGATCTGGAACTGGAGGAGCTTGGGGACCACCACGAAGGGCTCATGGTCGGGCACCAGGCTCTGGATCATGTGCGGGTCGATCTGCTTGACCCGCAGCACCTCGTCGCGATCGACGGTGAACGGCCTGTCGGCGATGGCGTGGAACGCCCAGTACTTGCTGCCCAGGTCGGCGACGAGGCCCAACACGATGGTGATCAGCAGGCACAGCCACGGCCCGCGGTGCAGGCCGACGGGGACGAACGGCCGGTGCGGGTGAGGGGCGGGCGCGGCGGATGTTGGCACGGTGTCGGGCACGCGCACACACTATCGCCTCCGGAGCCGATGCGCTCCGGAGGATGGCGGCGTCGGGGGGAGTCGGGCGGGGCAGCGCGGCGGGCGCTCAGTACAGCGGGGGGGAGTAGGGCATCCGCTCCAACTGCCGGGCCGCCTCGATGCTGTGGCGGGCCCAGGGGGTGTAGCGGAGGCGTTCCTCGCCGATGGGGCGGCCCAGGAGCTCGCAGATGCCGTAGGTGCCGGCGTCGATGCGGGTGAGGGCGTCGTCGATCTCGCGGAGCAACTTTCGCTGCTGGGCGGCGAGGTCGAGGTTCAGGGTCTGGTCGTAGGTGTCCGAGCCCTGGTCGGCGGTGTGCTGCGGGAGGTGGCTGAGGGAGCCCGAACCGCCAGTCAGCGCCTCGCTCTCCATCGAGTTCACATCGCCGGCGATCTGGGCACGTTTCACCAGCAGCATGTCGCGGAACTCGGTGAGCTGCTTCTTGTTGAAGGGCGACTTCTTGAGCTGGGGGCCCTCCTCGGGCCGCAGCGTCTCACCGTTGATCGACTGCTTGCGGATGGCCGTCAGCCCGGCGGCGGCCGAGAGCTTGGCCGCGGCGGCCTTGGCGTCGGTCATGCTGCCGCTGAAGGGGCTCACGAACCGCTGGGCGGGCTTGGAGGGCGGTTCGGCCGCCTTGCCACCCTTGCCCGTCGGCTTGCCGCCGGCGGCCGTCTTGCCCTTGGCGTCGGGCTTGGCCTCGACGGCGACGACCTTCGTGGGTTTGACTTCGGGCTTCGCGGCGGCGGGTTTGCCCTTGGACTCGGCGGCGGGCTTCGCGACCTGTTTGGCCGGCGCGGCGGGTTTGGCGGGCTTGCCGGCCGCGGGCTTGGCCTCGGGCTTAGCCGGAGCGGCCTTGGGCTTTTCAGCCTTGGCGGGTGGCTTCGCGGCGGCAGCCTTGGGTTTGCTCTTGGATGCCGGCGTGGCCGGCTTCTTGGCGGACGATTTGGGTGTCGGCGTGCTCTTGGCCACCAGGCTCCGCCTTCGGCAAAAACGTGTGCTAAGTTCTTGTTCTACAAATACTTATGAACAAATGGGCCCACCCGAATGGGCGGGGGAGTATAACGAGGAAGGGGCCGGGGGTCAACGGCGGGGCCCGGGTTTGGGCGATGGCCGAGGGTCGCGTTCGGGAGGGTCAGCGGGCCCGGGGCTCGGCGAAGTCGCCGAGTTTGCGGAAGCGGTCGTAGCGGCGTGCCGGGAGGCCCGAGCGTTTGAGGCGCCGGAGCTCCTGAAGGTTTTCGACGATCCACTTTTCGATGTTGGCGGCGGTGGCGGCGGGGTCGCGGTGGGCACCGCCGACGGGCTCGGGAATCACGTCGTCGATGATGCCGAGCTTCTTGTTGTCGCGGGCGGTGAGGTTCAGGGCGGTGGCCGCCTCGGTGTTGGTCTTCTCGTTGGCGACCTTCCAGAGAATGGCGGCGCAGCCTTCGGGGGAGATCACCGAGTACCACGCGTGCTCGAGCATGGCCACCCGGTCGGCGACGGCGATGCCCAGCGCGCCGCCGGAGCCGCCCTCGCCGATGACGATGGAGACGATCGGCGTTTCGAGGCGGCTCATCTCGCGGAGGTTGACGGCGATGGCCTCGGCCTGGCCCCGCTGCTCGGCGCCCAGCCCGGGGTAGGCGCCCGGGGTGTCGACGAACGTCACGATGGGCAGCCCGAACTTCTCGGCGAGGGTCATCTTCAGCAGGGCTTTGCGGTAGCCCTCGGGGTGGGCGCAGCCGAAATGGCAGCGGAGCTTCTCGTCGGTGTCGCGGCCCTTGTGGTGGCCGACCAGCAGGCACTTGATGGCCCCGATCCGGCCGAAGCCGGTGACGATCGCCGGGTCGTCGCCGAATCGCCGGTCGCCGTGGAGCTCGCAGAAGTCCTTGCAGAGCATCTTCACGTAGTCGCGGAACTGCGGCCGGCGCGGGTGGCGCGCCACGCGGACGGTTTCCCACGGGGTGAGGTTCGCGTAGATCTTGCGCAGAAGTTCGCGGTGCTGAGCCCGCAGGGCGAGGAGCTCCGCCGATGGGGCGGCGGCTGCGGCTGCCGCGGCGGGGGCGGCGGCGGCCGCCGGGGCCGGAGCGGGGGCCTCAAGAGCCTGGATCTGGCTCTCCAGTTCCGCGAGGGGTTTCTCGAACTCCAGGGCGTAGGCAATGGGCAAGGCTGCGGCTCCGCGTGGCGACTGAACGGTGAGTTTAGCCCCATCGCGACCGGGGCCGCCGAGGGGTGGCGTGGACCTGTTCGGGGGCTGGTGGGTGATCGGCACACGTTCCGGGCCCCGGGGTAGGATCGGCCCATGGCCGGCCAGCACTCTCGGACCGTGGTCTTCGGCGGCGGAAGCATGGGCTCGGCCCTTGTGCTGGGAGGGATCAGATCGGGCCGGACGGCCGGGAGCGGGTGGCTGGTGGTCGAGCCCGATCAGGCCAAGCACGCGTCGTTCGTCGCGCAGAGGGTCGAGTGCGTGCGTTCGGTGGCCGAGGCAGCTCGGCGTGGAGCCTCCGGTGATGTGTGGCTGCTGGCCGTTAAGCCTCAGGCCTTGGCGGGGCTCGTGGCCGAGATCGCGGGTGCGGGGATGGACTGTGGCCGCCTGGTGATCTCGATTCTCGCGGGCACGCCGACGGCCCGGCTCGAGTCGCTGCTGGGGCCCGGGGCGAGGGTGATCCGGGCGATGCCGAACACGCCTGCGCAGATCGGCAAGGGGATCACGGCGATCGCCCTCGGCCGTCTTGCGACCGATGAAGACGCCGCGGCGGCGATACGGCTGTTCGAAGCGGTGGGCGGGGTGGGCGGCGGACAGGCCGCCGGCGGCGTCGTCGGGCCGATCGACGAGTCGCTGATGGACGCGTTCACGGCGGTGGCGGGGTCGGGGCCGGCGTACGTCTTCTATCTGGCCGAGGCGATGACGGAGGCCGCACGTGCGCTGGGTTTCGACGATGCCACGGCCGAGCGGGTGGTGCGGGCGACGATCGTCGGGGCGGCGGGGCTTTTCGAGGGCACCGACGCCCACCCGGGGGCGCTGCGGGCCGCGGTGACGAGCAAGGGCGGGACGACCGAGGCGGCCTGCCGAGTGCTCGACTCGGCGGGGGTTCAGGAGGTGTTTGTCCGGGCGCTGACGGCGGCCCGGGACCGTGGTCGTGAGCTGGCGGGATCCTGAGATTCGGGGCAACTTTACCGGGCCTCAGACGTATGTGAGAGGGACTTACGGGGAAGGGGGAAACGCGGCGGACGCCGCCACGCGGACGGGTTGAGACTGGGAGGTGAGCGTGCTGCTGAAAGCCGAGCGTCGCGGTGGATGGTTCGTCAGCGGGGGTGTGCTGGCGTTGTTTTTTTCGATGCCGGTGGCGGCGGGTGCTGTGGCGCTCGCTGACAGCCAGCCGGCGGCCGTATCGCCGGAAGGTGACGAGCGTGAGCAGTGGGGCGAGTACGCCGAGCGGTATCTGGCTTCTCTGACGATCTCGACGCAGCACCTCAAGGCGCTGGAGTCGGCGCTGAAGCTGACGCCCGAGCAGGTGAACGCCATCCGGTCGGTGCACGACGCGTACCAATCCTCGCGGGCGGAGGCGTTCCGTGCGATGCGGGACTATCTGAAGAAGGCCGACGAGTACCGCTCGCGCTCGGCCGACGTGCCCTCTGACTTCTGGGAGGAGTACACCAAGGTCACCGCGGCGTTCCGGGCTCACACCGAGGCGCTGAACACGCGGTTCGGCGACGACGTGCAGCTGCTGCTCTCGGCCGAGCAGGCGGCGGGGTGGAACCGCTTTGCCCGCCGGCTGTTCCGCGAGGATCGCCTCCGCGGGAGCGAGAACACGCCCGGCGCGGTCGATCTGGCCCGGCTGGCGGAAGATGAGAAGCTCGGGGCCGAGGTGCTGAAGGCGGTCGATCCGCGGCTGGACCTGTGGGAGGAAGCGCTCGACCGGCGCCTGCGGACGACGGACAAACTGGTGCAGGACTTCCAGAAGCGCAGCGAGGCAGCGCGCGGCTCCGGCCACGACGGCGCCGGCGCCGAGTTTCACGAGGAGACCCCCGAGCAGCAGTCGATCCGAGTGGCGTACTACCGGCAGTGGCGGGAGGCGTGGGTCGATCAGGCCAAGATCACGCTCTCGGCGTGGCGCGACATCTCGGCGGCCCTGCCGGAGGACGCGAGAGAGTCTTGGGACCGCGAGTTCCGCGCCCGGGCTTTTCCCGAGGTGGGCTCGGCCTCGTCGGTGGCCGTGAGTGTGCTGAAGACGGTGCGCGACGCCAGGGGTCTGAGGACCGAGCAGTCCGCCCGGCTCGACGCTCTGGAGCGCGACTTCAAATCGGCCCTCCGGCCCGCCGAGCGGCGCTGGACGGATGCGCTGATCGAGTGGTCGACGGCGGCACCCAAGGACGACGGCGAGGAGTGGATGCCCCAGCCCGGCGAGGCGTTGAACGCCTCGCGGCAGGCGGTAGAGAGGCTCGTGAAATCGTTCGTCGACGAGGTGAAGGCGGTGCTCACGCCCGAGCAGTCGGAGGCGACGTTCGGCGCGGCGGTGGTGCGTCCGATGCCGCCGGTGTTCGGGCCGTGACGGGCCCTGCGGATCAGTCGTGCGGCTTGGCAGCGGAGGCGGGGGCCGGAGGTAGCGCGATGAGAACCGTGACAGGCGTCTGCGGGTGGCTCGGCGTGTGGCTGGTGGCGGCGGCGCTCGGTGGTGCGGGCCTGGCGGCCGCGCCGGCGAAGGGCCAGGAGTCGGTGGTGTCGCCGCAGGCCGATGAGGATGACGCGGCGATGCCCTTCGACCCCGCCGGGCAGGCGTCGGTGAGGCCGGACGACTTTAACGCCATGGTTCGAATTCTGAACCTCTCGGGCGAGCAGCGGGCCGCGGCCGAGTCGTTGTTCAAGAGCTACAACGAGGCGAGGCAGCGGGCATCGGCGAAGATGAGCGCGTTCCAGCGCTCCCTCGGCGAGGCCTACCCGCGCACCTGGCAGGACGAGCGGTACACGAAGGAGTGGCAGGCCGTCTCGGCCGACTACATGGCCCACGGCCAGAAGCTGCGCGACGCGTTCGTCGAGGATATCAAGACCCTGCTGACGCCCGAGCAGGAGGGGCGCTGGCCGCGCCTGGAGCGTGCCGAGCGGCGGCGCACCACGCTGCTGACCGCGATGGCCGTTGGAGCACGGACCGACCTCGTGACGCTGACGGCCCGCGTGCTCGGCAGCGAGACCACGCCGCCGGCCGTCGCCGATCTGCTGGACCAGTACGAGCTGGAGGTGGACCGCGCCCACGAGGACATGGTGAAGGCCGGGAAGGAGATGCAGGAGAAGGGCGAAGCGCTCGAGAGAAAGATGAAGGCCGGGGAGGAGATGAACATGCTCGAGATGATCTCCAGCGGCCAGGAGATCCTGGCTGCACAGGCCCGCAGCGCGCGGGGCTTGCGAGAGGTCAACCTCAAGTATCTCCGCAAGCTGGGAGAGGAGCTCAAGCCCGAGCAGCGAGAGGAGATGGAGTTCGCCTACTACTCCGACCGCGGCTTTGCGCCCGAATTCGACGTCATGGCCCGCGGTGCGGTCCCCGCGGCGTCGCTCTTCGAGCGTGCTTCGGCCCTGCCCGACCTTACCGCGGATCAGCGCGGCAGGCTCGCATCGGTCCGGGCCGAGTTTCGCCGAGAATCGCTGGTCGTTCTTCGCCGCAGGTTCGAGCACGCTGTGCAGCAGGAAGAGCGCCAGTCCAAGGGCGGGGTGCTGACGATGTTCGGCGGCATGTTCGGCGGCGAGGGCAAGCGCCTCGCCGATGAGGCCGAGAAGGTGAACGCCAGGGCCGTCGAGAACCTGCGGGGCCTGCTGACCGACGAGCAGCTCGAGCGGATGCCGCCGCCTCTGAAGAAGGTGCGGCTGGAGAGGCCGAGGTTCGACGAGCCGTGACAGGAGGGCCGCACCGATGCTGAAAGTGCTGGTGCTGATCGTGCTGGCGGCCCTCGGGCCGGCGACGGTGTGCCGGGCCCAGAACGCCGATGACGACGAGCGGTACGAGCGGCGTCTGAAGGAGATCGGTCGGTACCTCGCTCCGGGCGTCACGCCGAGGCAGATCGAGTACTTGGTGAGGGTTGGCGGTCTCTCGGCCGATCAGGCCGCCGCGGCGGAGAGGCTTCGCGAGGCGAACGCCGCGGCTCGGGCCCGCGTCGTGGACAAGGTGCGCGAGTTTCTCCGCGAGGCGTGGCGGTACGACAACACGTTCCCGGACGGCGAGCTTGATCCCGAGTTCCAGCGGATCCGGTCTCGGGCCTGGTGCAGGGCCGAAGCGAAGATCGTCCGGCTGTCCGAAGAGTTTATCGACGAAGTGCATCTGCTGCTCGGTGAGAGATTCGCGCCCGCGGTGGGCCGCATGGCCGCGAAGATCCGCCGCGATCGCCATATCGGCGAGTGGGAGGCGTACTGGTCAGATCCCGCGCGGGTTGACGTGGTTGTTCTGTTCCACGATCTCGGATTGAGAGGAGCGCGGTTCGCGCCGGCCGACGAGCGGCTTGAGGTGTGGGAACGAGAGTTCGATCGGCTCTTGAGCGAACTGCATGTGATCACCAAGCCCTACGACGAGGCCGCGCGCGAACGCAGCGATGATGCGCGCAGGAAGGGTGACTACTCGGAGTGGGCGGCGATGGCGAGCGCGAGCACCCCCGTCTACCGGCGGATGCGTATGTTGACCATTCGCACGGCCGAGGATGTGGCCTCGTTGCTGCCCGAGCCGCACGCGCAAGCATTCCGTGAGGCGTTCGAGAATCGGGCGTATCCGCGGGTGTTCGGTGAAGTTCCTGAGCTGGCCGCACTCGCCAAGGCTCTGAAGCTGGAAGACCTCTCCCGGGAGCAACGCGACCAGATCGAGGCGGTGTGGTCCACGCATCGTGCGGCCCGCAGGGCTGCGAACATCGCGTGGCGCGATGCCATTGAAGACTGGAATCAATCCTCTCCTGATCCCGATCCGGTCACGGG
This sequence comes from Phycisphaerales bacterium, assembly GCA_016742075.1. GTDB lineage: Bacteria > Planctomycetota > Phycisphaerae > Phycisphaerales > UBA1924 > JACVCL01. The sequence continues at coordinate 18,665 of JACVCL010000021.1, forward strand.
CCACACTCCGCCCGAGCCGTCTCGGATCACGGAATTGGGAGTCAAGCGCCGCGCGATGGACGCTCAGTTCGGCAAAGAGCTTCGGGCCATCCTGACCCCCGCGCAGCAGGCGGCCGTCTTCGGGCCCGTGCCCAAGCGCCCGGCTGTGCCCGACTTCGACGACTGATCCGGACTTGGCCAGCGGCGCCTGGTGCAGACGTACACTGCCCCGTATGAGCGGTCGAGCGCAAACCGTGCTGCGAGCGGGCCTCGCCGTTCTCGGGGTGATCTGCCTGCTGATCGCCGGCTGCCGGGCGCCGCGCTGGGTCGGAGGCAGCCCGCAATCGCCTCAGGTGAACGCCGAAGGCTGGAAGCGGGTCGGCGATGCGCTGGCGTTGACCGACGAGCAGCGGGCCACCGCGGGCGAGCTGCTCAGGGCCTATCAGGCCGACTATCTCCGCGCCGCGGGGCAGATCGAGAGGTTCGACCGGGCGTTCTTCGACATGGCCGCGGCCCGTCCGGGCGACGACGCCCTGGTCGGCAGGCGCGTGCGGGCCTACGAGCGTTTCGCCGCCCACGCCGCGGGCCTGCAGGATCGGCTGATGGAGGACCTCCGGCTCCTGCTCACGCCCGAGCAGGCGGCGCGGCTGCCGGCCGCGGAGCGGGCCCTGCGACGGTCGCAGCTCCTCGGCGGCGCGTACGAAGAGCGATCGGCGGATCTGATCGAGTTGACCGCGGCGATGGATCTGTCGGCGCAGGAGCGTGCGGCCATCGCCCCGGTCCTCGACGAATACGAGCAGGCGATCGACCCGCTGCTGATCCGCAAAGACGCGTTCATCCGGGGCAATCTGGCGGCCGAGATCAGGGCCGACGCGGCCGACAAGGGCGGCGGAAACGCCCAGCGGTTCAAGCGTTGGCGGCTGATCGTGCGCGAGGAACGGGCGGTCAACCGGCGGTTCGTCGCCCAGCTTGCCGAGCGGCTGCCGGAAGGGTTCTCGGCCGCGCTCAAGCGCGGCGCCTTCCGCGGCACGTACCGGGGGGTATACGAGGAGCCCGACATCGAGAAGAAGATCTCGGCGGCGCTGGCCGACCCGGCGGGGATACCCGGGGCGACGCCGGAGCAGCGGGACGCGGCCGCGGCGCTGCTGGGCGAGTTCCGCCGAGACCGCCTGGCGCTCGCCGACCGGGCCGCGGACCTCCTGGACAAGTGGGAGCGCGAGGCCGACGACGATGCGCTGATGGGCGAGCCGGGCCCGGCCGGCGAACTCAAGGCTCTGCTCGCCAAGGTCGAGGCCCTCGAAAGGCAGACCTTGACGCGGCTTGCCGAACGGCTCTCGGCCGAGCAGCTCGACGCGATCGGCATCCGCGGGCACCGCCGGAGCCTCCCGGAACTGGACTTTGACGCAGCGGCCCCGCCGGAGACCCGGACAAAGTCCATACCATGAGCCCGGTGAAACGCGTTTGAGGACGGTCGGATATACCCAGAGCGTCTCCGCCCGTGCAGCGCCGCCGGAACCAGAAGGCCGGGGTGTCCGTCCGCACCCAGCCGACAGAGGAGCCTCACGATGACCCTGATCGCCCGACTGAAGAGTGTGCTGACCCTTGCGACCACCGCGGCGGCCGTCGCGCTGGGAGTAGTGGGGACCGTGGGGGTGGGGCTCGTCTGGGCGCCGCCCGCGATGGCCCAGGGCATGTTCGGCAACGCGGGCATGTGGTCGCCGCCGGTGAACGCCAAGGAGATCGAGCGTCTGGCCGAGATGCTCAAGCTCACCGGCGAGCAGCAGGCGTCGGTGAAGGGCGTGTTCGACGGCATGCTCGCCCAGCACCAGAAGGCGGCCGACGACCTTCGGAAGGTGCTGGAGGAGGTCCAGAAGGAGTTCCAGGAGTCGCAGGACGGCTCGGTGTGGCGGGACATGACGAAGAAGTTCGTCGAGTTCGGCCGGTTCAACGAGGACCTCACCAAGCGATTCCAGGACGACGTCAAGCTGGTGCTGACCGACGAGCAGGCCCAGAACTGGCCGAAGTTCGAGCGGTACCTGCGGAGGGCGCGCGGGCTGGTGTCCCCCGGCGGCATGCAGTTCGTGTCGGGCTCGGCGGTCGACGTGATCCAGCTCCTCGACGATCAGAAGGTCGACGAAAAGACCCGCGCCGAGATCGCCCCCGCCGTGGAGCAGTACGAGACCGAGATGGACCGCCTGCTGGTGGAGCGCAAGAAGCTCGAGGAGAGGCAGACCAAGGCGCAGATGGAAGTGCTCGAGAAGGGCGGCAACTTCATGGAGAACATGGGCCGCTGGGAGGAGATGTTCATCGAGAGCCGCGACCTCATGGTGAAGATCCGCGACCTCAACTCCCGGGTCGTGCGGCAGGTCTCGTCCCAGCTCGCCGAGGAGACCCGGGCCAAGCTCGACAAGGCCTGGAACGAGCGCTCGCTTCCGCAGGTCTACGGACCATCCCCCGTCACCAACGGGTTCGACCAGGTCGCCAAGTTCGACGACCTGACCGACGACCAGAAGAAGCAGCTCGATGACCTCAAGGCCGGCTACGCGAGCCAGGCCAAGGCCCTGAACGAGAAATGGGCCGCGGCCGCGCGCGAGCACGAGGTCGCCATCAAGATGCAGGACATGATGATGGGCGGCGGCGGCAACGAGTCGGTCCGCGAGGCCCGCAAGGCCCGCCGCGACCTCGACCGCGCCACCTACGCCAAACTCCGCGAGATGCTGAGCCCGAGCCAGAAGGAGAAGCTCCCCGAGCGTCCGAACTGGCGGGAGACGGGTTTTCAGGCCCAGTGACCCCCCGCGATCGCGGGATCGACCTCCGGGCCAGCCCGATGACCCGCGGGGGCGTTGGGAATCCGGTCCGGCCGCGCCGACGAAGCCGTCGTTCGCAGCAATAATCACCGTTGTCCTCCGTTTGGGTGGTGCAACCGGATCTCGAGAACACTCCGTCCGCCGCTCCGCACGGAGGGACGGGACGACAGGAAGGAGCTTCCGCGTGGCCTTTCGCGATTGGCTGAAGGACCCGGCCGCGATGGTTCGGGCGATGGTGGCGACGGTGGCGGTGGCCGTGGCGGCGTTGCCCGCCAGCCCGGCGCTGGCCCAGCCGATGCGCGGCATGTTCGGCGGCGGCAATCAGTTCGATCCCGACGTGAACACCAAGGAGATCGAGCGCTACGCCGAGTTCCTCAAGCTCACGCCCGACCAGCTTCAGATCGCCAACGAGCTGCTCTCCGGCTATCAGGCCGAGTTCAACGCTCTGGCCGACGACATGCGCCGCAAGCAGGACGCCGCCCGCGAGGAGTTCCGCGAGACGCGCGACCCCGGCGTGTGGCGCGACCTGCGCCCCGCGTTCGAGGAGTACCAGAAGAGGCGGACCGCCGCGGCCGACAAGTTCATGGAAGACCTGCGACTCGTCCTGACCCCCGAGCAGGAGGCCAAGTGGCCGGGCCTGCTCCAGGAGCGTCGGCGCGAGCGCACCCTGCCCCGCGGCGGGCTGATGAGCGGCGAGACGGTCGACGTCGTCCGCCTCGTCCGCGACGAGAAGTACCCCGACGAGCTCAACAGCTCGCTCCAGCCTGTGCTCGATCAGTACGCCGCCGAGCTCGACCGCGTGCTCGCGGAGCGCAACAAGATCTACGAAGACGGCATGTCCCAGGGCATGGACATGTTCAACCAGGGTCGACTGCAGGAGATGGAGGACCTCTTCGCCAAGGCCCGCGACGCCGCCAAGAAGGTGCGCGACGTCAACCGCCGCTACGCGCGTCAGATCGAGGCCCTTCTGCCCGAGGACCAGCGGGCCGCCTTCGCGGCCGAGTTCCGCAAGCGCTCCTTCCCCGACGTGTTCCGCGACCGCGCCGCCGACCGCGAGTTCCGTACCGCCCTGGCCCTGCCCGACCTCAGCGACGACCAGCGAACCCAGCTCACCCAGCTCCAGGAGTCGTACGCCCGCGAGTCCGCGATCAACAACGACAAGATGGTCGAGGCCGTCGAGAAGGGCGAGTCCACGCGGTCCATCATGCAGATGTTCGGCGCGGGCGGCGCCGGATCCGACGAGATTCGGGCCCTCCGCACCGCCCGGCGCGAGCTCGACAACCGCACCAGCGAGAAGCTCCGCGCCGTGCTCAGCGACGATCAGCGGGCCAAGCTCCCCGAGCGAGGCGCCGACCGCGGCCCGGGCGGCCCCGGTGGGGGTGGCCCCGGCCGGCGCGACCGCGGCGTCTGAAGCCGCGTCGGCCCACCCCAACCGCAGCACCATCCATCCCCGCCGGCCGCCTTGCGCGGCCGGTTGGGCTTTCCGGCCGGCCCGCCGCCGCCGGGCCCGGCTCGCCCGCGCGTCTCCGGGCCGTCATCGCCCCGCGCCGGTTCCGGGGCTGGCCTGCGACAATGCTCCGGAGAATTCACCCGTGATCCGAATCTTCCGCCCCCTCAGCCCCCGTGGCCTTGGCCTGCTCGTTTCGGTGTCCGCCGCGGCGGCGGCCGTCGTCGCGGCCCCTCAGGCGCTGGCCCAGCGGGTGGTGGTGTCGCAGAGCACCTCCGTGGGTTCCGGAGGCCCCGGCGGTGCCATGAGCATGTTCGACGCCCCCATCAGCTCGCGCCAGCTCGAGAAGTACGCCAGGCTCCTGTCGCTCACCCCCGACCAGACCGCCTCGGCCCAGGAGCTGTTCAAGAGCCAGCTCGCCGATTTCCAGTCGGCCGCCGAAGAGGCCCGCGCCGCGATGGACGAGATCCGCGCCGAGTTCCAGGAATCTCAGGACGCCGAGGTCTTCGCCCGCCGCATGCCCGACGTCCAGCGCCGGCTCAACGCCGCCCGCGAGAAGTTCGAGAAGACACTCTTCGACGACATGCGCCTCACGCTCGACGAGGCCCAGCTCGCCCGCTGGCCCGCGATGCAGGAGGCCCGGCGTCGCGACCAGTTCCTCCCGCTCGGCTCGCTGAGCGGCGAGGCCGTCGACCTCTTCCGGGTGGCCGAATCTCTCTCGTTCCCGGCCGAAACCGCCGCGAAGGTCGATCCGCTTCTGGCCTCGTACTCGGCCGAGCTCGACAAGGCCCTCGCCGCGCGCGAGCAGGTGCGCAGGAACCAGCCGCAGCTCCTCGGCCCCGGCACCACGCAGCGGCTCGATCCGTCCGAGCTCCAGAAGCAGCTCGAAGAGCTCCGCGAAGCCGGCCGGAAGGTGCGAGACGTCAACGCCCGCCACGCCCGGCAGATCGCCTCGGTGCTCTCCGCCGACGAGGCCGCCCGCTTCGATGCCGAGGTGCGCAAGGCCTCGTTCCCGCAGGTTTACCGCGAACCCTCGGTCCTGCGGCAGCTCGCCGCGGCCGAGCGTTTCGACGATCTCTCGGCCGACCAAAAGCAGGCGCTGGCCGGCCTGCGCGAGAAGTACCAGCGAGAGGCCGCGCCGATCAACGATCGATGGGCCGCCGCGCTCAAGGAGCACGAAGACGCCGGCGGCGGCCCGGTGAATCTCGGCGGCGGCGGGGCCATGGTCATCCGGATGGGCGGCGGCGAGGACGAGCCCCAACCGCTCCGCGACGCCCGGTCGGCCCGTCAGGATCTCGACCGCCGGACCGGCGACGCCGTGCGCGCCGCGCTCACCCCGGAACAGGCCGCACGCCTGCCCGCGGCGAGCCGGGCCCCGGGGGCACGGGCCGGCGCCGCGGCGGGCGGCGGGTAAGAAAACCCTTTCTCGAGCGTTGGGCCCGGGGGGCCGCGCGGTGCCTGTGCCCGCGATGCATCGCGCGGCCGGCCGTTTGCGAAACCCACCCGATCGCCTTCCCTACAATCCGGCGGTCGGTTCCTGTTCCCCCGAGCCCAGCCCCGCATGACGACACTCCAGGCCAAGCCCTCAGGCAGCGTGAACGGTTCGGGGAACGGTGCGCCCGGGCTGGGTGTTCGGGTGCTGTCCGAGCGCCCGGACGCCGAGGCCCAGGCGCTGGCGGTGCTGAGCGCCGATCAGGCCATGCGTCTGCGGGTGGTTCCGTTCCGCATCGAGCGTCGGCCCGGCTCCGGGGGCGTTTCCGGGGGGGCTTCCGGGGGTGGGGCGGCGGCACGCCTGCACATGGCCATGTTCGATCCGCAGGATCTGGCCGCGGCCGACGAGGTCTCGGTCGTCGCCCAGATGCCCGTGACGCGGTACGGCATGAACGCCGACCTGTTCCGGGATTTCCTCCGCGATGCCTACGGCACCACGGCGGCCGAGGTGGCCGCGCGCCTGTCGGGTCAGGCCGGGCAGGAGGCCGACGACCTGGTGGCCAATCTCGAGGCCATCGACGCCGACGAGCTGCACCGGATGGCCGAGCAGCCGACGCTCATCAACCTCGTCAACCTGATCATTCTCGAGGCCATCCGGAGCCGGGCGAGCGACGTCCACGTCGAGCCCTTCGAGAAGAAGCTCAGCGTCAAGTATCGGGTCGACGGCGTGCTCGTCGAGCAGACGCCGCCGCCCAAGCACCTGCAGCCGGCGATCACCAGCCGCATCAAGATCATGGCCGGCATGAACATCGCCGAGCGCTACGTCCCTCAGGACGGGCACATCACCCTCCGCTTCGAGGGGCGCAAGGTCGACATCCGCGTCTCGACGGTGCCGACGATCTACGGCGAGTCGGTGGTCATGCGCATCCTCGACAAGGAGGCGGTGAACCTCGACCTCGAATCGCTGGGCATGCGCAAGCCCGACCGCGACGCCATGCAGCGGCTGATCGATCTGCCGCACGGCATGGCGCTGGTCACCGGCCCCACCGGCTCGGGCAAGACCACCACGCTCTACGCCGCCCTCAGCAAGCTCTACGACCCCTCGCTGAAGATCATCACCATCGAGGACCCCGTCGAGTACGAGCTCTCGGGCGTCAACCAGATCCCGGTGAACCCCAAGCGCGGCCTCACCTTCGCTTCGGGCCTGCGGTCGATCCTGCGCCAGGACCCCGACGTGATCATGGTCGGCGAGATCCGCGACCGCGAGACGGCCGATATCGCCGTGCGTTCGGCCCTCACCGGCCACCTGCTGTTCAGCACCCTGCACACCAACGACGCGGTCTCGGCCGTCGGCCGCATGATCGACATGGGGGTCGAGCCGTTCCTGCTCGCCAGCGTCCTCGAGGGCGTGCTGGCCCAGCGGCTGGGGCGGCGGATCTGCTCGGCGTGCAAGCGGGCCGTGCCCATCCCCGACACCTGGAAACACCGCCTGGCCGACGTCGAACTGGCCCTGTTCAAGGACGGCATGAGCTGGGCCGGCGCCGGGTGCGAGAAGTGCGACGGATCGGGCAACAAGGGCCGCCTGGGCTACTACGAGGTGCTGGAGATCACCCCCGCCCTCCGCTCGGCGATCTCGCAGCGCATGAACGCGCAGGAACTGCTGCGCCTGGCCCCCTCCGACCACGAGACGATGCGCCGCGACGGCCTCGTCAAGGCCTCGATGGGTCTGACGTCGATCGACGAAGTCCTCCGCGCCACCCAGGACGCCGACGAGCCCGCCGGCGCCCAGGCATAGCCCCTCCGCCACGGCCGACCGCCCGCACCGATGCCCACCTTCCGCTACACAACGCTGGCCCGCGGCAACGGCCCGATCTCCGCGGGCGGCGGGCCGGGCGGATCGGCCGCCGCCGCGATGCAGCTCGTCGAGGCGCCCGACCGCGCCGCCGCCATCCGCCTGCTCGTGCAGCGCGGCGAGACACCCACCCGCGTCGAGGAACTCACCGGCGACGCCGCCGAGACGGCCGGGCCCGTCGGCGAAGGGCTCGATACCGCCGTCTCGGGCTCGGGTCTCTTCAAGCGGGTGATGAGCAAGGGCGAGATGGCCGGCTTCATCCGCGAGCTCGCCACCGCCGTGCAGGCCGGCCTGCCGCTGGTGCCCGCCCTGCGCACGCTCGCCCGCCAGGGCCGCACCGCCCCGCAGAAGGCCATGCTCGCCTCGCTCATCGAGGGTGTCGAGACCGGCCAGACGCTCTCCGACTCGATGAAGCGGTTCGGCCGCCCCTTCACCGATCTGGTCGTCAATCTGGTCTACGCCGGTGAGCAGGCCGGCCGGCTGGGCGAGGTGCTGGCGCAGGCCGCCAAGCTGCTCGACCGCGACGTGAAGCTCCGCCGCTCGCTCGTGGGCGCCCTCACCTACCCGGCGATCATCTTCCTGGCCGTGAGTATCGCGGTGATCGTGGTCGTCACGGTCATCGTGCCGCGCGTGATGCAGGCGGTCAGCGGCCAGCTGCTCGTGATGCCCCTGCCCACCCGCGTGGTGCAGGCCGTGGCGGCCTTCTTCGGCTCGTACTGGTGGCTGGTGATCGGCGGCGCCGCCGCCGCCGCGTTCATCTGGACCCGCCTCTACAGCCAGCCGGGGCCGCGTCTGGCGATCGACCGCTTCACCCTCCGCATCCCCGTCCTGGGCGCCATGGTCCGCGACGTGGCCGTCGCCCGCTTCACCCGCACCTTCGGCACCCTCGCCGCCGCCGGCCTGCCCGTGCTGCAGGCCCTCCGCATCACCCGGGGCACCCTCGGCAACAAGGCCATGGAGGCGGCCATCGACGAGGTCTGCGACCGCGTCGGCTCGGGCCAGACCATCTCCGAGCCCATGGAGCGCTCCGGCTACTTCCCGCCCCTGCTCGTGCAGATCACCAACCTCGGCGAGCGCACCGGCAAGCTCGACGAGATGCTCCTCCAGGCCGCCGACGCCTTCGAGGAGAAGACCGAGTCGTCCATCAAGCTGTTCACCAGCATCCTGCCCCCGATCCTCATCGTCGTGCTCGCCGGTGTGGTGGGGTTCGTCGTGCTGTCCATCATCCTGCCGCTGCTCAGCCTCCAGGAGTCCATCGGA
>JACVCL010000176.1 GCA_016742075.1 Phycisphaerales bacterium
CGGCCATGGTGCGGCTGATGCCCCACGCCGAGCCCATCTGACCCCACGTGGCGATGAAGCGGTCCTGGGCCTCGGTGATGACCTTCGCGGCGGGGGCGCGGGCGGGGCCGGTGAGGTCGCGGATTTCGTAGAGCGAGGCGACGACGGGGTCGAGCTCGCGCTTCTTGCGCTCGCGGGCGATGGTCTTGAACATGGTCCAGACATCGGACTCGGCGCGGAAGTACTCCTTGCGGTCGCCGCGTTTGTGCACGCGGTCGATGAGGCCCCAGTCCTGCAGGCCGCGGAGCGACATCGAGGCGTTGCCGCGCGAGATCTGCAGGCGGTCCATCACGTCGTCGGTGCAGAGGTCCTGCCCGGTGATGTAGAGCAGGGCGTGCACCTCGGCCATGGTGCGGCTGATGCCCCACGCCGAGCCCATCTGACCCCACGTGGCGATGAAGCGGTCCTGGGCCTCGGTGATGACCTTCGCGGCGGGGGGCATGGCGAGGAAGAGGATAGGAGGCGACTTTTCAGAATTGTCTGAAAGCCCCGTCGGGCCCGGGCGTGCGGCGGCTTGGCGGGCGGGGGGCGGGGAGGAAAGAAAAAAGCCGGCGAGCAACGAAAGTCGCTACGCCGGCCTTCCGGGGGCTGGGTTGGGAGGGCCGATGCCCTCATCGAGACAGGTACAGACTACCACGCCGATCGGCTGTGTCCAGAGGTTTGCTGGGAGAAATCCCATCTCGGGTCAAAAAACAATCGAGTAGGGGAAAGATCCTTATGGATATGCGCGGCATTTGCCCTGTATGGGCCAGAAATCAGGCCAGCACATCCACTATTCCGGCCACGCCCAGGAGCACGGAAACCACACCGTTCAACGTGAAAAACGCGAGCGGGAGCCCCGCGGTGCCCCGTCGGGCCAGCACGGCGTGCTCGAGGATGAGCAGCACCGCCACCCCCGCGACCGCGACGCCGAACACGGGCCCGAAGGGCGGCGCGGCGCGGAAGGCGAGCAGGAGGCACAGGAACGCGGTGAGGTGCATGGACCGGCTGGCGGCCAGTGCGCCGCGGGCGCCGAGGGCGGCGGGGATCGACCGCAGCCCCTCGGCGCGGTCGAAGTCCAGGTCCTGCAGCGCGTAGGCGATGTCGAAGCCCGCGACCCACAGCAGCACGAACGCCGCGAGCAGCCAGAGCGTCCACGAGAGGCCCACCGGCATCGGCACGGGCACGAAGCCGGCGAGCGTGTGCGCGGCAAGGCCGAAGTCGTTCCACAGCAGGGGCGGGTTCACCGCGATGGCCGCGGCCGGCGGCGAGACGCCCAGCGCCAGCCCAAGAAACACGTGCGCCGCCGACGTGAACCGCTTGGTGAACGAGTAGAACGCGAGGATCGCCAGCACCAGCGGCGAGAGCGCGATGGGCCAGGCGTTGCCGAAGAACAGCAGGAACCCCGCGGCCCCGGCCACCAGCCCCGCCGCGGCAACGCCCGCGAACGCGGCGGCCTGCCGGCGCGACATCCGCCCCGCGGGGATCGCCCGGCGCGCCGTGCGCGGGTTGCGGGCGTCGATCGACGCGTCGGCCAGCCGGTTCACGAGCATCGCGAACGTGCGGGCGGCGACCATGCACACCACCACCAGCGCCAATTGCCCGCCGAAGACCGGCCAGGCCACCGGCTTGGGCGTCGCGAGGAACGCCGCGAGCACCGCGAAGGGCAGGGCGAAGACCGAGTGGTGCAGCTTGATGTCGGCCAGCGCGGCGGCGAGGGCGGCGCCCGTCGGGGCCCTGGTCAGGGGGGTTGTTGAGTGGAGATTTCTCCGCTCTGGGCTTGACGCAGTGGATTTTTCCACCGATTATTCCACTAGACATGGGTGAAATGGGGAGGAAAGGCGATGGATCCTACGGCGTTCGGTGCCAGATCGCACGGCCGGTTGATCAAGGCTTCGCCGGCGGGCGGGTATGTGTTCGTGCCCGGTCCGCTCCCGCCGCCGTCCGATCTGTGGCGCATGGACGACGAGCAGTGGGCGGCCCTGGTGGAGGCGAAGTCGCGGCTGATGCTCGTGGAGGGGGCGGGCCAGCGGCTGATGGAGCCGGCGATGCTGCTGCGGCCGCTGCAGCGGCGTGAGGCGATCCGCTCGTCGGCGATCGAGGACATCGACGCCACCGCGGAGGAGTTGCTGCTCTTCGAGCTCGACGATCCCCGCGAAGCGGTCGAAGGTCTGCGGGAGGTCGCCAACTACGAGCGGGCTCTGCGCCTGGGCGTCGAGCGTCTGGGCGAGATCCCACTCTCGCTCCGGCTGGTCCGCGAGCTGCACGCGGCCCTGCTGGTGGGTGTGCGCGGGGCCGACAAGACGCCGGGCGAGTTCCGGCGCGTTCAGGTGTCGATCGGCGACCGCTTCGTGCCGCCGCCGCCCTCCGAGCTGCCGGACTGCCTCGACGCCTTCGAGCGCGCGATGCACGGGCCGATCGCGCCCGACCCGCTGATCGCCGCGTTCTGGCTCCACTATCAGTTCGAGACCATCCACCCCTTCTGCGACGGCAACGGGCGTGTCGGGCGGCTGCTTCTGGCGTTGTCGGTGATGTCCATGTGCGGCCTCGGCCGGCCCTGGCTGTACATGAGCGCCTATTTCGATCGTCACCGGGCCCGCTACATGGACCTGCTCTACCGCGTCAGCACCGAGGGCGCGTGGCGAGAATGGACCTTGTTCTGCCTGCGGGGCGTGGCCGATCAGGCCGTCGACACCGCCCGCCGCATCGATCGGCTGCTCGGCCTGCGCGACCGCTACCGCCGCCGACTGGCCGAAGCGGGCGTGAAAGCCCGCGTCCTCGACACGCTCGACGAGCTCTTCGCCTCACCGGTGCTCACCGTGCCGATCGTCGAGTCCCGTCGCGGCGTTGATTACAAGACCGCCAAGGCCGATGTGGCACGCCTGATCGACGCAGGCATCCTCTCAGAGGTGCCCGGACGCAAGCCCGTCGCGTACCTCGCCTCCGCCATCCTTGCCGCCGCCAACGACGACGACGACCGCCAGCCCCAATCGTGAGGTTGGTGTTCGTCACGCCAGGCTGCCCACGCCTCCGCCCTCACCCCTCCGCCCTCACCCCTCCGCCGCCGTCTCGTGCGGCTCGCCGCGCTGTTCTTTGAGGTGCTCGTCCCACCGAACCTTCAGCGAGTGCTCGACGCCCAGCGAGTCGAGCAGGCGGGCGGCGACGAAGTTCACGATGTCGTCGAGCGTCCGCGGCAGGAGGTAGAAGCCGGGGTTGCACGGGCAGATGGTGGCTCCGGCGAGCGTGAGCGTCTCCATCGAGCGGATGTCGATGAGCGTCAGCGGCGCTTCGCGGTGGGCCACCACCAGCGGGAAGCGCTCTTTGAGCGCCACGGCCGCGGCGCGTGTCACCAGCGTGTCGCCCACGCCCGCGGCGATCGAGTTCAGGGTGTGGCTCGAGCACGGCACGATGACCATGCCGCGGTGCCGGAACGAGCCCGATCCGATCGGCGCGCCGACGTCCTTGTGCGGGTAGTACCGCAGGCGCTCGAGCGCCGGGTGGTCCGGGCCGGGGAAGTCGGTCACGCGGTGCAGGGTGTCTTTGCTCAGCCGCTCGATGGCCAGTTCGTCGTAGAGCAGCCGGGCGCCGTAGGGCGTGACGGCCAGGTGGCACTCGTGGCCGGCGAGCAGGATCTGCGTGATCACCCGCCGCGCGTACACCGCGCCCGATGCGCCGGAAATCCCGACGACATACCGCGAAGGACCGCTCGGGCTCGGCTGGTTCAAGGCCATGTCGGCGACAACCTCGGCGGGGAAAGTGGGGGGGGCGAGCGGGACCGGGAGTCTGGAGCAGGGGGCCACAGGCCCGCGGCCGGGCGGAGGGCCAAGCGGGCCGCCCCGGCCGATACACTATGAAGGTTCGCCTGTCGGCCGGGTTCGGGCGCGGGAACTTCCAGAATCTCCGGAGCGCGTGCATGAGTCGATACGCCAAGCCTTCTCTTTCGCTTCGGGCCCTGCGGCCGGCCCGTGCCGGCGTGGCCGCCGCGGCCGTTTGGGTCGCGCTCGGGGCCCTCGGCTGCGCCTATTCCGCCAACTACCCCGAGGTCGGCGAGCACGGCCGCGACCCCTCGGTGAACAACCCCAACATCGCCCCGGTGCCCGAGATCGTGGCCTCGGCCCTGCGCGAGGTCATCCGGCAGCACCCGGTCGAGGGGCGGTTCGTCATCAATCTTCCCGCGGCGATGGAGTGGCGCCGCGCCAACGAGGTGATGGCCGCGGTGAACGCCCCCATGTCGGTGCTGCCCAGCCCCGACACCGCCGGCCTGCCGACGTACCACGTGACGAAGGTGTGGATCCGCGGCGGCGGCGAGGCCACGGTCGACATCCTGCGCCCCGTCGTCACGCTCACCGGCCCCGGCGGCACGCCGCCCGGCCCCGGCGCGGGGCTGTTCCAGCGCTGCACCGTGCACCTTCAGGGCCCGTGGGGCGGCTGGCGCGTGGTCGCGTTCCGCCGCTGGCCCATCGGCGCCGAGACCCCGCCGGAGTTGTACGGCTGGTCGGCCCCGGCGCCCGCGCCCGAGGCTGCGCCCGCCCCGGCCCCCGGACCGCCGTGCCTCCCCCCCCTCCCCCCCCCGCCCGCCCGGCGCGCAGCCGGCGAGCGCCCCCCCCCCCCCCCCCCCGCCCGCGCCCCACTCCCCCCCGG
>JACVCL010000177.1 GCA_016742075.1 Phycisphaerales bacterium
CTAGTTCTTGCGTATTGTCTCACTGTGTGGGAAGAGCTCGGTGCACTCGAGCGGCTCACGGGGAGGGTCGTCGGCAGCTCTCGAGTGGTTAAGGGGCCGGGGGGGGATCGGCCGGCAGGGTGCGGGGGCGGTAACGCTGTGGTTTTTGGTGGGGTTCGAGGTGGTGACGCTGGTGGCGTCGATGTTCGGGGTGATGGTGGGGCTGGGGAAGTTCCGAGAGGGTCCGGCGCTGGCGACGCTGATGGTGGGGGGGTGCGTGTTCGTGGGGGCGGTGCTGGCCGAGCCGACGTTCGCGACGCGGGCGATGGGCGGGGGCGGGCAGCAGGGGACGACGGGGATGGGTGTGTCGCTGCTGGGTCCGGCGCTGGCGCGGATCGCGGCGGGTCTGGGGCTGGTGGTGCTGTCGGGGGTGATCCCGCTGTCGCGGGACTTCCGCGCGGCGCGGCCGTGGCTGGTGCGGGCGGTGGTGCTGGGTGTTCCGGCGCTGGGGCTGGCGGCGTCGCCTCGGCTGCCGGTGGTGGGCCCGCTGCTGCGTCAGATGCCGACGGCGGGGGCGGTGCTGGCGGGGGTGCTGGGTTTCCTGGTGTTCACCGTGCTGTTCTCGGCGGCGGTGCACTGCGCGGTGCGGGCGCTGGAGACCGGGCGGGCGCGGTGAGGGCGGTCAGGGGCGTGGGCGGGGCAGGGCGTGGTACATGTCGAGGAAGCGTGCGAGCACGGCGTGGGTGTCGAGTTCGCGGAGCGTCCACTCGCGGCCGCGGGCGCCCATGGCGCGGAGATTGGCGGGGTCGGCCCAGAGTCTGGCGACGGCGTCGGCGACCTGTCGGTGGTCCTGCGGGGTGATGACGGCGCCGCCGGAGGCCTTGAGTTCGGGCCAGGTGTCGACGAGGTCGGTGGTGAGGACGGGGGTGCCGCAGGCGAGGCTTTCGAAGTAGACGAAGCCGAAGTTCTCCTGGCTGGTGGGGAGGACGAAGAGGTCGGAGGCCTGGTAGAGGGAGAGTTTTTCGCGTCCGGTGACGAGGCCCAGGAAGTGGACGCGGTCGGCGATGTTGAGCTCGGCGGCGAGGCGGCGGAGGGCGGCGAGGTAGTCGGCGTCGGCGTTGCCGGCGAAGAGGGCGACGGCGCCGGGGTGGCCGGGGGCGAGCAGGGCGAGGGCGCGGATGAGGACCTCGCAGCCTTTCTTGGGGTGGACGCGGCTGAGGAAGAGCAGGCGTGGTCCGTGGGAGGCGGCGAGGGCGGGGAAGCGGGTGCGCGCGGCGTCGGGGCCGGGGAGGTTGCGGAACTCGTCGAGGTTGAGGAGGTTGGGGATGACGGTCCATCGGGCGGCGGGTGCCCACTTGCGGGCCTGGGTGAGCTCGCCCTCGGCGGTGCAGTGGACGACGCCGGCGCGCTCGAGGGTTCGGCGGGCGAAGAGGGCCATGAAGAGGCGTTTCTTGGCGGACTTCTGGGCCATGGACCAGTCGTCGAGCATGCCCCTGACGCTGAGGAGGTAGGGGCGGCCGAGGCGTTCGGCGAGGCGTGCGAGCTGGTGGTTGCCGGTCATCCACATGCCGTGGACGTGGAGGCAGTCGGCGTCCTGGAGGACGGACCGGGCGAGGTCGCGCATGGGTCGGGTGAGCCAGTCGGCGGGGCCTGCGCGGCCGGGGAACTTGATGACGCGGGGGAGGTTGCGCTGGTGCTGGTCGTCGGCCTCGGAGGCGCGCCAGGGCCTGGGGGTGTCGTCGTCGTGGAGGGTGAGGATGGTGACGCGGTGGCCGGCGGCGGCGCAGGCGGCGGAGAGATCGAGCACGGCGCGGACGGGCCCGCCGTAGGAGAGGATCATGTGGGAGAAGAAGTGGACGATGTGCATGGAGGCGGGGGTGGTGGTGGTCAGCGGCGCTGGTCGAGGAGTTCGCGGAAGGCGGTGGCCCAGCGTTCGGCCCAGCGTTCGGCGGAGTAGGCGGCGGCGAGCTCGCGGCCGTGCGCGCCCATGTCGGGGAGGCGGTGGTGGTTGGTGTGCATCCAGAGCATGCCGCGGGCGAGGGCGGCGGGGTCTTCGGTGGCGACGGTGAGGCCGTTGTGGAAGGAGCGGACGCACTCGACGGCGGAGCCGCAGGCCTCGGTGCAGAGGATGGGGAGCCCGGCGGCGGCGCTCTCGACGACGACGAGGGGCCAGGGGTCGAAGCGTGAGGCGAGGACGAAGGCGCCGTGCTCGACGTAGACGTCGGGGAGCTGGGGTGGCTGGAGGAATCCGCGGTCGTCGACGCCGGGGACGCGGCGGAGGAGGTCGGCCAGTGGCCCCTGTCCGCAGCAGGTGAGGGGCCAGGGCTGGTCGGGCGCGAGGGCGCGGTACTGCTCGTAGGCGGCGGCGAGGACGTCGATGGCCTTGTCGGGGACGTAGCGGCCGAGGTAGAGGAAGCGTCGGGGCCAGCCGTCGGGGCGGGCGGCGCGGCGGGCGTGGAGCGGGGCGAGGGCGGGGTAGTCGATGCCGTAGACGCCGCGGCGGATGCGGGCCTCTTCGAAGCCGAGGGTGCGGGCGAGCTGGAAGCTGCGTTCGCCGGTGACGAAGACGCGGTCGATCCGGGAGAAGAAGCCGCGGCGGACCATGCCGCCGAGGCGCTGGCGGAGGGTGCCGAGCATGGGGGTGTCCATGCCCATGACCTTGGCGGCGGAGGCGAGTCGCGGGTCGGTGGCGAGGGCGCGGAAGCTGGGGACGGCCCATCCGCAGACGACGATGACGTCGGGTTTTTTGGAGGCGACGAGGTTGGTGACGCGGGGGATGTCGGAGAGTTCATCCCAGGTGAGGAGCTCGGCGTCGACGCCGCGGAGGAGGTCGTCTTTGAAGCCGGCGTGGCTGAGCTGGGCGTCGACCTTGCGGGCGATGACCGAGAGGCGGACGTCGGAGCGCGCGGCCATGGCGCGGTAGCAGGAGGCCATGTAGCCGGAGACGTCGGTCCAGCAGATGACGGCGTTGATCATGGTTGGGGCGAGGGTCGGGCGGGGGTCGGGCGCGGGATGGCGCGGGCCAGAGGGGATCGGCCGATCGCGGCGTCGGCGTGACGCGGGAGGGTACCGGGGGCGGTGGTGAGGGTCCGGGAACCCTTGCTCACCCCCGGCGTCGGCCCGCGCTGGGCGGCGTCGGCGGTTGAGCCCGGCTTGCCCGGCTCGGGGGACGGCTCCCCGGAGCGGGCCGGGGTTGGGTCGTGAAGGGCAAAAATAACGCGGGGCCGCGATCGAATGACCGGCGGCCCCGCTGGGTGGGGGGGCATGGGATGGACGAGGAAACTATATCGTCTGAACGGGGTTTGTCGAGTGAACCGGGGCGGTGGTCCGGGTGGTCAGCGGTCGAGCTCGGCGGCGACGACGTTGATGGAGCCGAGGATGGCGACGATGTCGGCGAGCATGTGGCCCTCGGTGAGCTTGGCCATGACCTGGTAGTTGATGAAGACGGGGGGCCGGACGCGGACGCGCCAGGGGCGGGGTGTGCCGTCGGCGACGAGGTGGTAGCCGAGCTCGCCGTTGGGGGACTCCTGGCAGGCGTAGCACTCGGCGATGGGGGCGTCCCATCCGCGGTTGGTCATGATGAGTTCGAAGTGCTGGATGAGGCCCTCGATGGAGCCGTAGACCTCGTTCTTTTTGGGCTTGACGAACTTGGAGTCGGCGAAGGCGTCGAGCGGTGCGCCCTTGATCTGTGCCCAGAGGTCGTCGGCGAGGAGCTGGCGGATGATGTGGAGGGACTGGCGGATTTCCTCGATGCGGAGCTGGAAGCGTGCGTAGACGTCGCCGTCGGAGTGGACGGGGACTTTGAAGTCGACGGCGGGGCGGCCCTGTCCGTCCCAGTTGTCGGCGTAGCAGAGGTAGGGCTCGTCTTTGCGGATGTCGCGTGCGACGCCGCTGGCGCGGGCCATGGGGCCGGTGAGGGACCAGGCGGCGGCGTCCTGGCGGGTGATGATGCCGATGCCGGCGGTGCGGTCGATGAAGATGCGGTTGCGGAGGACGAGGTCTTCGAGGTCCTTGACGGCCTGGGGGACTTCCTTGTCGACGATGGCGCGGCACATGGCGCGGAAGGTGTCGTCGTCGGGGAGGTCTTTCTGGGCGCCGCCGACGCGTGTCCAGTCGGGGTGGAATCGCTGTCCGGAGACGTAGTCGACGAGGTCGTAGATTTTCTCGCGGACGTTGAAGGCGTAGAGGAAGCCGGTGAATCCGCCGAGGTCGAGGGCGGCGGCGCCGACGCAGAGGAGGTGGTTCTGGACGCGGGCGATCTCGGCGAGGATGGTGCGGAGGACCTTGCAGCGCGGGGTGATCTCGACGCCGAAGAGTTTCTCGACGGCGTGGTGCCAGGCGATGTCGTTGCCGATGGGGGAGAGGTAGTCCATGCGTGACACGATGGTCACGTACTGGTTGTAGTCGAGGTGCTCGGCGAGCTTCTCGAAGCCGGAGTGGAGGTAGCCGATGTGCGGGGTGCAGCGGGCGACGCGTTCGCCGTCGAGTTCGAGGACCAGGCGGAGGGTGGTGTGGGTGGCGGGGTGCTGGGGCCCGAAGTTGAGGGTCCAGCGGTCGCCGGTGTCGAGGTGGCCCTTGAGGTAGTCGAGGGACTCGACGTCGACGCCGTAGCCTTCGTCGGAGGGTTTGAGGGTGTAGGGCATGGGTGGGAGG
>JACVCL010000178.1 GCA_016742075.1 Phycisphaerales bacterium
CGGTGGGGGTGGCGGTGGGGGTGGCTCAGGCGGACTTGCGCCGGCGGGCGCGGGCCGCGGCGGGCTTGCGGGGCTTGAGACGGCGGATGCTGCTGATCACCAGCGTGTTGATCTGCTCGGGGGTGCCGTCGGGGTGCACGAGCAGCACCCACGACGCGCGGACGGGCGGAACGAAGAGGAAGTCGGGGTGGTCGACGAGGAACCGGCGGCCGTCGACCATGAGGATCTCGAAGGGCTCGAAGGGCTGGGTGAGCAGGATTTTGCGGACGTCGCTGGCATTCATCGGAAGCTCCCGGGTGGCTCGGCGGCGGTGGCGTGGGCCGGCGGGCGGACCGTCAGCGGCTGAGGCGCTCCTGCTCGGGGTGCTGGGCGAGAGACGCGGTGCGGAGCGTGCGCTTCTGGGTGCGGAGCTCGTCGTTGAGCTCGGCGAAGGTGTAGTCGAAGATGTCGTCGATGCCCGGCTTCTCGATGCCCTCGGCCTTGCGGACGACCTCCTCGGTGAGCTTCTTGGCGCGGGCCTCGAGATCGGCCTGCTTCTTGTCGTTCCAGAGCTTCTTGCTCTCGAGGTACTTGCGGGTGCGGATGAGGGGGTCTTTCTTCTGCCAGCTCTCGAGCTCGGCCGAGTCGCGGTAGCGGCGGGCGTCGTCGGCGGTGGTGTGGTCGCCCAGCCGGTAGGTGATGGCCTCGATGAAGACCGGGCGGCTCTCTTCGACGGCGAGCTCGAGGGCGTCCTTGCCGACCTTGTAGCTGGCGAAGATGTCGTTGCCGTCGATCTGGAAGCAGGGCATGCCGTAGGCCAGGCCCTTCTGGGCGATGGTCTCGGAGCCGGTCTGGATGGCGCGGGGGACGCTGATGGCCCAGAAGTTGTTCTGGCAGAAGAAGACCACGGGCAGCTTCATGGCGCTGGCAAAGTTGCAGGCCTCGTGGAAGTCGCCCTCGCTGGTGGCGCCGTCGCCGAAGAAGGTGACGGCGGCGCGGCCGGTCTTGCGGTACTTCTCGGCGAAGGCCAGGCCGCAGGCGTGCAGCGGGTGGGTGCCGATGGGGATGGAGATGGGCAGGATGTGCACGCCCTCGGGGATCTGGTTGCCCCGCTCGTCGCCCATCCAGTGCAGGAGGATTTTCTCCATGGGCAGGCCGTTGAGGAACAGCGCGAGGTTCTCGCGGTAGCAGGGCACCAGCCAGTCTTTCTTGCCGCGGTGCAGCACAGCGAGGCCGATGCCGCCGGGGCCGGCCTCCTGGCCCTTGTTCTGCGGGTAGGTGCCCATGCGTCCGGAGCGCTGAAGCTTGAAGGCGATCTCGTCGTAGGTGCGCGAGACGGTCATCTGCTCGTAGAGGAAGACGGCGTCCTCGTCGCCGAGGCCGCCCTTGTTGAGCGCGGCGTCGAGTTTGCCTTGCTCGTCGAGGATCTGGATGTGCTCGATCTTGGCCTGGTAGGCGGTCTTTTTCGGCATGGGGCGTGCTCCGCGCGGCGGGAGAGGAACGATCGGGGTGAGTATATGGGCCGGGGCCCGCGGCCCGGCCCGGGGAGCGGGTCGGGCGGCGCGGAAAAACGCCCGGGCGGGGGCCCGGGCGCGGGGGTGGTCGGGATCAGCGGGGGTCGCGGATCAGACGAACTCCTTGCGGGCCGAGACGGCGCCGCCGGGGAACTGCTTGACGCCCTCCTTGCGCGGGGCGCGGCCGGTGCCCTTGGCGACGGGGCTGGTCTCGGGGACGATGAAGAGGTGGTTGGGCTGGGTGTCGCTGTGGGCGATGGCGGTCTCGGCGGCCTTGGTGAGGGTGGCGTCGGCGTTGTCGCGGAGGCGACGCCAGTTGTCGCGGATCCAGATCTCGGCCTGGTCGAGGAAGTGCAGGGCGGCGGCGCGGTCGCGCTCGAACTCGACGCCCTCCTCGCCGGAACGGATCTGGCGGTCGAGCTTCGAGAGCGTGCAGGCCATGGCGTGGAGGTAGATGGCGTTATCGGCCACGCGGGCCTGGACGAGCTGGCGCTCGATGATGCGGGCCTCGTGCTCCTTGCCGGCGAGCTTGAACTGGTGGCTGTGCTCGCGGACGAGGTCGCAGAGGCGGTCGGCCTGGCTCTGAAGGCTCGGGTGGACCTTCGTGACGCGCGGGGCGGCCTTCTTGAGGCCCAGGAACAGCTCGAGGCCCAGGGGCAGGGCGACCTTGAGCACGGCGGGGTTGAAGCCGTTCTTGAGCAGGCGGGCGACCTTGGCGCCGAAGCCCTCGTTCTCGTCGCCGGCGCCCTCCCACGTGAGGAGGTTCTTCACGGCGCCCATCTGCTCGGAGAGCTGCTTGCCGCCGTAGCCGAAGATGAACGACTGCATCACCTCGTTGGCGCCCTCGACGATGAGGTTGATGCGCGAGTCGCGGAAGATGCGCTCGACCTCGTTCTCCTGCATGTACGACTCGCCGCCCATGATCTGCATGGCGTCGTTGACGACGCGCCAGCCCATCTCGGAGCAGAAGGTCTTGCAGACGGCGGTCTCGACCATGATGTCGCCGTCCTTGCGGTCGAGGATGCCGGTGGTGTAGTAGAGCATGGCGTCCATGGCGTAGCAGAGGGCGGCCATGTTGGCGATGCGGGCCTTGACGAGCTCCCAGTCGCTGAGGGGGCGCTGGAACTGGTAGCGGGTGCGGGACCACTTGACGGCCTGGTTCATGGCCCGGGTGGCGCCGCCGAGCATGCCGGCGGAGAGGGTGCAGCGGCCGTAGTTCAGGCACGTGAGCGCGACGTTGAGCCCGCGGCCCTCCTGGTGCAGCAGGTGCCACTTGGGGACCTTGACGTTGTGGAATCGGATGCGGGCCTGCCAGGTGCCGCGGATGCCGCACTTGCTGCGGTTCTTCTGGTAGATCTCCACGCCCTCCATGTCGGGGTGGACGACGAGCGCCGAGATCTTGCCGTTGCCGTCGGGGCGTTCCTCGCGGGCCATGACGGTGAACAGGCCGCTGATGGCGCCGCTGGTGGCCCACTTCTTCTCGCCGGTGCCGCCGGTGATGATGTAGTGCTCGCCGTCATCGCTCTTGCGGAAGGTGGTGCTGACGCCCGCGGCGTCGCAGCCGACGTTGGGCTCGGAGAGACAGAACGCGCTGACCCACTCGCGGGCCAGGTGCGGCAGCCAGGCCTTCTTCTGCTGCTCGTTGCCGAACAGCATGACGGCCTTGCAGCCGATGGACTGGTGGGCCGAGACGAGCACGGCCGAGGAGCCGCAGTACTCGCCGATCTTCTCGAGCACGCGGACGTAGCTGGTGACGCCCATGCCCAGGCCGCCGAACTCCTTGGGGATGGTCATGCCCATCACGCCCAGGTCAAAGAGCTTCTTGATCACCCAGTCGGGGATCTCCTGCTCGGAGTCGATGAGGGCGGCGGGGTGCTCGTTGCGGAGGTAGTCGTCGAGCGCGGCGATGAGCTGGTCGCAGCGGGCGGTCTCCTCGGCGTCGGCCTGCGGGTAGGGGAAGAGCAGCTCCTCGCGCAGGTTGCCCCAGAAGAGGTTCTTGACGAACCCCATCTCGGTGGGCTCGGCCCCGAGCAGGGCCTCGGCGTCGGCGAGCATCTTGGCGTCCTTGGCGGACACGCCCTTCATGGTCTTGAGATCGGCCTTCAGTTGCGTCATGGCTCGTGGCTCCAATCTGGCTTTCCCCCCGCTCTGTGCCCCCGCCTGATGCTGCTGGACGGTGTGGTGGTCTGGTGCTCGTGGCTCGTGGTGGTTCAGGGCTTGGCGGCCGACCGGGCGAAGAACGCGCCGATCGCCTTCTGGCCTTCGTCGCTGGATCGCAATCGGACGAGCTCGCGCCGCTCCATTTCCAGGCAGGCCTGCCAGCCGCGGGCCAGCCCCTCCTCGACGCAGGCCACCACGGCCCGGGCGGCCCCGGTCGGAGGCAGCTTGGCGCGGACGGCGGCGATCACGGCGGGGCTCGGGCGATGGGCGGGGTCGGCGCTGGCGAGGCAGCGGGGCTCGGTCCGAGAACCGGCTTTGGACCGCAGGGCGAGCGTCTTGGCGCGGGCCATGAGTTCGGCGGGGTCCGTGAGGTCTTCGATGAGGCCGCACTCCCGGGCTTCCTCGACGGGCATCGTCTTGCCGGTGGCGGTGAGCTCGATGGCCCTGGCGGGGTCCATGCGGGCGGGGAGCAGGTTGGTGCCGCCCCAGCCGGGGCAGATGCACAGGCCGGCCTCGGGAAGGCCCACCTGGTAGGTCTTGCCGCCGGGGGCGGGGCGGGCGGCGATGAGGTGGTCGCAGTGCATGGCCAGCTCAAGACCGCCGCCGAGGGCCGCGCCGTTGATGGCGGCCACCGTCGTGACGGGCAGGGCGGCGATGCGGCCGAAGACCCGGGCGCCGAAGCGGAGGTACTCGTGCAGCTCGGCGTCGCCCTGGGCCATGATCTCCTTGAGGTCGGCGCCGGCGACGAAGACGCGGGAGGCCGAGGCGAGAACGAACCCCCGCATCGAGGCGGCGTGGTCGCGGGCGATCGTGTCGAGCGCGGCGTCGATGGCCGAGAGGAGGGCGCGGTCGAGCACGACCACGGGGCGGTCGGGCTGGGAGAGCGTCAACGTGACCACGGCGGCGGTGGGGCCGTCGGTGTCTCGGTGGACGGGCAGCGTCGGAGCACTCATGCGGTGGCGAGAGC